>JAYUBY010000041.1:0-14217 GCA_043740635.1 Alphaproteobacteria bacterium
GACGCCCCATGCCGAGCACGGCCGATCCTACTGCAGCGATACCTGACCCCGGGAGCCCAGAGCCGGCCGCTCGGGGCGCGCGATCGCGCCGCAGGTCCGGCGGCATCGCCGCGTTGGAGGTTCAAAAGCGCTCATTCCTGCGGCTGGTCAGCCACGAACTTCGCACGCCCCTGAACTCGATACTGGGCTTCTCCGAGATCCTCTCGGCCGAACTCTACGGGCCGCTGGGCGCGCACCAGTACAAGGAATACGCCGAGATCATCCGCGGCAGCGGCAAGAAGCTATTGAAGCTCGTCAACCAGGTGCTGGAAATCGGCCACCTTGAAGGCTTGAAGCTTGACGTAGGGCCGGAAGCGTTGGAACCGGCGATGGACGACGCAGTCTCCGGCGCCAGAGCCGATTTCATCCGCGGCGTGCGCCCGGTAATCGTGGATCACGGCGAGCTTCCCATGGTGCTTGCAGACCCATGGGGCCTGCGCACGGTTCTCACTCACCTGTTACAGAACGCCGCGATGTTCGCGCCTGACGATGGCGAAGTCCGGGTACGAATCGAGATCCATGATGGCCACGTGGACATCTTCGTCGAGGATGATGGCGATGGCGTCGATCCAGCGGACTTGCCAAGGCTGATGCTGCCGTTCGAGCAGGGCGAGAACGCACTCGTCCGCCGCGCGGAGGGCGCCGGCCTCGGCCTGCCGATATGCGAACTTACCTGTCGCGCCATGGGCGCGCGTCTCCTGCTGAGTTCCGCGCCCGGCAAGGGATTGAGCGCCCGAGTCCGCCTTAAGAGAGCCTGAGCCGGTTGCGCCGGGCAGTCGCGGCGCCTAAGTCGCCGATATGAGCGCGATCCAAACCGAACTCGCCGACCTCTCAGCCGAGTTTGATGTCCTGGGCGACTGGGAAGAGCGCTATCGCTACGTGATCGACCTCGGGCGCGATCTGGCGCCGCTCAGTGATGCGGAGCGGTCTGACGCCAACAAGGTGCGCGGCTGCGCCAGCCAGGTCTGGCTCGTGACCGAACCGCAGGATGACGCGACGCTGAAATTTCGAGGCGACTCCGACGCCCACATCGTGCGCGGCCTTATCGCGATCGTCTTGCGCCTGTTCTCGGGCCGCCACGCCGCCGAGATCCTGGCCTTCGACGCACCTGCAGCATTCGAGACACTCGGGCTGAAGGGCGCGCTGTCGCAACAGCGGTCAAACGGCCTGGCGTCTATGGTCGTGCGCATTCGCCGGGACGCAAGCGCCTAAGCCGCGCGGATGCCGGTCTGGATCTGCGACATACCGACCACGGCGTCGAGTCCCAGGATCATGTCCACTTCGTCTCCATCCGAGGCCAGCGGCAGCCGCAGCCAGAGGATTGAAAGGTGCGAGGCGCCGCGCCAGGCGAGATTGTGGACCCCGACGGCAGGTCTCCGCTCAGACACGACCTTGCTCAGTTCCGTACACCAGTAATCCGCCGCGGAGCTGTTGTAGATGTCGCTCAGTCGCTTGCCGGTGATCTCGTGGCCGTAGACGCCGTAGAGGCCAGTGCCGGCCAGGCGCATGCGGAACTCCAGCGCGCCCGTTTTTCGGGCCTCCGGAAGGACGTCAATGAGGCTTACCGTTGGCAACAAGCGCTTGATCCCGGCCGGGTCCAGGTGCCGACGCCCGGGCAACCGGGGGCCTTCCCTCAACGACGCCCAATAGGCGAAGAGCTCCTCATGCGCGCGTACTGCCGCGCCGGGTGCCCCTATCTGCGCCGACATGTGCAGATACCCCAGCAACCAGTTGAATTCACAACGAGTCAACTATCGCCGATTGAGCGAATCGGCGGCAAGCGGAAAAGGGTTAATTCCTGCTGATTGTTCGTGCAGCGTGGCGCCTTGGTGGCCGCTCGATTTCGGACATGCAGGGTTTCAACAACGACTGCAGCGCCCGCTCCCCCCGGCTCAACTCGCTGTAGACCTGCGAGCTAATGACGCGCGGTTGCGGGCAAGTCCAGCTTCGGCCGCGAACCAGCTCAACCAATAGAAACGCCCACCGAAATCGGCGGGCGTCCCGAGTTCAGACAAATGTCGGCGAAGCGCCGCCTTGGACTAGCGCTTCTTGCGCGGAGCCTGACGGCCGCCCTGACCAAGGCCCATCTGCTTGGCCAGGTCCGAGCGCGCCTTGGCGTAGTTCGGCGCAACCATCGGATAGTCCTTCGGCAGGCCCCATTTGGCCCGATATTCCTCGGGGCTCATGTTGTACTTGGTGCGTAGGTGCCGCTTCAGCGACTTGAACTTGCGGCCATCTTCCAGGCAGACAAGGAAGTCAGGGGTAATCGAGCGGCGGATCGGCACCGCAGGCTCCTTCGGTGCGACTTCCGCTGCTTCGGCGCCCGAGGTGATGCTGGCAAGCGCGCGGTGCACGCTCTGGATCAGGCCAGGCAAGTCAGCCGCGGTGACCGAATTGTTGCCGACATAGGCCGAGACGATGTCCGCGGTCATCTCGATGACTTCCGACTTCTCATCCATTCTTGTTTTCCATTGGAAAGGCGCTGTTTGAAGGCGCTGAAGTGAATCGCAACATCAGTAGCGCGCTGCATATAGGGACCTTATGACAAGGACAAGCACACAAACACAAGTCTTTTGATCGTAACCGCCAAAGATCGCAGGTCGAAACCCGTGTTCGATTTCAAAGAACGGGTTTGGTCGAGTAAGCTGGAGGTCTTCTACCTGAAAGCGACTCGCGCATAAGATGATGTTTCTTATTTGAAATCCGGCGCATGCCAATGCGTCCAGATATCGGGAAGATCGCTCGAGACCTTATCCGGAAACGCCGCGGGGCGCTTCTCGAGGAATGAAGTCACGCCTTCACGTGCATCACCTGACTTTCCGCGCGCCTGAATTCCACGGCTGTCAGCTCGGTGAGCCTCCATCGGATGTGACGCGCCGGCCATGCGCCAAATCAACTGGCGAGTGAGGGCCACCGACACCGGGGCGGCGTTGTCTGCGATCTCACGGGCCAGGGCGCGCGCGGCCGGCAGGAGATCGGCTGGGGCGTGCAGTGAGCGAACAAGGCCGCGGTCAAAGGCCTCCTGCGCGGGAAAAATGCGGCCCGTGTAGCACCACTCCAGCGCGGTCTGGACGCCCACCAGGTGCGGCAAGAACCAGGACGAGGCCGCCTCCGGGTTGAGTCCGCGGCGAGCGAAAACGAAGCCATATCGCCCTTCCGTCGAGGCCAGCCGGATGTCCATGGCAAGCTGCATGGTCGCGCCCACGCCCACAGCCGCTCCGTTTACCGCGGCGATAACCGGTTTCAGGCTCTCGAAGATTCGAAGGGTCAGCAAACCGCCACCGTCACGCTGGGCACCCTCGCGGGTCCGCGCCGCCATCGCCTCGCCGCCTCTCGCGTCGTAGTCGAACGTCCCGGCTCCCGCCGACAGATCGGCGCCTGCGCAGAACGCCCGCCCCGCCCCAGTTACGATCACGCAGCGCACGGCGTCATCGCGATCCGTTTCATCAAAGGCTGCGATCATGTCCTTCATCATCTGAGTATTGAAGGCGTTGAGCTTCTCTGGCCGGTTCAACGTCACCGTCGCGACCCCGTCTTCCAGGGCGTATGTAAGGGTTTCGAATGTCGGCGCCGCCATGGTGTCCTCCGGTGATTTCGCGGCCATGCCGCCCGCTTGACGGACCGTAGGTCAAGGCCCGCTATAGCGCCTGAGCAAAGATTAGTTGGCGGCGCAAGCAACCTAACAATGGGGGCGGCCGCCGCGGGAGTGAGACCATGCATCCATCGGCCCACGCCAAGACCCATCCCGACAAGCCGGCCTTCATCATGGCCTACTCCGGCGAGGCGGTGACGTATGGCGAGCTCGACACCCGCTCGAACCAGGGCGCGCACCTCTTCCGCAATCTGGGCCTGCAAGCGGGCGACGCCATCGCCTGCTTCATCGACAACCATCCGCGCTACTATGAAATCCTCTGGGCGGCACAGCGGTCTGGCCTGCGCTTCACCTGTCTTTCGTCCAAGCTGACGACCGGCGAGGTCGAGTACATCATCAAGGATTGCGGGGCGAAGATCTTCATCGCGTCTGCTGCGACCTCGGAGACGGCGCTCGCCGTCGCGTCCCAGATACCCGGCGTCGCTCTTTACATGGTTGGCGGCGAGGCCGGCGCCTTCAAGAGCTTCGAGGACGCCCGCGCATCGCTCCCGTCGACGCCCATCGCCGACGAATCCGCCGGTCGCCCTATGCTCTATTCATCGGGCACGACCGGCCGACCCAAGGGCGTCAAGCGCGCCGGTCCCGTTGAGCCGGCCATCGACGCGCCCAACCCGCTCGCGAACCTTGGCCAGGCGCTTTACGGCTGGACTGCGGACACGGTCTACCTGTCGCCTGCCCCGCTCTACCATGCCGCGCCCCTGGGCTGGTCAATGGCCGTGCAATCGATGGGCGGCACGGTCGTCATGATGGAGAGGTTCGACGCCGAAGACGCGCTGCGCTTTATCGAGCAGTACAAAATCACCTCGGCGCAGTGGGTGCCGACCCACTTCGTCCGTATGCTGAAGCTCCCCGACGGGGTGCGCGAACGCTACGATATGTCGTCGCTGAAGTCGGTATTCCACGCAGCTGCGCCCTGTCCGGTCCCAGTCAAGGAGCAGATGATCGCCTGGTGGGGCCCGATCGTGCACGAGTATTACGCCGGAACCGAGGGCAACGGATTTTGCATCATCAACTCGGCGGAATGGCTGGCCCACAAGGGCTCAGTCGGACGCGGGCTCACGGCCGCGGTTAAGATCTGCGACGAGGACGGCGAGCCTCTGCCACCGCGCGCCGAGGGCCTTGTGTTCTTCGAAGGCGGTGGCCAGTTCGAGTATCACGGTGACCCCGCCAAGACCGCTGAGTCCCGCAACCAGCACGGCTGGACGACGCTTGGCGATGTGGGCTGGCTGGACGAGGAAGGCTACCTCTACCTGACCGACCGCAAGAGCTTCATGATCATCTCCGGTGGCGTGAACATCTACCCGCAGGAACTTGAAAACGTCCTCATCGGCCACCCGAAGGTCGCTGACGCTGCCGTGGTCGGGGCGCCGGACGAAGAGATGGGCGAGAAGGTCGTGGCCGTTATTCAGCCCCTGGACTGGGCCGACGCCGGCGACGAACTGCGGGCCGAGCTCATGGCCTATGCGCGGCAGCACTTGAGCCACGTGAAGTCGCCCAAGGTCATCGACTTCATGGCGGAGCTGCCCCGCCACGCAACCGGCAAGCTCTACAAGCGGCTGATCCGTGACGCCTACTGGGGCAAAGACGGCGCGCGCATCGCCTAGGCCGTGCTAACCAACCTCTGAATTCGAAAATCCAAGGAGAAGACGAATGAACCCGGTCGAGATCAAAGACCTGCCCGGCCTGGTGGGCACGGAAGTGGGCGTTTCGGATTGGCTGCTGGTCGATCAAGCGCGCGTCAACATGTTCGCCGAGGCCACCGGCGACCACCAGTGGATCCATGTCGATGTGGAGCGCGCAACGCGCGAGATCGGTGGCCCGATCGCCCACGGCTACCTGACGCTGTCGCTTATCCCATTCCTCGGACAGGGCATGCTACCGGTCAAAGGCGTCACCCGCGGCATTAACTATGGCTCCGACAAGGTCCGCTTTATCAATATGGTTCGCGTCGGCAAGCGCGTGCGCATGCGGCAAAAGCTGATCGGCGCCGAGCCCAAGGCCGGCGGAATGCAGCTGAAGAACGAGTGCACCATCGAGATCGAAGGCGAGGACAAGCCCGCCTGCATCGCCGAGACGATCTCGATCGTCTACGGGGGGTGATGCCCTAGTCTGGACGGGCGGCTTCCTCAGCGGAGGCCGCCTTGGCTCCGGGGATCACGGACTGACTGGCCACTTCAGTGACCTCAGCGTTCGGGTCTTTGATCAGGGCGATGGTCTCGCGGATGTATTTGGCGTTGGTGACAATGCCGATATCCAGCCGTTCACTGTTGAGCTCGACCTGCTGGGTCAGAAGGCCCGCGATAAATTCCACATCCTGACGGGGTTGACCGGGCTCGCCGGCGTTGCGGCGGGCCGGCCCGCTCATGAAGACAGGCCCGCCGGAGTTGCCGGGGAACACTGCGAAGTCGAGCAGAAAGGTCGGGAAGATCTTTGCAGGCGCGATCGGAAAAGACGCCACTTTGCCGGCCCGCAAAATCGGAAAGCCCGCCGCATTGGCCGCTAGGCCCCGCGGGAAGCCTAGCGCCATCATCTCATCGCCCGCGCTAACTTCGTACTTTGCGAAGGTCTCGTCGGCTGCCAGGTAACCTTCCGGAATCGCGGCCTTGGTGAAGGCCGCCGGAGCGACAATGGAGAGCGCGGCCACATCGCGCGACGGATGGTGCGTCCATAGCGCGTGGCCCTGGGCGTCGCGAATCTTCAAGGGCTGCGGGGAATAGCTCCAACTGCCGTCAGCGTTGGCGATGCGGTAGCCAATCCGCACCGTCTCCTTCGGCATCTTGTCGAAGACGTGGTTGGCGGTGACCAGGATGGTGTGGGTCTTGCCGTCGGGCGTGGTCTCAGAGATCAGGAAGCCGGTGCCGACCGTGCGCGTACCGTCGCCGAGCGGTTGCTCAAGCTGAACGGTCGCCTGCATCAGCTGGGCGGAAAGGTCGATGACCATGAGGGCGGTCCCCGAAAGCTCTGGAATCCCTCGCATCTGCGCGCGATTTCGATGAGTCGATAGTGAATCACTGGAAGGTTTCCGCCAAGATAAGATGGAAGCGCTTCGGCGCGCCCAAGTGACGCGCGGCGTCGATGTGCGGTTGCGGTCACGCGGCGCCTTGAGGGCGAGCAGCGCGCGAGGCATGTAGCGCTCATGAGCAAGCCCGCGCCTCCCATCGCCCCCAAACGTCCCAAGCGCATAGAACAGCTCGGCCGCGTGCGGGTCGACGACTACGCCTGGATGAAAGACGACAATTGGCAGCAGGTGCTGCGCGACCCCAAAACACTGCGCGGCGACATCCGTGAGCACCTCGAGGTCGAGAACGCCTACACCAAGGCGATGCTGGCCGGAACCGAGGCGCTGCAGGCGCAGATGTTCGGAGAGATGAAAGGGCGCATCAAGGAGGACGACAGCTCCGTCGCCTCGCCCGACGGGCCCTGGGACTACTATGTGCGCTACGACCTGGGCGCCCAGCACCCAATCCACGCCCGGCGGCCGCGCGGAGAGGCGGCGGGCGAGCAGGTCCTTCTGGACGAGGAAAATCTCGCTAAGGACAGGCCCTTCTTCCAGGTCGGCGCCGCCAGCCACAGCCACGATCATGCTCTCTACGCCTGGGCGGCCGACGAGCAGGGTTCGGAGTACTACACGATCCGGGTCAAGGATCTGGCGACCGGGGAAGAACTCGGGACACCGATCGAGAGCAGTTATGGCGCTCTCACCTTTTCGCCCGACAGCCAATGGCTGTTCTGGATATGGCGAGACAAGAACGCCCGGCCGGCCAAGGTCTTCCGCCGGCCAGCCCGCGGCGGCGACGACGTGCTGGTCTACGAGGAGCCGGACGACGGCATGTTCCTAGGGATCGGGACCACCTCCGACGACAGCCACATCGTCGTCAGCGCAGGCAATCAGGAAACCACAGAGACCTGGCTGATCCCGGCAAGCGATCCGACGGCCCAGCCGGTGGTCGTCGAGCCGCGGCAGGTGGGCGTGAAATACGCCCTCGATCACTGGACTGACCGCTGGGTGATCCACACCAATGCCGACGAAGCGGTGGACTTCAAGCTCTCGACGAGCACCGCTCAGATCCCCGCCAAAGCGACCTGGCAGGACTGGATCGCTCACCAGCCCGGCCGTTACATCACCGGCGTCTCAGCTTTCGCCGGCCACCTCGTTCGCGCCGAGCGGGTCAATGCTCTGGACCGCCTGGTGGTAATGGCCCGAGACGGCGGCGAGCATGAAGTGGCCTTCGACGAGGAAGCCTACGCGCTCCATCAGGAGGGCGGATACGAGTACGACACGACGACGACGCGCTTCGTCTACCAATCACCCACGACGCCTCGTCAGACCTACGACTACGACATGGCGAGCCGCGAGCGCACACTGCGCAAGACCCAGGAAATCCCCTCCGGTCACGACCCGGCCCGCTACGTGGCGCGCCGCCTCTACGCCAAGGCCTCCGACGGCGCAGAGGTCCCCATCACCGTCCTAATGTTGAAGGAAACCCCACTCGACGGGTCCGCGCCGCTCTTGCTCTACGGCTATGGCGCCTACGGCATCCCGCTCGACGCCGGCTTCTCGATTCGTAACCTCAGCCTCGTTGACCGTGGCTGGATCTGGGCCAACGCGCACGTACGAGGCGGCTCCGACAAGGGCTGGGGCTGGTTCCTGGACGGGCGAAAGGAAAGGAAGCCGAACACCTTTACGGACTTCATCGCCTGTGCCGAGCATCTGACGGCGAACGGCTATGCGACCAAAGGCAAGATCGCGGCCTATGGCGGCTCGGCCGGCGGCATGCTGATGGGCGCGATCGCCAACTTGAGGCCCGAACTCTGGGGCGCGATCATTGCTGCGGTTCCCTTCGTCGACGTGCTCAACACCATGAGCGACACAAGCCTACCGCTCACGCCGCCGGAGTGGCCGGAGTGGGGCAATCCCCTGCAGGATGCCGCGGCCTACGACCTGATCGCCGCCTACAGCCCCTACGATCAAGTCTCAGCCCAGGCCTACCCGCCGATCCTCGCCACCGGCGGTCTTTCCGATCCGCGCGTGACATATTGGGAGCCGGAGAAGTGGATCGCCAAGCTGCGTGAATTCTCGGCTGGCGATGCGCCCATGCTGCTGAAAATCAACATGGAGGCGGGTCATGGTGGCGCATCCGGCCGATTCGATTTCCTGAAGGAGATCGCACTCGACTACGCCTTCGCAGTCTGGGCGCTTGAGAAAGGTTGGGAGAAGGTATGATCATCAGAGACGCCACCGGGGCCGACACCGAGGCCCTGAGGGCCATCTATGGCGACGCCGTGCTGCATGGATTCGGAACTTTCGAGGAGGATCCGCCAAGCGCTGCAGACATGGACACCCGCCGCCGCGCCATCCAGGACCAGGGCCTGCCCTACCTGGTGGCCGAGGTCGAGGGCCGCGTGCTGGGGTTCGCCTATGCCGGGCCTTTCCGCCCACGCGCGGCCTATCGTTACACCCTGGAAGACAGCGTTTATGTCTCGCCGGAGGCCAAGGGCAAAGGCGTGGGGCGCGCGGTGCTTTCCGCCGTCATCTCGGCCTGCGAGGCGCTCGGCATTCGCCAGCTGATTGCGGTGATTGGCGACACAGAGAATACGGGCTCGATCGGCCTTCACAGCTCGCTTGGGTTCGAGCAGACCGGGGTTAGCAGAAGCGTGGGCTTCAAGCACGGCCGCTGGGTCGACATTGTCCACATGCAAAGGGCGATGAACGGCGGCGACACCCTAGCGCCCAGCGGCCCGGGCGTCACGCTCACCGGACACTAGCGAGCCGACGCGAGTCAGTTTTCGTCGGACAGGAGTCATGTTCACGATCAACGGCCGGGTCCAGCATGTCACCTCAGACTTGGAGCAAGCCTATGCCCTTCACATCCCGTCGATTTGTCCTCCAAGGCGGCCTCTTCGGCATCGCCTGCGCCTGCGCCACAACCCACATCGCCTTTGCAGCCGACGCGCCACCCTCCGGAAAATTCGTCTGCCCGCCCTGTGGCTGCGCCGCGGACGGCAAGGAGTTCGACGCGCCGGGCGCCTGCCCAGAATGCGGCATGCCGCTCGTTCCAAAGCCAGCAGACTCCAAGCCAAAAGATAGCGCGCCCAAGCCGCCCAAGGCCGGAGAGGCTCAGACAGGCGGCAGGGATTTCCTGACTAGCCAATAGGTCCCCTTCCCGTGCCGCGACTGGTTTCCTACTAAAAGTTTAGTTGACGTTATCAACGCCAGTGCGCCACCATCTCCGAAACTTTTAGGAGATAAAATTGGCAACCCGCTCCCGCGGCAAGGCCAGCGGCGTGCTGACGCCCTTGGAACTCAAGATCATGCAAGTGCTGTGGTCGGCAGGACCGAGCCCGGTGGCGGCCGTCCAGGAGCAACTCGACTCCGACCTTGCCTACACGACCGTCCAGACGATGCTGAACGTGCTGCTGCGCAAAAAGAAGGTTCGGCGCGCGCAGGTCGGACGCGCCTTTACCTATGAGGCCGCCGTCAGCCGCGACGGCGCAACCGGCGCAGCGGTGAAGGACCTGGTGTCGCGCATGTTCGGTGGCTCCGGCGAGGCGCTGCTAATGGCGCTCATTAACACCCATCAGATCACGCCCGAACAGATCGCGCGGGCCTCGAAGTTCGTGAACCGCGACGGCGACGACGAGGAGGTCGGCTGATGCAACAGATACTCGCCAGCTACCTTGTGAACGCCGCGTGGCAGGTGCCGGTCGTTGCGATCTGCGCCTTCATCATCTCCCGTTTCGGCGGGCTATCACCTCGCGGCCGCAATGGCCTTTGGCTCGTTTTCCTGGGCGTCGCAGCGATCCTGCCGGCCATCACGCTGAGCACCCTCCTGCCGCACATGACGCCCACCGTCGCGCGCGTCCCAATCGACGCGCTGGTGGACGCTCAGGCGCTCGCGGCGCTCCACACGGTCCCAGCCGCCGACCCGGCCGTCGCGTTGCCGCCGTGGTCGGCCTGGACGATGATAGCCGTTTTCGCTGTCGTGGCCGCCGTGCTTATGGCTCGCCTGGCTGTTGCCGCGATCGCCGCCACCCGGCTGGTCCGTCAATCCAAGCGCGTCGAACTGCCGGCCGAGATCATTCAAGCAGTCGAAGTCCGCCGGCGTCTCGAGCCCTGCCGTGGTGGGCGTCTTCAGACCCGTTATCCTGATCCCCAACGAGATGACGCCGCACGGCGAGGACCTGCGCGCTGCCCTGCTTCATGAGACCGCCCATGTCGTCCGCCACGACTACGCTATCAATCTCGCCGCGAGGTCCTCACCCTGCCCGTGTCTTGACACCCGGTCCTCCTGGCCCTCAAGACCGGCGTCCGCCGAAGCCGGGAGCTGGCCTGCGACGCCATGGCCGCGGAAGCCATGGGGTCACCGAAGGCCTACGCCAAACGCCTGATCTCCCTCGCCCAAACAGTGGGCGCGCCCAACCCGACTAAGGCGGACGAGCAATCCAATGTAGCCCTCGCCGTCGGCCTCTTTGGCCGCAGCGATCTGCAGGAACGACTGATGCAATGGATGAAGCCCAAGGACGCCGAGGGGTCTGCAATCCGCGCCGTGCGGCTCTGCAGTCTGGCTGCCGTCGACGCAAGCCTCCTGGGGTCAGCCGCCCTGTTGCACGTGACACCAGTCTTTGCCCAGGCCACCCGCTTACCTGAACCCGACGCGAAGGCCGCGCCTGCGCCGACGCCCGTCACATCCGTCCCGATCGGCAATGCGCCGGCCGCGGCGAGCAAGCCGTCGGCTCGTCACCATAGGGCCGGACTGGTGTTCTCCAAGGAAGGCGCGATCATCGAGATCGGTCCGGAACCGACTGCAGAGCAGCTACGCCTTTGGGAAGACGAATCCCGCAAGGCTGAAGCCAAGGCTGCCGACGTTGAAAAGGTGATCAATTCGCCTAAATTCACGGCGCGGATCGAGAAAGCCCAACTCCGCGCCGCCGAGGCCGAGAAAATGGTCAACTCTCTGGAGTTCAAGGCGGGGATCGCCAAGGCTGTGGCCCAGGCGGCTGATGCCGAGAAGTGGGTCAACTCCGCGGAGTTCAAGACCCGGATCGCTAAGGCCGCTGACGTCGAGAAGTTAGTCGCTTCACCAGAGTTCAAGGAGCGCATAGCCAACGCACAAGCGCGCGCCGCCACAGCCCAGCCGATGATCAACTCGCCTGAATTCAAGGAACGGATCGGCAGGATCGGGAGGGAGGCCGCCGATCGCGCCTTGGCGGAGCATGGGCGGGACGAGCCCCATACCGACGGCGGACAGCCCAACCCCGCGCCCTGAGGGATCCATGTCAACAGCGATTGACATCCTGCCTAGCGTCGATCAGGATTTCTCCCGACAACGCCCTCATAGACGGGCGATCTATACGGGAACGCCAGCATGAATATCGCCGTGAAGGCCGAAGCCTCAGTAGCCGCCGCAGAGGCCTTTGCAACTCCGCTGGCCGAGCTTAACCCAGCCAAGGCCCAGCGCTTCCAGGACGATACTATCTGGCCGATCTTCGAGCGTTTGCGCCGTGAGGCGCCTGTCCACTTCACCGCCGACAGCGAATACGGCCCCTATTGGTCGATCAGCCGCTGGAACGACATCATGGCGGTTGACACTGACCATGAAGGCTTCTCCTCGGCTGAGGGTATCGGGTTGCCGAACCTCGAGGCGCTGAAAGAGCAGGAGCGGGTGATGGGCGAACGTCGCAAAGGCGGCGCGGGCTTCATTACGATGGACGAGCCGGAACACAGCGCCCACCGCAAAGCGGTAAGCCCGACGGTCGCCCCCTCCAACATCAGCAACATGGCCCCGGTGGTCCGCGAGCGTGCGGGCCAAATCCTGGACAGCCTGCCGATTGGCGTCGAATTCGACTGGGTAGACCTAGTGTCAAAGGAGCTGACCGCCATGACGCTGGCCACGCTCTTCGACTTCCCGTTCGAGGATCGGCGCAAGCTCACGCACTGGTCGGACATGTTCACCAACATGCCCGGTCACGGGCCGGTGACGAGCTGGGAACAGAAGGGCGCGGCGATCTTTGAATGCTTTGGCGCTTTCGGTGAGCTCTGGAACCAGCGCGTCAACGCCCCGCCGAGCATCGACCTGATCTCCATGCTGGCGCACAACGACGCCACCCGGAACATGGACATGCAACAGTATCAGGGCACTGTCGTGCTGCTGATCATCGGCGGCAATGACACCACTCGGAATACCATCTCGGGCAGTGTCTTCGCGCTAAACAAGAATCCCGACCAATACGATAAATTGCGCGCCAATCCGGGCCTGATCCCATCGATGGTGTCCGAGACCATCCGCTGGCAGACGCCGCTCGCCCACATGAGCCGCGTGGCGACGCGTGACATCGAGGTCGGCGGCAAGACGATCAAAAAGGGGGAGCGGGTTGTGATGTGGTACATCTCGGGCAATCGAGACGACGAGATGCTCGACAATCCCGACGCCTACATCATCGACCGCGAGCGGCCGCGCCAGCACCTCTCGTTCGGCTTCGGCGTTCACCGCTGCGTCGGCAACCGCGTGGCCGAGATGCAGCTGACCATCATCTGGGAAGAGATCCTCAAGCGTTTCCCGATGATCAACGTTGTGGGCGAGCCGACCCGCACCTACTCGGCCTTCGTCCACGGCTATGAAAGCATGCCCGTGATCATTCCGGCTCGCGCATGACGCCTGAACCCGAGAATGAGTGACACCATAACGCTAAGCCTCGAACGCGTTGCGCCGCGAAAGCGCGACGCTGAAGCCACTCGCGCAGCAATCCTCGAGGCCGCCAAATCGCATTTCGCCCGCTCCGGCTACGACCACGCCGCGTTGCGCGAAATCGCCGCCGACGCCGGCTGCGATGTGGCGCTAATCAAGCGCTACTTTGGCGGCAAGGATGCCCTGTTCGTCGAAGCGCTGAAGGCGTCGTTCCATCCCGACCGTCTGCGCGAATGGGATCGCAAGGCCTTTCCCCGCGACGCAGCGATCATGCTCGCTGACGCAGCCCACGTCGGCGAGGAGCGCACCCACAGCTTCCAGTTCTTGCTACGAACCGCGACCTCGCCAACGACGGCGCCGCTACTGAACCTTGCCATGCAGGAGCACTTCCTCGCTCCCATCCGCGACTGGCTAGGCGGTGACGACGCCCCGGCGCGAGCGCGAGTTATGGCCGCGGTTTATATTGGGTTCCTGGTCGAACGGCTCATTCGAGATCAGCCGCTCCTCGGACGAGAGCGTGAGGTCTTCATCGACCGCGTGACAGCTATTTTCGAAGCTATGATCGTGCCTTCGCCGTGAGCCTCGCCGTTCCCGCCTAGAGCCGATCCGCCCATCCATTTCCACGAAAGAGGTCGCCGCATAAGCGGCGCCAAGGGGTTCCGAGGGTTTATGGCTAAGATTACCTACATCGAGCACAACGGAACCGAACACGTTCTCGACGTGAAGACCGGCCTGACCGTAATGGAAGGCGCGGTGAAGAACAATGTACCCGGCATTGACGCCGACTGCGGCGGGGCCTGCGCGTGCGCGACCTGCCATGTCTATGTGGACGAAGCCTGG
>JAYUBY010000042.1:0-1914 GCA_043740635.1 Alphaproteobacteria bacterium
CGCTCCGGCTGGGCTGATCTCCCTCAATGCGCTGTGTCGCAGCGGGGAGAAATGCTCAATATGAGCATAATAGCCTAGTCAGGCGCTTAACGCAAAAAAGGCCCCGTCAGGGCCCCTTGGTTAGTCGTCGCGGTGAACGCGCTCGCGGCGCTCGTGGCGTTCCTGGGCTTCGAGGCTCAGGGTGGCGATCGGCCGGGCGTCGAGGCGGGCGACGCCGATCGGCTCACCGGTCTCTTCGCAGTAGCCGTAGGACCCGTCCTCGATCCGGCGCAGCGCTTCGTCGATCTTGGAGATCAGCTTGCGTTGCCGGTCACGGGTGCGCAGTTCCAGCGCCCGATCAGTCTCCGACGAGGCGCGATCGGCCAGGTCCGGATGATTCTCGGTTTCGCTCTGCAGATGTTTGAGGGTCTCTCCAGATTCGCGGAGAATGTCCTCTTTCCAGCCATTGAGCTTCTGCTTGAAGTACTCAAGCTGACGCTCGCTCATGAACTCCTCGTCCTCGGAAGGACGATACTCAGGCCTCGCAGCCAATACGGCGGCCGACTTCATAGACACTCCGAGCCCCCTATACACCCCGAGACACGCGGGGCGCTTATAACAAGAAAAACAGTGGTTTCAATCGAAGCTTGTAAGTGGGCGCCATTACGCCGCACGGCCGGCCTGCTCGAGCTTGGCCATCTCGACCGCCGCGCGGAGCTCGATCTCGTCGAGCACCGCCTCGAGTTTAGGGTCGTCCGTGACGCTGCGTTCATCGCGCACCGCGCGGCGCAGCTGGTCGAGGTCGCCCGAGGCGAGGTCGCCGTCCAGCAGCGCCACCTTGATGTTGTCGAGCACGTCGAGGATGCGCCCGGCCCGGCCGACGGCGCGGCGCTTGCGTTCCAGCGGTCCGCCGGTCTCCTGCAGGGCCAGCAGCGCCTCGACGCCCATCACCCCTTGAGTCGCCGAGACCGAAGACGCCTGGCTGGGGCCGCCCGCCCCTTGCAGCGCCGGGATGCGGAATCCTTCCCCGCCCCCACCGCCACGGGCCGACTGGGCGCCTGACGAGGGTCCGATCCCGCTTGGGCCGGTGACCTTCATGCTGCGCTCATACCCCCCGCGAAAATCGCTACAGCCCACCTCTGCGCCGCCAAGCTTGCAGCATGGTTAATGCCGGGCAAAAACTGCCGATGGGGCGCAGGCGGCGCGATCATGACGCACCCTCCCCCGCTGATTTTCCTGATCTTTCACGAACCTGCGAACTGGCACGCGGCTGGCAGAGGGAAAGCCGAAGTCATGCTGTCTTTGCCGTCCAGGGTTTTCATGCGTCATCCGATCCGCGCTCTATCGCTCTTTCTCCTCGCCCCGATCCTGGTTCTGGGCCTGGCCGTCGCGGGCCCAGCGGCCGCCAGGTCGCGGATCAAGGACATCGTCGAGTTCGAGGGCGTGCGCGACAACCAGTTGGTCGGCTACGGCATCGTGGTGGGCCTGAGCGGCACGGGCGATGCGCTGCGCAACGCGCCGTTTACCAAGCAGAGCCTGGAAGCGATGCTGGAGCGGCTGGGCGTCAACACCCGCGACGCGACGCTGAACACCAAGAACGTGGCCGCGGTGATGGTCACCGCCAAGCTGCCGGCCTTCTCCGCCACGGGCGCGCAGATCGACGTTACCGTCTCGGCCATGGGCGACGCCAAGAGCCTGCTGGGCGGCACCCTGCTGGTGACCCCGCTGATGGGCGCCGACGGCCAGGCCTACGCCTCGGCCCAGGGCACGGTGCAGACCGGCTCGGTCAGCGCGTCCGGCGCTTCGGGCTCGACGGTGTCCAAGGGCGTCCCCACTGCCGGCCGCATCGCCGGCGGGGCGATCATCGAAAAGGAGGTCGGCTTCCAGCTCGCCTCCATGCCGGTGCTGCGGCTCACGCTGCGCAACCCCGACTTC
>JAYUBY010000043.1:0-1683 GCA_043740635.1 Alphaproteobacteria bacterium
GTCGTCAAGCAATAGCATCGACCACGGTTCTGTGAGGGTGAAACGTTTTCCATTGGAACTGGCGGCTTCGAATATTCGGCTTTCGCCGCCTTTAACATCTTTGCGGTTTACAAGCAGGATGGCGACGAAATCCACGCCATCGCGATGCGCTCCTTCGGGGGTGGGACGACCGATGCCGTGGGTCGTGTCGATACGGAATTGATGGGCTTCTACGTACCAGGGCTGCTCGCCTTTGATTTCAGAACAAACATGGCCCACGGCTTGAAGTAGCTGCGGCCATGCGGGTTGCGCAATTGTGGTGGGGGCGATGGGTTCAAATAGCCGCACCATGCCCCCGTGCAAGGCGTTGTATTCCACGGGCTGCCAGTGGCCGCGGTGCGGCGTTTGTTGCACGGCGTCGTGCTCTACCACAAAGCAGGAATGGCGACGGCTGCGGTAGTGACCGCCGTCGAGTAAAAATTGATCCGGCGGTAGATCATCCCAGCTCTGCTGAACGGTGCGGAACGCGCTGAGCGCGCCGTTTATAAATCGACTGACACCGCCGGGGCTGAGGACGGCATAGCCGTGCGCGTGCAGTTCGTGCGCGACTTGCTCGGGCGCGGTAAAGACCGGGTTGATTACAGGCGCGGGCATTTTGCTGGGCGGTGTTAGGAGCGTATGCCGTGCCCGCGACAGGGTTGGCGACGAAATCAGCCGGGTCCCGCTCGATCGCCCCCCGCAGGCTCGGTAGCAGGCTCGCCGCGCGCTGGCGGTTGGCGTCCTCTGCAGAAACCAGCTTGGCGTCCAGCCGCTGGCTCATCTCCTGAAGCATCTCGGGATGGCTGAGCAGGTAGGCGCGAACCCTTTTGCCGAATGCTTCGTCGTCGGTGGTCCGGTTCTGGCAGGCGGTCAGGACCAGGCCGACCGACGCCAGCAATACCAGCAGGCGCCCACGATTCATCCTGTCACTCCGAGTTCCTTCAATTGGGCCGGGCTGGGTCGCGAGGCCAGGATGATGTCGGTGGCGCGCCGCCACTCGGGCGAATCCTTCTTGAGCATTTCACGGGCGTGAACCGCGAAGGTTCGCGCCTCAAGCAGTTGGCCAAGATAGAAGTTCTGTTCGGCGGCCGCGAGCCGGGCCAGCCCAGGCTCGTTCTTGCTATCATAGGCCTCGGCTAGCAGCCGCCAGCCGAGCGCGTTGTCAGGCTCCAACCCCAGGGCGCGGTGAATCTGGTCGACGGCCTCGTTCACCTTGGCAGGATCACCAACGGCGATCAGGGTCTGGCCGAGATTGACGCGCAGCAGCGGCGCGCCGGGCTTGAGTTCAACCGAACGCCGGTGCGCCGGTTCGGCCTCCTTGGCGCGGCCGGCTTCGAACAACACCTGGCCCTTGAGTTCCCAAAGATAAGGATCGTTGGGATGATCTGCGATCAGGGCGTCTATGGCCTTCAGGGCCGGTTCGGTCTCGGTCTGTCGATAGAGGGCGATTGCGCGGGCGTAGCGCGCCGGAAAGGACTGATCGGTTTCCGGGTAGTCCGCGAACGTTTGGCCAGGTCCACTGAGGAAACCCTCAAGCTTGGCTCGCATGATGGCATGGCGGTCGATCGACGGGGCGCTGTCCTCAGCACCATAGTGCGGTTGCTGTTCAACCCGAGTGGCGAGGGCGCCGATGCGGTCGTCGGTCAGGGGGTGATCGCGAAAAAA
>JAYUBY010000044.1:0-1554 GCA_043740635.1 Alphaproteobacteria bacterium
GACGTCGGCGGCCAGGATCATCAGGTCGCCCCAAGAGATCTTACTTCCGTACTTCTGCTTGATCGGCCAGATCAGCCGGCGCGCCTTGTCCAGGTTGCCATTGTCGGGCCAGCTGTTCAGCGGCGCGAACCTCTGTGCGCCCGAACCCGCGCCGCCGCGACCGTCACCGGTGCGGTAGGTGCCTGCGCTGTGCCACGCCATCCGCACGAAGAACGGACCATAGTGGCCATAGTCGGCCGGCCACCAGTCCTGCGAATCCGTCATCAGCGCCCGCAGGTCGGCCTTAAGCGCCTCGACGTCGAGTTTCTCGACTTCTTGCGCGTATTTGAACGTCGGAGCCATCGGGCTCGACAGCGCCGTGTGTTGGTGGAGAATTTTCAGGTTCAGCTGGTTCGGCCACCAGTCGCGGTTCGACCGCCCCCCGAAACTCGTGTGGAACCGGACTCCGTGCTTGAGCGGGCACTTTGTCGTGGGTTCGACAATTTCGTTTCCGTCCATGTTTTTTCCGATCCTGGTTGAGCTTATTAAGCTGGTCCGAAAAGGCAGACCGTGAATACTTTGCAGAATGATCCGGCCTTAGCGGGCCGGCGAACACGCTCCAGAAAAGCTGGAATACGAGGCCCGATGGTCCGCCGTCAGGCTTTTGAGGTCGTCGAAGACAGCCGCACCAAAGACGGTTCTAAGGCCTTCCGTCCTCTCGGCGCTTCGAACCACTATTCCTGGGTCAAGGCATATGCCGCCGGGCAGCGAAAGGAAAATCGATTAAATTGACCAACTGCATCGAGAATATCTATGGAAAGCGATGGCTTGGCAAAGCCGACCCAAGTCTAGTCCGATGCGCAAACCCCAATCTCGCACTGTGACGCCTCAAGCCGGTGTTCAGTCGGTCGGCCAATGGCGCTGCCTACCCCTCATACGAGTTTGAAAGCCCGCATGAGCGATACGTCCGTGAGACCTCAGCCGTCCGCACCGGTCGTCGTCTGGTTCCGGCGCGACCTGCGACTGAGCGACAACCCGGCCCTGGCCAACGCGGTAAGAAGCGGCAGGCCGATTATCCCCCTCTATATCCTGGATGAAACCCAAGGACTTCGGGCGCCCGGCGGCACCTCCTTGTGGTGGCTCGGCAAGTCTCTAGAGCAGCTTGCGGCCGCACTCGAAAAGCTGGGTTCACGCCTGGTCTTGCGCTGTGGCGCTGCAGCGCCACGGCGCTGACCTCTCTCGTGCGGGAGATCGGCACCGCTAAGGTCGTGTGGAACCCGCTCTACGATCCCGGCGTCACGGATCGCGATGCGGCGCTGAAGGCCGCGCTCAAGGGCGATGGTGTGGCGATCGAGAGCTTCAACGGCAGTCTGCTGTCTGAGCCCTGGACCGTGCGCAACAATAGCGGCGAGCCCTTCAATGTGTTCACACCGTGCTGGCACATCGCCCAAGTGAGCCTGGACCTCGCGCGCCTGCAGCGTAAGCGCGGCTTATCCCCCGCCTTGCGCGGGTCCGCTCCGGGGTGAACATCCAGGCCGCTGAGCCGGGAAGTTTTGCATATATGTTTGAGAGTAT
>JAYUBY010000045.1:0-4371 GCA_043740635.1 Alphaproteobacteria bacterium
CAAGCCGGTTCGTCCTTCGCGCTCTTTCGCGGAAGCGCTTCGTTATAGGGATCGTTGCGCTTCCGTCAACAACGGAAACGCCCATTTATGAACGGAAAAGGGCGGGCACAAGGCCTCGACCCTGTCCGCGTCTGTACGCACAATACCCCTCACGACTCTGCCCGGGGTAGTTAAGGAAAGCATGAAGACGCCGAGTATGGCAATTGCGCTCGCTCGGGCGGCTTGAACGATGACCATTGGCGCCCCCACTCAGCGCCGCGACTCGGGGGATGAGATGAATTTCCGCACGAAAATGATGGCCGCAGCGGGTTTCGCTGCATTTCTAGCGCTGGGCGCGGCCCCCGCTGTGGCCAAGGACTTGGCGATTCACGCGGGCCGGCTGATCGACGGCGCCGGCAAGTCTCCTCAGGAAAAGGTGACAATTCTGGTCCACGACGATCGGATCACCAGCGTCACGCCCGGCTTTACGGCTCCCAAGGGAGCCGAAGTGATCGACTTGTCGACCTCGACAGTCCTGCCTGGCCTGATCGACGACCACGTCCACATCACCCAGGGCTTCCACAAGGGCGACCCGATTCACAGCAGCATGACGCGAACGGACTTCGACGGCGCGATCGACGCGACGGTCTATGCGCGCGACACCTTGATGGCCGGTTTCACGTCTGCCCGGGACGTCGGTGCGACGACCGGGGTGATTGTGGCCCTCAAGCGTGCGATCAACGCCGGCGTGATACCGGGACCTCGCCTTTGGGTCGCCGGAACGCCGCTTGGCCCGACTGGCGGCCACGGGGATGCGGCCAACGGTCTCGACCCTGAACTCGGTCACCCGCATTGGACCGACAACCTGGTCGACAGTCCGGAGGCGGCCCGCAAAGCGGTTCGCACGCTGAAACGCGAGGGTGCTGACCTGATTAAGATCATGCCGTCCGGCGGCGTGGCCTCTATCGGTGATGACCCGACGGTGCAGCTCATGGCAGATGACGAGATCAAGGCGGTCATCGAGACCGCCCACTCGCTCGGCATGAAAGTCGCGGCTCACGCCCACGGCAAGCAAGCCATCGATCACACCATCGCTCTGGGCGTCGATTCCATAGAGCATGGCACCTATGCCGATGCCGAAAGCTACAAGCTCTTCAAGGCGCACGGGACCTATCTCGTCCCGACCCAGCTCGTTGGCGCGCGGATCTATGAACATGCCAAGACCCATCCGGAAGACTTGAACCCATCCGCTGCCCAAAAGGCGCTCGAAACCATCCCGACGATGCTGAAAAACCTGCACGACGCCTATGCGGCGGGCGTGAAGATCGCCTTCGGCACCGATACCTTCGGGATGTCCAACCACGGTGAGAACGCCCAGGAATTCAAGCTGCTGGTCAGCGCGGGCATGCCTCCCATGGAGGCGATCAAGGCCGCCACCTGGAACGCCGCCGATCTGATCGGCGACACCAAGGACATCGGCACGGTCCAAGCTGGCCGCTATGCTGACATTATCGCCGTCGACGGCGACCCACTGAAGGACGTGACAGTGCTGGAACACGTGGCGTTCGTGATGAAGGGCGGGGTTGTCTACAAGGCAAAGGGGGCACCGGTCGTCCGCTAGGCAAAGGCGGCGCTTGACGCCGCCGCCTACCCGTCCTGACAGTCGAGGCATGACAAGCGACGCCGATTTCATCCGCGGCCTGCCCAAGGCCGAGCTGCACCTGCACATCGAAGGCAGTCTTGAGCCGGAGCAGATGTTTCAGCTCGCGCGGCGCAACAATATTGCCCTGCCCTTCGCCTCCGTCGAGGCGGTGCGCGCGGCCTACGCGTTCTCGAACCTGCAGGACTTCCTAGACATCTACTACCAAGGCGCCGGCGTCCTGATCACCGAGCAGGACTTCCACGACTTAGCGATGGCCTACTTCCGCCGGGTCGCGGCAGACGGTTGCCGCCACGTGGAGCTGTTCTTTGACCCGCAGACCCACACCGACCGCGGCCTGCCCTTCTCGGTGGCCATCGACGGCTTGCTCTCCGGAATGGCCGATGCCAAGGCGACGCTCGGCGTTACCTCCAAGCTGATCATGTGCTTCTTGCGTCACCTCGAAGAGGATGCAGCCTTCGCCACGCTAAGGGCCGCCGAGCCCTGGCTCGACCGGATCGCTGGTGTGGGCCTCGATTCCTCCGAAGTCGGCCATCCGCCGTCAAAGTTCGCCCATGTATACGCCGCCGCCTGCGAACGCGGACTGAAGCTGGTCGCCCACGCCGGTGAGGAAGGTCCGCCGGAATACGTCTGGGAAGCGCTCGACCTTTTGAAGGTCGACCGCATCGACCATGGCAACCGTTCGCTAGAGGACGCAGGCCTTGTTGAGCGGCTCGCTAAGTCCAGCATGACGTTGACTGTCTGCCCACTCTCCAACCTGAAGCTCTGCGTCGTCGACGACCTTAGCCATCACCCGTTGAAGCGGATGCTGGACCTGAGCCTGCGAGCCACCATCAACTCCGATGATCCGGCTTATTTTGGCGGCTACCTCGGTGAAAACTGGCTGCAGACAGCTAGAGCCGTAGGACTAAGCCGTGGAGAACTCATCACCCTGGCAAAGAACAGCTTCACCGGCTCGTTCCTGACGCCCATCGAAACCGCGCCGCACCTTGCGGACATCGACGCGTACGCGGCGGCGAACTAGCGCGTAGCATCCAGCGCTTTGTCGATCGCCAAAGCCACGGTTTCGATCGAGCCCATGCCGTCAACTTCCACCAGCTTTCCCTGCCCCTCGTAGTACGGCAGCAGCGGTGCGGTCTGGGTGTTATAGGCGTCGAGGCGGACCTTAAAGCTTTCCGGATTGTCGTCCGGGCGGCCGCTTTCAGCGAAGCGGCCAGCGACCCGATCCATCAACGCCTGGTCATCGACCTTGAGGCGGATCACCAGATGGATGCGTGAGCCGCGATGCTGCAGCATATGGTCCAGCGCTTCAGCCTGAGCCAGCGTACGCGGGAAACCGTCGAAGATCGCGCCGCCCGCCGCCTCGGCCTCAGCCAGGCGGGCTTCGATCAACTCGATAACGATGGCGTCGGAAACGAGTTCGCCACGCTCCATGATCCCGGCGACCCGCCGGCCGAGCTCGGAGCCAGAGGCGATGGCCGCGCGCAGCATGTCGCCTGTGGAGAGCTGGACCATCTTTCGGGACTCGACCAAGCGCTTGGCCTGGGTGCCCTTACCCGCCGCCGGCGGCCCGAACAGGATCAGATTCATCAGCCCTCCCGTCGCCGGCCCTCTTGCCGGGGCGCGACGATACCAATCCCACTAGCGGCCGCGATTGCCCCGCAGCTTCGATTTCTTGATCAGACCTTCGTACTGGTGCGCCAAGAGGTGTGACTGGATTTGGGTCACCGTGTCCATGGTGACGCTGACCACGATCAGCACCGAGGTGCCGCCCATGTAGAACGGCATGTTGAAGGCGCCGATCAACGCCTCCGGCAGCAGGCAGACGATGGCGATATAGGCCGCGCCGATCACCGTGAGGCGTGTCAGGACGAAATCGAGATATTCTGCTGTGCGCTTGCCAGGCCGGATCCCAGGCATGAACCCACCGTACTTGCGCAGGTTCTCAGCTGTGTCCTCCGGGTTGAACACGACGGAGGTATAGAAGAAGCAGAAGAACACGATCAGCAGCCCGTAAAGGACCATGAACGCCGGTCGGCCGTGGTTTAACTGGCCTACGGCGCCGGGCAACCACTGCAGCCAAGACGGCAAGTTGGTGTTAGCGAAGAGCGTCATGACCGTCGTCGGCAGCAGCAGCAGCGACGAGGCGAAAATCGGAGGGATGACGCCAGAAGTGTTGATCTTGAGCGGCAGGAATGAGGTGTCGCCCCCGAACATGCGATTGCCGACTTGGCGTTTAGGGTACTGAACCAGGAGCCTGCGCTGAGAGCGCTCCATAAACACGATAGCCATCGTGACGCCGATGATCAGCGCAAAAATGAGCAGCAGCGCGCCACCATTCATGGCGCCCGTCCGGGCCAGCGAGAAGGCCTGAGCGATGTAGCGCGGGAAGACCGCGACGATGCCCGCGAAGATGATCAGGGAGACGCCATTGCCGACGCCGCGGCTGGTGATCTGCTCGCCCAGCCACATCAGAAATAGCGTACCGCCGGTGAGCGTCGCCACAGTCGAGATCGTAAAGAAGATGCCCGGATTATCGGCGATGCCACCGCTTTGCAGGCCCATAGCGATGCCGAACGACTGGAAGAGGGCCAGGATGACCGTCAGGTAGCGCGTGTACTGGTTGAGCGTCTTGCGCCCCGCCTCGCCGCCTTCCTTCCGCAGCTTCTCCCAGGGCGGATAGACCGTCCCCAGCAACTGCACGATGATCGAGGACGAGATGTAGGGCATTA
>JAYUBY010000046.1:0-6549 GCA_043740635.1 Alphaproteobacteria bacterium
GTGTCTTCGGCGACGCCAAGATGACCACGGCGCTGCTCGACCGGCTCACGCATCACTGCGACATCGTCGAGACCGGCAACGACAGCTGGCGGCTGAAGAGCCGATCCTAAATCCAACGTGAGGGGTGCGCCCGTCGGCTACGCGCTGCGCTGCGCAAGGGCTCCGCGCTGCGCCGCCGGGCGACTGCTAACCCCAGCGCCAGGGGGGTCAATTTTGCACGCCGATAGGGGGTCACTTTTGCGCGCCGTTTGACAACTTGGAAGCTTCGGGCGGTCCCGTCTCTGTGGCGTGCTAGCCCCGAGTGGCAAATGCCGATGCCGAGCTCGAAGAGCAGGTCCTCCACATTGCGTAGCGACAACGGGTACTTCACGTACATCATCACCACCAGGCGGATCACCTCGGGTGAGCTGTCGAAGTAGCAAACGGGTTGGCTGGCTTGGTCATGTGACGCGGCTAGAGGGCGTCAGTTAGCGAGCCATAGAGTTTGGGCTGCGGGTCCACTTACCTGGTTCTGGCCGGCGGATGGTGGCCGGCGATCCGGGTGGCCTACAAGTTTCCGAGCGCGGGGGCCGTCACCTACAATTTGACGGACGGGACCTCGCGGACCTGTTCGTCGAACTGCTTGTGGGCGCAGTACGGAGGGTTTGGGCCCCCGCAAAACACCCGCGGTTAAACGCGGGCGTCTGCCTATAGAGCTACAGCGCGCTGACTAGGCGAATACGGTCGTCGTGCGGCGGCGGCGAAGCATAGCGCCAACTCCACCAAAGCCTAGGATCATCAGCGCCCAGGTCGTCGGCTCAGGCACGCCGCCCTTTACCGAGGTCAAGGTCGCGCCGACGTTTCCGGTGAGGCTGTCGGTATTCACGAGGTCGCTGGTGAAATAAACGTTTTGGGCGTTGACGACGTTGGAGGCCAGCGAGGCCAGAGACAGCGAGCCAGCGTTCGCGGTGACCTTAAAGCTGATCGGACCGGCGATGCCGCCGCCGAAGCCATGACCACAGCCGGTGCAATCGATCGCATAGCCAAAGGTCCCAAACGGGGGTTCGCTGAAGCTGGTGATGCCGGTATCGCGGGTAAAGCCCGAGGTGAGCGCCGAAATTGTGACGGCTGGATTAGAGCCCAAGTTGAAAGCGAAGGCGTCGTGGTTGCTGTTGCTCCCGTGAATCTTGTAGCCGGCAACCAACGTCTCCACGAAGTCGAGAGCACCAAGGTCCTCAGTGACGGTGATTGTTCCAAAGGGACCCGAGCCAAGGCCAGCGGCTGGATCGACCTGATTCAGGCTAAAGGTTTCCACGGCCGCAAAGGCGGGCGCAGCCATTAATAGCGCGAGCGCGGAGCCCGCAGCGAGAATTTGAAGTTTCACAGTGCCCCCAAGCGACAAGGTAGTTCTCTAGCGCACTTCTCCAACGAGGAGAACGTGGTTCGCTTCCGAGGCGAGTAATGTAAGGTTTATGAGGGCCTCGGTGCCGGACAATTTGAATGTGATTTCGGAAGTGCTGGGCATAGGCCACGCTCTCCTGGGAATCGGCCGAGTGCAAGACCGCTAGTACCGTTCCCGCGCCCCCTTTGCCCACGCCATCAGCACACACCCCCGCAGCGTCCCGAACCGCTCGCCGTTGGGCAGGTGGCCCGCTTTCGGATCGTAGACCCCGACCGCGATCGGCGCGTCCAGGTCATCGAACCGCGCCAAGTTTTGCCCCGTATTCACCTGTTCAGCCCGTTCGGCCAGGCGTGCCCAGTCCCGGTCTGAGAGCGACGCTATCCACCGTTGCTGGCGCTCGACTTTCCGGCGCTGGCGCACGTGAGGGGCAGCCCAGGGATCCTCGAACCAGTCGTTGTGACGGCGGAAATGGGAGTCGAGAGGTGGCCCGTCGCCTTGGACTTCGTCGGGGTCGGGGGGTAGTCCATCCAGGTGGCCTCGGCGGGCTCACTGCAAGTTCTTACAGTGGTCGGACTATCTGTCGTTCACCGACAGATAGAAATTGTAGCCGGTGATGGACTATTTTCGCGGCCGCCGACGCTTAGGAAAGCAGCCTGTTCGAAGCGAGGGGAAGTCAAATGGCGCTCGGTCCTGGTGACCCACTTTACGAGTCTTGGAAAGCACGGGAGGCACAAAAAGAGGCGGCCAAGTATGCGGCACGAAAAGCGGAAGAACTCTTTTTGAAGGGCGCAGGCAGAGCAGGACAAGCAGCAAGCAAGGCCTTGCCCAAATCCCCTGCCTCCGCAGCATACGTCGCCAGGGTCTGGCAGGCGTGCGTTAAGGTGGCTGGACAAGGCGTTGGAGCAGCTGCGACGATCATGCGCACCATGGCCTCTTCTGCCTATTCAGTTGGCGGTCGGCTTGTGGTCGGAGCGTTGGAGTCCGCTACCGCTGCCGGATCCGCAGTGGCTGGGTTTTGCCAAGCCGTCTTGGCCGACCTAGGTGCAATGGCGGCCGGGGTCAGCCTCGCGCAAATCGCGGGCGTCATTCTGATTGTGGCGGCCATAATAGCGTTGGGGTATTGGATCATGAACTCCGAAAAGCAGGCTAACCAAGCCGGGAAGATTCAGGATGCTAGGAACAAGGCCGAGCACAGCCTCAACAACCAAATGCCCTATGTGATGCCGCGTTTCGAGCCCGGAAGACTGGGGTAGTCATCCGGAACTTCGACGGGCAACAAACTAACTAAGTTCGGCCAGGACCAACGTCCCGACGTGGCGCCGACCACGCCGATACGGGACGAGCGTTTAGCGCTGTCAGGGCTGCGAACGTGTCCCCCGAGGATACGTTCGCAAAGCAAAAAGATAAACCTTCCAGACGGGAAGGTTTTGCAAAGGCTGCTTCATCCCCCAAGGAGACAAAGCAGACGGTCGACCGCGCCGAAGCCCTTCACCTAGCGGAGGCCAACGGCGCCGACGGTGTTGTCAGCGCAAAACACTGTGGCTGGGCTTCGCCCCTGTGGTTCCCCGAATTCCGGGCAGCAACGATCATCAGGCGGATCACCTCGGGCGAGGAGCCGAAGTAGCGGAACGGGTCGTGGGTCTTTTTAGGCCGCGCCATTCCACCCGCCTAGACGCGACCTCTTACTGGCCGGTGCATTTGAGCTGACAGAGCCCTTGCGGGGCGGTTGGAAGGCCGGGCCAGATGGTTTGGACTGACAACGCCGCCGGCGTCCATGATCAGCCTGAAATAGGCGCGTCGGCACCCGCAGCAGGGGTGGTCATCGCCGGTCCCTCCCTACAATCCGTAGGCCATGGCTTCGGCGGCGTAGGCGGTGCCCCAGGCCGAGATCCACTGACTGGGTCCGCCCGGGAAACCGCTGTCGATCGGCGGCTGCAGGGGCATGGCGCGAGTCTGCACGAACCAAGAGCCATCGGGCTTCTGGGTGCGCAGCAGGTAGTCGAGGCCCTTCTGATAGACAAGATCGGTCGCCCTCATCCCGGCGCGGTGCAGGCTGACCAACGCATGGCCAGTGGCGTAGGCGTCGCTGGCCATGCCCGCCTGCTGCGCGAAACCGCCGTCAGCCTGCTGCGAGGCGGCCAGCTGGGTGCGGGCCTTGGCGATCTCGCCGCCCGGCGCCTTGGCCCAGACCAGGGCCTGCAGCCGATAGGTCAAAGCCTCATTGTTGGGTCTGGCCGGCGTGGCGATCAGCCAGGCGCGGGCTTTGGTGATGGCGGCGTCGGACTGTTTGCGCAGGGCCGGCGGGGCATAGGCGTCGATCGCCCGCACCGCGGTAGCGGTCTGATCAAAGTTGCTGTCGCCGTGCGGCAGGCGCGTCGCAACGCCCGGCCACGACCCGTCCGCCGACTGCTTGGCCAGGAGGTAGACCACCGACACGTCGGTATTCTCGTCGGCAGGAAATTTGATCTCGGCCAAGCCGGTCAGCGTTGGCGAGGTCACCGCATGTTCGCCGCCGCTCACGCCATGGACCAAGCTGTAGTCGTGGCGCCGCCGGATCACTTCGGCGCTCATCGCCACCTGTTTGGTGTAGACGGCGTCGTTGATCGGCAGGCCTTTAGTGCGGATCACCGAAGCGGCGATCATCGGCGAAATCTGGTTATGGCAGGAGGCGCAGGTCGCCTGCCGCTCGAACTTCGGCTGCTGTTTGTCCAGCACGGCCATCGCCCTGCCGATGGAGGCGCGCAGCGCTTGTTCGTCGGCTGCGCCGGAGGCAGTGGGCAGCGCGGCGAGCAGCACCGCGGCGGCGATCAGGGGAAGGACCAAACGCATCACTTGGCTCCTTTGGCGATCAGCATGGGGGCAAGGTCGGGGTGGTAGATTTTGGCGTACATTAGCGGCATACGGCCGTGAGCGTCCGGGACATTGGGATCGGCCCCGGCGGCCAGCAGAAGGCGCAGCTTTTCGGCCGGCTGACGATCGGTGATGGCCGCGGCGATCAGGGCGGTGGCGTCCTGCGTACCGCGTCCGTCCAGGGTGGCTCCTAGATCGAGCAGGCGTTTGACCATCGCCGCGTCGCCGGAGTTGGCGGCGAAAACCAGAGCGTCATTGAGTGTCTTGCCCTTCGCGCCCTGGCTGATCAGATAATCCAGACAGGCCGAGCAGCCGGTGTTGGCGACAATGGCGGTGGTGGCGTTGCCCTGCGGTCCGTTGACGTCCAGAACCTTGGGGTAGAGGAGCCTTATCCCGTCAAGGTTGGAGGTGAAGCCGAGCGCCACGGCGATCTGCATCTGTTGCGGCATGGCGGGCTTGGCGCCTTTTTCGAGCAATCGACGGATCACTCCGGCGCCGGTCGTACGTCCGCTGGCGGCCACCAGCGCGTCGATTCCTCCGTCGGAAACGGCGTTGATGTTGGCCCCGCGGTCGATCAGCAGGCCGGCGATAGCGTCGTCGCGCACGGCCCAGATCAAGGACGTGACACCGTCCAGGTCGGCGGCGTTGACGTCGGCTCCGTTGTCCAGCAGGGCCTTGGCCAGGGCCGCGTCGCCGTAGACCGCGACCTGGTGCAGGGCGGTTGTCCCATTGACACCGCGGGCCTTGGGCAATGCCGGATCGGCCATAAGCTTGCCGATAGACTTCTTGTCCTGATTGCGTAGCGCCAACCGAAAGGCCTCGACCTTGGGGTCGACAGCCATGTTGGGGATCACCCGCTTGACCGGCCACCCTGCGCCACCGTCGATCCACTCCTTCAGCGCCTCCAGCTCCAGCACGCTGAGCTCGTCATCCAGCGGCATCTTCTTGCTGACGACCATCTGATAGAGCTTGCTCTTGTCGCTATGGCCCGAAACGATGACCGGACCACTGGCGCTTCCCTTCAGGGCCGCCTCGCGATCGTCCAGACGCAGGCCGCCGCGTTGAACCGCGGCCCCGTGGCAACTGGTGCACCGGTTGACGAAGATGGGTCGAACATTGGTGTTGAAGTCTACCGGCGGTGCAGCCGGCGCCCCGCCGGGCGGCTGCGCCGCTGTAGATCCGGCGATCATGAGCGCGGACACGAAAGCGACCGCCACGACGGCCAAGGTAATGCGCTTCATCGTTCAGCCCCCGATATCCACGGGCGGACGCTAGCCGCAGCAAGTTGGGACCGCAAGCCGCAAGGCAGCGGTGGCGGGGCTAGCTCGTGAAGTGTCCGGTTCTGATCGCTCCGTGATGAGGGGGCGAGGATGGACCGGGCGCGTATCAACGAGGGCATACGCAGGATGCGATTTGAGAATCTTTTGGAGCGTCACGAGCGTGGCGAGTTTTGTCAGGAGGCGGTGGCGGGGCGTTGTCAGCGCAAATGATTCTGGCTGCGCTTCTTCCCCGTTGCTCCCCGAATTCCGGGCAGCAACGATCATTTAGCTAGAAAATTAAGAAGAAGACCCGGCCGCCGACGTCATCTTTGTGTGCGCATTGCCTTACCAAAGGGCCACAAACAGCGCGCGGAAAGTTTGGGCTGACAGTGCCGTCCGCAGCGCTGCATGGCGCGGTCGCGGCCTACTTAGCGCCCGATGGCTGGTTGCATCCCGGCGCCGTGGTGTCCCTGTCCAAAGCAGTGGGGGGCCGGCCGCTTTCCGTCCGCGTTGCGCCGGCGTCAAATGCCGTCCCCGCCTGGGTTTCCAGGCCACTCCCGGTCGCGGTCTTCTGCGTCGCCGATCCCGACCTCACTGTCGCACCGCCCACTAACGAGTTGCGAGCCCGCTTTGGCCTCACCCGGGCTCAGTCCGCGCTGGCCGCCGAAATCTTACACGGTGACGGAATCCAGGCTGCCGCCGAACGCCTCTCGATTACCCGCGCCACCGCGCGCGGCCATTTGGCCCAAATCTTCGAGAAAACCGGAACTCAGCGCCAATCGGAACTGGTGCGGCTCCTGCTGAGCAGCGGCTTTTCGGGTATTGTCAGCTCAAAATAATCGAGGCGAGCTTCGCCCCGCCACTGCCCCGGGTTTCGGGCAGAAGCTGTTGCTCTTCAAAAAATCACTAGGGGAGACGCGGCGACCTGGCACTTCAGGATCGCCTAACAAGATATGAAAACGGCAGCTTGGTGCGTTGGCTTTGACAGCGCGGTGTTGTCAGCGCAAATGATTCTGGCTGCGCTTCGCCCTCGCTGCTCCCCGAATTCTGGGCAGCAAC
>JAYUBY010000047.1:0-7646 GCA_043740635.1 Alphaproteobacteria bacterium
TGTCAGTCTAACGGCAACTTGTCTCCAGTTCGCCGCAATGCCCCCAACCCGAGCCTGGCTCTAGCCCATGACCTCCGGCCACTCAGCCAGCGCGGCTGAGCGTCGTTCGCGGTAGAGGTCTCTGCTGATGAGGTGGCGTTCCTGGTTGAAGTGGTTGTGGACCGTGCCGTGCACGGCGGCGAATTTCTGAAGGGTCTTCATCCTCCGAAATCGCTCCATGGCCCGCTCTCGTCGCCGGAACGGCTGGTGTGAATTCTCTGCCCTGTTGTTGAGCCACCGGCCCACCTCCTGACGATCGGCATTGCCGATCTCCTTCGGCGGAAGAACTGCGACGCGCTGGCCTTCTTCGGCGTCGCCGCACTCAGAAGCGAAGAATTCGCCAGCGGGACGAGGCCTGCACAAAGCGCGATGGCGCGACGGTTGTTCCGCGATGTCATGCCCGGATTTCCTCTGGGGTTACGTGCGGTGAAGCTTGATACCGGCGGGCAAGTAGCGCCCCCACGAGGCTGACCGCGGCCGCGAGGCCAAGCCAAGCCGCCGGGATGGCCTTGTCGCCCGTCTGCTTAATCAACGCGGTCGCGACGAGCGGCGTGAAACCGCCGAAGATGGCCGTCGCCAAGCTGTACGCCAGCGAGAAGGCTGCCGTGCGGATCGATGGCGGCATGAACTCGGTAAGTAAGGCCACCATCGAGCCGTTATAAATGCCGTAGTAGGTCGACAGCGCCAAGACCGAGATCAACAGCCTGGAAAAGCTGGGCGCGGCGACCAGCCACGACAGGAGGGGATAGGCTGTCAATATCGCCATGAGCGGCATGGCGAACAGCATTGGATAACGCCCAATGCGATCGGAGAGGGCGCCCCCAACCGGCAGCCAGAACAGGTTCGCTAGCCCGACTGCGGCCGTGACCCCCAGCACCGAATTCGGTGGGAGTTTCAACACAGCCTTGCCGAAGGTCGGGGTGTAGGCGGTGATGATGTAGAATGACGTTGTCGTAAACGCGACGAGCATCATGCCGATGAGGATTGGCTTGTAGTTCTTTACCAAAAGCGCCGCGACGTCCCGGAAGCTGTGGGGCTTGTGCCGCATGTGCTCGAAGGCCTCCGTTTCCTCCAGCGACCGGCGCAGCCAGAAGATCAGCGGGATGATCGCGCAGCCGACCCCTAGCGGAATGCGCCACCCCCAGGCGGCCATCGCGGATTCGTCCATTTTCAGGGTCAAGGCAAAGCCCAGCAACGCGGCGAACACGACAGCGACCTGCTGGCTGGCCGATTGCCATGAGACAAAGAAGCCGCGACGTCCTGGCGTGGCGATCTCGGACAGATAGACCGAGACCCCGCCAAGTTCGGCGCCCGCCGAAAAGCCCTGCAAGAGGCGGCCGCCAAGTACGATCAGGGGCGCAAGCACGCCGATTCGGGAGTAGTCGGGCGTGAAGGTGATGGTCAACGTGCCGGTCGCCATGATGGCGAGCGTCACCAACAATCCGCGACGCCGGCCGACCCGGTCTATATAGGCCCCCAGAATGATCGCGCCGATCGGGCGCATCAGGAAACCGATGCCGAAGGTCGCCAGCGACAACATGATTGAGGCGACTTCACTGCCGGCCGGAAAAAAGGCCTTGGCGATATAGGTCGCGTAGAAACCGTAGACGAAGAAATCATATTGCTCGAGGAGGTTGCCGCCCGACACGCGCAGCACCTTGTGGAGGATAGCTGCGCGTGGCCGCCGCGCGCCCTCGTTGGACAGGTTCATTTGTTTTTCTCCGCCAGCTCAGGTTCCGGCCTCTTCCTTGAATCCTGAAGCCGACTACGGGCCGGTGACGCGAAGACCAATCCGCCAGATGACTTATGGGCGCCATCCGGACGGGTCAACGCGCCTTGCGCGAAGTTCTAAACAGCATCTAATGCGAGATAAAAAAGAGGAGGAAGCTACACTGCGTCTGCTGCGGATCATCGGTGTGCTTGTTCTGTTGGCGCTGCCGTTCCCCTGCAGCGCTGCACCCGAGCTTGATCATCTGGTGATCATCGTTCCTGCTTCAGCTGGCGGCGGCTTTGACAAGACTGCTCAATCGGTCGCGAAGGTGCTTCAGGCCGAAAATATCGTGCGGACCGTCGAAATCCGCAGATCACCCGGCGCCGGCGGTTTGATCGCGCTGGCGCAGTTCGAAGGTCAAGGGGCCCCCGCAGAACCGACCGTGCTGATCGCCGGCGTGACGACCTTGGGCGCCGAGTTGGAGAACCACTCCCTCGTATCCCTCTCCGATCTCGAGCCCGTGTGCCAACTAACTGAGGTTGCCCTGGCAATTGGCGTACGGAACGACAGCCGGATCAGGTCGGTCGGCGACCTGATCGAAGTGATGCGAACCGCCCCCGACCGCGTGGTGTGGGTGGGCGGTTCGTCGGGTAGCGCGGACGAAGTGCTGCTCTGGGCGATGGCCAGAAAGCTCGGCATTGCGCATGATCGATTCAAGTTCATCGCGGTGCCGGGAGGCGGAGAGCAGGTCCTGGATCGCCTGGCAAGTGGTCCGCAGCTCGTGGCTATCCGTAGCTACGAGGAATTTGCCTCCTATCCGCGGAGGCGGAACCTGCGCCTACTGGCGATTTCTACGGCTGATCGTTTCCCCGGCATTGCCTTGCCGACCTTGCGTGAAAAAGGTTTCGACCTGGTTCTGACGGATTGGAAGGGTGCGTTTGTTTCGCGCAGCGCTTCCCGAGATCAGCGGCGTGCGATCGGCCTCGTATTTGGGCGCTTGATCGCTAGTCCCGCCTGGTCGCGTGAAGTCGCGGCGCAGAACTGGAAATCGCCAAGCAATCCGCAATTTGGATTCCAGGCCAGAATTGCCGCTGACCGGGAACGAGTCAAAGGTTTGCTGTCCTGGTCCCCGGCAGACGCAATGGGGAACGGGGGATTTCGCGATCTTCTGGTCCGCCCGTGGCGCGATGCGCTGCTCGGTTTCATCGTTGCGGCGTTGGTGGGACTGGCGTTTGCATGGCGGCAACGGGTCGCCAGGATAGAAGGCGATAAACAAAAGAGCGAGGTGGATATACTTAAAGACACTGGCTCCAAATCGAGTGAAGGCGGCGAGGCTAGAAATTACGTCAATGCTGGCGAACAAACGATAATAACCCGGCAGATGCAGACTTGGGATCTATCCGTAGCCGAATTTGAGATCGGTTGGATGATCCTCAAAGGGCTTCAATTCAAGGAGATAGCCGCGGCTCGCGGAACCAGTGAGCGGACGGTCAGACAGCAAGCTCAGGCGATCTACGCAAAATCGGGGATTCCAAACCGCTCAGAATTCTCGGCCCATTTTTTGGAAGACCTGCGCTTCTAAGACCGCGCATTCCAAGACTTATGTAAGCCGCCGCTAGCAGCGCTTGGCCGCACGTAAGACATATGACGGATTGTCGCTCGGAGCCCCCCTCCCGCAAAATCGCCTGGTTGATTTTTGAACATCGTCAAGGACCGCAAGTGTCCATCAGGGAGGAAACCATGCGTCGAATTTTTGGCCGGACTTTGCTGGCGTGCAGCGCAAGCGCGATTGCCCTGGCCGCTTCGGTCGACCCCGCGTTGGCGCAGGGCGCCACGGCCAAGCCGATTGGGGTAGCGGTGGGGGCCGAGGTTAGCGAGGTGGTCGTCACCGGGTCGCTGATCTCGCGTCGTGACTTCCAGTCCGACAGTCCCATTTCAACTGTCGGCGCCTCGGAGATTGCCGCCGCGGGCTCGCCGTCGCTGGATGTCGTTCTTGCCCAGATGCCCCAATTCGCTGCTGGGCAAGGCGCCAGCGAAGGGAGCGGTGATGTGCAAGGGGCCCTCGGCTTTGCGGGCGGACAATCCTATAGCGATTTGCGCGGCCTGGGACCCAATCGCTCGCTCGTTCTGCTGGACGGACGGCGGCTGACATCATCAGCCCCCAGTGGGGCCATCGATCTCAATACAATCCCCACGGTATTAATCGACACTGTTGAAATTATCACTGGCGGCGCTTCGGCGACCTACGGTTCGGATGCAGTCGCGGGCGTCGTAAATTTCAAGCTGAGGCGCAACTTTAGTGGTGTTGAACTCGATGTTCAGCACGGTGCGACCACCCACGGGGACGGCGCGACCAATCAGATCAGCGGCATTATTGGCGGAAGCTTTGACGAAGCGCGCGGCCACGCGATGCTTGCGTTCGGGTATTCCGAACGAGACGCTGTCCAGGGATCATCGCGCGCCTTCTTTGCTGACACGCGCGAGTTGGCCCGACCGCCTGAGGGTATGATCAACGCGGGCAACTACGGGGGCGGTGCGCCAACGATCGCCGCCGTGAACGCAGTACTGGCGGGGTATGCAGGGACCACGCCGATTGCGGGCGTCGGTACGTTTACTGGCGCTATCGGGGTAAATACTGACGGGACTATCTTCACGACGAAAGCAGCGCCGAATTGCGTCCAGAATTACCGGGGGCTTGGCACCGTCAAGGGAATCAACATCGGCAACGGCGACCGGGATGCTCGCTGCTACAAGGTTCAAGTGGCGCTAGGACAATCGTTTGCCGTGCAAGTGCCGCTGACCAAATACAATGTTTTCGCAAACGGCGACTATGCACTGGGCGACCACGTCACCACCTACGGCCAGTTCAATTTCATGGAATCGTCGTCGCTAGACCAAACGGGCCCAGGTTCGACCAAGGAAGGGGGTTCGCTGACGCTCGGCGTCCCGCTGAACAACCCCTTTGTGGCCGGCAACGCCGCCTTGATGTCCATTCTCAATTCCGGCACGCCCGCCACAGGCACCCTGAAAGTCACAGCGTTGCTGACCCCGTTTGGCAATCGCGTCGAGACGTTCAAGTATGATGTTTGGCAGGCGCTCGCCGGCTTCAAGGGCGACATTCCCGGCACCAAGCTCAATTGGGATGTGTACGGATCGTACGGCCGCACCCAGTTCGTCAACAATACCGCTGGCGACGCCAGCGCGGCTGCCATCGCGACCATGCTGAACGGCACGGCCAACTACACCGGCAACGCCGGCATTTGTAAGGGCTATGCGTGGAACCCGCTGGGGAACCACCCGCTGACCCCCGGATGCCTTGAATACGCGGGCCGCACCGACCACAATACCAATACTCAGATCCAAAAAAATGTTCAGGCCACTTTGCAGGGGCCACTGTTCAATCTTCCGGCGGGCGACTTGCGTTTCGCCGTCGGCGCGGACTACAGGCAGACGAGCTTCGACTATCAGCCCGACAATGCCTTCATCACGGGCGATTCCTTGCCGTTCGGCTCTATCTCTGCAGCCTCGGGCAAGCAAACGGTCAAGGAAGTTTTCGGTGAATTGCTGGTCCCGCTGCTCAGCGATCAGCCCTTTGCCAAGGACCTCTCAGTGGATCTCGGCTACCGCTACTCAAAATATGACACGTTTGCAGGCCAGCAAACGTGGAAGGCTGATTTGAGTTGGATGCCCGTGGAGCAAATCCGCTTCCGCGGAGGCTATTCGAAGGCCATCCGCGCGCCGAGTTTGGGCGATCTCTACGGTCCCACGTCCAACACGCAGCTGAATATCGGCAACGCGCCCAGCGCGGGCGACCCTTGCGATGTCTCCAGCACTTTCCGTACTGGCGCCAATGCCCCTCAGGTGCGGACGCTTTGCCTGGCTCAGGGCGTGCCCTCGGCGCTGATCACCTCCTACACCTATGGTTCGCCGTCTGTGCAAGGCAGCGACGGCAGCAACAAGGCTCTGACGCCGGAGAATGCCAACACCTGGTCAATCGGAGCGGTCATCGAACCCAGGTTTGACAACCCCTTGTTCCACAGCCTTCAGGTCTCCGTCGACTACTACAACATCGAAATTACCGACGCGATTGGCTCGCTCGCCCTCACATCCATACTGCCGCGCTGTTTCAATTCGGATGGGGTCAGCAATCCGAGCTACTCCGCCACCAATTCATACTGCCAGCGCATTCAGCGCGACGCGGCGACCGGGGCGATTACCTCAAGCCAGCAGGGCTTGTTCAACTTCGCCACCTATACGGTGAGCGGGGTCGATACGCAGTTCAATTGGAGCTTCGGGCTCGATGCTCTGGGGGCGCCGCCGGAAGCCGGCAAGCTCGCAATCAACTCCGTCATTTCCTACCTCAAGGACTACAAGGTCGCCGGCCTATTTGGCTCACCAACGCTCAACTATGCGGGCAGCGTAGGGTATGACATTGGCAGTGGTGATATCTCGCACCCGAAGTGGAAGGCCAACACGTCGGCAACTTATTCTGTCGGAAATTTTTCCGGTACTTTGCGCTGGCGCTATATCGATGGCATGAAACACGTCAATCAAGTAGTGAATCCCGCCGCAACCACCGTCGGGGTCTCTGCCTATAGCTATTTCGACCTCGATGCGCACTATGCGTTCACAGAGCGTTTCTCGGTCGGCGCCGGCGTCACCAACCTCGCCGATAAGGTGCCGCCCTACGTCAGCGCGGCCTCGCTCCGGACTGACCCCGCCTTGTACGACATCGTCGGTAGAACATGGTTCGTCTCGGCGAAGGCCAAGTTCTAAGGCGGACGCAAACCTCGCCGCGGCGCGCGCTTAACGACGCGCCGCGGCGATCATGCGCATAGAACTTCGGCGACGGACGCCGCAAAGGCGGCCATGCGGCCTGACCACCGAGGTCGTGTGTCCTCGACGCGGGCAGATCGAGAACCTGCTGCACGGCCGCATCGATTCGTTGGGCGGCGTTCACCAGACCGGCGTCGCTGTCCCGTCGATCTCTCCAGCCGAGCATCATGGCGGCGGACCGAATGAGCGAAGTCGGATTTGTGACGTCGCGTCCGGCGATGTCGGGCGCCGAGCCGTGCTGCGCCTGGGCGACGCAGATGTCGTCACCGAGGTTGATCGAGCCGCCGAGCCCCAGGCCGCCGGCCGACTCCGAGGCTTCATCGGAGAGGATGTCGCCGAACATGTTCGTCGTCACGATGACGTCGAAGCGGTCCGGGCTGCGGAGCAGCAGGGCCGCGGCGGCGTCCACGATGAGTTCCTCAAGCGAGACATCCGGGTAGGCCGCCGCGACCTTGCGGACCTCGCGCAGGAAAAGGCCGTCCGTCAGCTTAAAGACGTTGGCCTTGTGGACAGCCGTCACCTTCCTGCGCCGGCCGCGCGCCAGTTCGAAGGCCACCGTCGCCACCCGTTGGCAAGCGTTCGCGGGGCGTTCGACCGCCGCGACATCGATGATCGGGGTCGTTCCCCCGTCGACCAGGCCGACCTGAGTATGGGTTATGGCGACCCGAGTTCTTGGGGACGCTGGATCAGTCGCAACGGTAGCAAGTAGCTGCGCGGCCAACGCGATCCGGGTGAGTTGGCATCCCGACGCCATCGTCGGTCACTGACAAGGTCCACCCCAAATTGCCACTACGCTGAGGTGGCGCTGTCGAGCGACAGGCAGAAGTTCGGGTATCGCCGATCTCAGCTTACAGGCGGTTAGTCCGCGAACAATTCGCGCAGCATCGCCAGCGCGGCATGCAGTGTTAGCCGGTCCAGCTGGCCGAGCTTTTTTACGAACCGGTTCGCGTCGACGGCACGAACTTGTTCCAGCAGCATCAGACCTGGTTGTCCGCCGACGGTGGTCGCGATCCTGAAGGGGGCAGGACGACTGCCGCTGGTCAACGGCGCAACCAGCACA
>JAYUBY010000048.1:0-2647 GCA_043740635.1 Alphaproteobacteria bacterium
GCTGCATTGTTGAGAACAAGCACCTTCATGCCGTCATCACCTCAACGACATGGTCCCAGTTGATGCTCAGTTCAGTGATCCGACGCGCGTTTGCTTCGCCCATCTGGCGAGCAAGGGCGCGATCGCGGAAGAGCTGATCAAAGCGCTCCGCGATGGGCTTCGGTTCAGGATGACAGACAAAGCCGTTCACACCGTCCTGGACCAATTCCAGCACGCCGCCAGAGTCCGTCGTCGTCAGGACGGCCTTCTGCGCATGGGCCGCTTCGAGTGAAGGGTAGCCGTAAGAGTCCTCGTCCTTCGGCGCGTAGGCTGTCGCGAGTGCGCCTGCAAGGCGGTCAGCTTTTTCGGTCTCGGAGATCCAACGGTCTTCAAGAATGACCTTTTCGGCGACGCCTAGACGCTCAATCGCCTTGGCGAGCTCTCGGCCGTAGTCGTCGCTTGAACCACGTCCGCAGAGCCTAAGACGAACGCCGGTTACGGTATGGGCCATGGCTTCGATCAAGAGCAGCTGGCGTTTGTGCGATTCCAGGCGGCAGATCATCACCACGTCATCGCCGTATCCATCACAGCGGAACCGTTCGGGGTCCAGGATCGGTGGATAGAGCGGCGTGGACGAGACACCGTTGAATTTCATCAGGCGATCACTGACGACCTGAGAATTGGTGAAGACGCGTTCAGCCTCGTTTAGCGCATTGGTGTCCAAATGGTGGAGCGCCGCGCGGAGCGCCTTTTCACGCGGCGTGTGGACCGGCGCAAACTCGGTCTCCCAAAGGTCGTAGTAGGCGCGGATATGATGGATGAACCACAGGAACTTCCTGGGATGTCGCAGGACGTGGGCCGGCGGGCGAAACGCAACGAGGCGGTCGCACGACTGGGTCAGGTCGACGAGGCGAAGGGCGGCCGTCTGGGTGAGGAGATCGTCCGGCGTTTCGATGAACGGGAAATAGAACCGCTCGACCTGATGGCCATGCGCCGTGAGCTTTTCCTCGAGCCACTCAACGATGAACCGTGCCCCCCCATTGACGAAGGGCACAAAAGTCGACGCAAGGATGATCCGCAATCGCTCAACCCAAGGCCTGGCTAAGGGCCTCGACAACACGATCGATGTCTTCGTCCCTGAGCGCCGAATAGGTCGGCAGGTTAAGGCCCCTCTCTCCGATGGAGAGCGCGTGAGGGTATTCACCCTTGGCCATGGCTTCGTACGGCGGCAGCGTGTGTAGCGGGTAGAACACTGGTCGGGTCTCGATCCCCGCGCGCTCAAGCGAGGCCATGATCTCGTCTCGTGAGCGGTTTGTCCGCTCCAAGAGCACGGTGTACATCCAGTAGACGTGCTCAGCCCAAGGCTCGCTCTTGGGGAGGGAAAGCCCAGCAACACCCGCCAATCGCTGCGCGTAGGTCTCGGCAACCCGCTTGCGGGCTGCAAGGTGGTCTTCGATCCGCTCGAGCTGGCCCAGGCCAATCGCAGCGGCGATGTTGGTCATGCGGTAGTTGTAGCCGATGACTGGGAACCAATAGCGACGCTCAGGGTCCATGCCCTGACCTCGATAGAGCCGAAGGCGTTTGGCGAGTTCATCGTCGTCGGTCGTAACCATGCCGCCTTCGCCGGTGGTGATGATCTTGTTTCCGAAGAAACTGAACACCCCACAGTCTCCGAGCGCGCCGGTCCTGGCGCCCTTGTAGCGCGCGCCTACGGCTTCGGCGGCATCTTCGACCACCCAAAGGCCGTGTCGGCTTGCCACCTCGCGGATCGGATCCATGTCGGCCGGATGGCCATAGAGGTGGACCGGCATAATGGCACGGGTGCGAGGCGTAATCAGCGCCTCAAGCTTTGCAGGGTCTAGGTTGAACGTGGATTCGTCGCTATCGATGAAGACCGGCGTCGCTCCGCAATAGGTCACCGCGTTGGCGCTGGCGATATAGGTGAGGGTAGGGACGATCACTTCGTCGCCTGGCCCAACGCCAAGTGCCACGAGCGCAAGATGCAGCGCGGTCGTGCCGTTGTTGCAGGCCACCGCGTGCTTGACGCCACAGAAGTCTGCAAAGCCCTGTTCAAACTCGTCGATGAACCGGCCGATCGACGAAATCCAGGTCGAGGTCATGCACTCTTGGACGTACTCGGCCTCCCGACCGATCAGGGAAGGTGCTGCCACCGGAATTCTAGGAAGCTCACTCACCTCTGAACCCGGGTCATGGTGGAGATCACCCGCGCGGGAACCCCAACAGCAGTCGCGCGCGCGGCAATGTCTTGGGTGACGCAGGCCCCGCCGCCAATCGTGGCGTCTTCGCCGATTGTAATCCCCGGAAGCAGACGAGCTCCCACGCCAATGAAGGCCCGCTCTCCAATGGCGACATTGCCTGCGATTGCGCAGCCTGGCGCGACGTGAGCGGCCTCACCCACTTGGACGTCATGGTCGACAAGGGCGCCGGTGTTGATGATCGAAAGATCGCCGATTTCAGCCTCGGCGTTGATCACTGCTCCGGCCATGATCGCCACACCGCGTCCAAGCTTGGCGCTTGGTGAAAGGGTCGCGGCGGGACTGATTGCGTTGACGAGTTCGAAGCCTAAGTCCCGCATCGCAATGGCGAGGTTTTGGCGAAGCTCGTTTTCTCCGATTGCAACGAAGGCTGCGTCCACGCCTTGAGCACG
>JAYUBY010000049.1:0-5741 GCA_043740635.1 Alphaproteobacteria bacterium
AAAGGGTTTTGGCGACCTACTCCGCTGCGATCACTTTCTTAGACGGAGGCTTGGATTTGGCTAGATCTGCCACCATGCGCTCGACGTGACCTGAGAACACCTCTTCGGCCGGGCGCTGCCTATCCAGCGGGATGTCCTTGGCCATCGGCCCTTCGGTGCGCACGCCGCGGATGCTGACCATCAGCGCCTTGAGCGGATGCGCGGCGGCGTCCATCACCGCGGTGGCTTCGAAGCCCGAATGGACCATGCAGTTGGCGCATTTTTCGTAGTTGCCGACGCCGTAATTGTCCCACTCGGTGTCGTCCATCAGCTCACGGAAGGTCTTGGCGTAACCTTCGCCCAGCAGGTAACAGGGCTTTTGCCAGCCGAACACCGTGCGCGTAGGGTTGCCCCAGGGCGTGCAGTGATAGGTCTCGTTGCCGGCCAGGAAGCTCAGAAACAAGGTCGACTGGCTGAACGGCCAGGCCTTGCCACCCTTGCCACGCGCCAGGATGCCGCGGAACAACTGCTTGGTCTTTTCGCGGTTTAGGAAGTGTTCCTGGTCCGGCGCCCGCTCATAGGCGTAGCCTGGCGAGACGGTCATGCCGTCCAGGCCGATCGCATTCATATCGTCGAAGAACTGGGCGACGCGCTCGGGTTCGGCATCGTTGAACAGGGTGCAGTTGATGCTGACCTGAAAGCCCTTGGACTTGGCCAGCTTGATCGCTTCGACAGCCTTTTCATAGACACCGTCCAGGCAGACCGACTTGTCGTGCATCGCCTTGTCGCCGTCCAGGTGGATGGACCATGTGAAGTCCGGGCTCGGTTCGTACTGGTCGATCTTCTTCATCAACAGCACCGCGTTGGTGCAAAGAATGACGAACTTCTTCTTAGCCAGAAATCCCTTGACGATCTTGGGCATGTCGTGGTGCAGCAGCGGCTCGCCGCCGGCGACTGACACAACCGGGGCGCCGCACTCGTCCATCGCGCGCATGCACTGATCATAGCTCAGGCGTTGGTTGAGGATCGAATCCGGATAATCGATCTTGCCGCAGCCGGCGCAGGCCAGGTTGCAGCGAAACAGCGGCTCCAACATCAGCACCAAGGGATAGCGCTTGTTGCGCATGAGGGTCTGTTTGGCCACATAGGCCCCGATCCGCGCCGCCTGCTGTAGGGGAATTCCCAAGGCCGTGCTCCTCTTTCGAAACGACTATGCGATTGCAGTGGCGAGCGGGCGAAGCGCCGCTGGCAGGCTAAATTCGATATTCTCGACGACACCGTTCATTGTGCTGACCTCAACCTCGCCCAGGTGACGAAGCGCGTTGATTACGCTCTGGATCAATTCTTCCGGGGCCGAGGCCCCGGCGGTCAAGCCGATGGTGGCGACGCCTTCGACCCATTTCGGATCCAGCTCGTCGCCGTCGGCGATCAGATAACTGGGTAGGCCTTCCTCGACGCCGATCTCGCGAAGGCGATTGGAGTTGGAGCTGTTGGCGGCGCCCACGACCAAGATTATGTCCGACACCTTGCATAGGTCGCGCACGGCGGACTGGCGGTGCTGGGTCGCGTAGCAGATGTCCGAGGTGTCGGGTCCGGTGATGTCGGTAAACCGCTTCTTCAATGCCGCAATCACACCCTTGGTGTCATCGACGCTAAGCGTGGTTTGAGTGACATAGGCGGTCGGGGTGTCGTTGCTGATCTTGAGTTGACCAACATCGGCCTCGGTGGAAACGAGATGCACTGGCGCGCCGACCTGGCCCATGGTGCCCTCGACCTCCGGATGGCCGGCATGGCCGATCAGGATCAGGGTGCGGCCGCGCGAGACGTAGCGCTTGCCTTGCATGTGCACCTTGGAGACCAACGGACAGGTGGCGTCCAGCACGGGCAGGCCGCGTGTCTTGGCCTGATCGATCACCGACTGGGCCACGCCATGGGCGCTGAAAACGGTGTGGGCGCCTGGCGGCACCTCGTCCAGCTCCTCGACGAAGATAGCGCCCTTGCGCTTCAGTTTTTCCACCACATGATGGTTGTGTACGATCTCGTGCCGCACATAGACTGGGCGGCCATACTTTTCGAGCGCGCGCTCGACAATGTCGATCGCGCGCACGACGCCGGCGCAAAAACCGCGGGGCTGGGCCAGGACGACTCGCAAATCGGTGCTCCGGCTAGGACTTAAGGCCAAGTCTTCAAAGGCGTGCTTCGCGGAATTATGCAGTGCGATACCAAAAGCACGGAATATCCGTCAATAGCGAATCGAAACTATTGCGCGGGGACGAACCGTCGGTCGGCGGGTCCAGGCACGATGCCCCCAACTGCAAGCAGGGCAAACCCTTGGCGCCGCGCGTGACGGCGGCGCTGATTTCGTCTGGATCAGCGGTCCAGCTGAAGGGTCTGGGGTCGCCGCTAGCTTCGGCGAGGAAGCAGTTTACGGTGCTTGAAGGTCGACGATTGATCGGACCAAGCTTTGCTTGAGCCCTCGCTTTGTGAGTTCGGCGAAGAAGCCCTCGACGGCGGTGAGCCGGCTGGTGAAGGCCAGGTCGTCGATCCCGGTCAGGTCGATGGCGACATGCGACTCGAACGGCGCTTCCAGCACGGCCGCGATCACCGGCGCAGACGCCCCAGCGCCGCCACCCGTTCGGTCGGCTGCGCCGCATAGAGGGGCAGGATGCTGGTGACCCAGATGCGGCGAGGACGGTCGGGCATGCTCACCGTGCGATGCTATCAGTGGACGGATGGGCCGTCGCGAGGACGTCAAGCGCCAGTAACCGCCGTTCGCCGCCTTCGGCGTTTCTACGCGACCACCAATCGCCAGGAGGCGGTGAAGGCCTTGGCGGTGGACAGCGACGTGCTGCTGCTGGGCAGCAACCAATCTTCCAACTCGGTCCGCCTGGTTGAGGAGGGCCGACGCGTGGGCGCCAGGGCCTATCTGAACGACGATGCGGATAGCCTCGACATGGGTTGGCTCGTCGCTGCCCGCAGCGTCGGTGTCACCGCCTCAGCGCCCGAGGTGTTGGTGCAGGTCGTCATCGATCGCTTGGCGCAAAGCTTCGACATCGAGGTCGAAGAGCGCGATTCGGCGCGGCAGTTGGTCAGTTACAAGCTGCCGCGGGTGTCGGTCGCTTGAGTTTGTGTGGACCGGCATTGAAGCGGGCCCTGGTTTGGCTGGCGCTAATTGGTTGAGGCAGCGAGCGAGGTATGGCTTTCTTAGGAGTTCCGTCGCCTCGCAAATCGCAGTCCGAACCGCTATATCGCGCAGATGAACGCGTCCGCCCATCTGCTACGTGAGGCTCCCGACGGCCTGATCCACGCCGTGCGCGAGGCGGTCCGCCTGCCGGCCGGCGCGCGGATCGTCGCGGCCATGTCGGGCGGGGTGGATTCTACCGTCACCGCAGCCCTGCTCGCCAAGGCCGGTTACGATGTGGTCGGTGTAACCCTGCAGCTTTACGACCATGGCGCCGCCGTCCAGAAAAAGGGCGCCTGCTGCGCGGGCCAGGACATCCATGACGCGCGAACCGCCGCCGAAGCGCTATCCATCCCGCATTATGTGCTGGATTACGAAAGCCGCTTCAAAGAGCAGGTAATCGAGGAGTTCGCCGACGCCTATCTGCGGGGCGAGACGCCGGTCCCCTGCATCCGCTGCAATCAGACGGTGAAGTTCCGCGATCTGCTTGGCGTCGCCGGCGATCTAGGCGCCCAGGCCATGGCCACCGGTCACTATGTGCGCCGCGAGCTCGGGGCCCACGGTCCCGAGCTGCACCGCGCCGCCGATCAGGCACGCGACCAGAGCTGGTTTTTGTTCGCCACCACGCCGGAGCAGTTGGCCTATTTGCGCTTTCCCTTGGGAAGCTTACTCAAGCCTGCGGTGCGCGCTGCCGCCGCGGAACTGGGCTTGGCCGCGGCCGACAAGCCCGACAGCCAGGACATCTGCTTCGTGCCAGAGGGCCGCTACACCACGGTGATCGACCGCCTGCGTCCGCAGGGCGCGGTACCGGGAGAGATTGTCCACGTGGACGGCCGGGTATTGGGCGCCCATGAAGGCGTAACCCGCTATACCGTCGGCCAACGCCGGGGCTTGAACGTGGCGGTGGGTGATCCGCTGTTCGTCGTCAAGATCGACGCGGCGAAGCACCAGGTGATCGTGGGGCCCCGCGAGACGCTGCTGACATCCGTCCTGAGGCTCAAGGAAACCAACTGGTTGGACGGGTCTTCGATCGAGACCGCATGCGCCGCCGCGCGTCCGGTGCTGGCGCGCGTCCGCTCTACCCGCGAGCCGGTCCCCGGCCGCCTGACTCTGATGGACGGCGCTCCTGGGGTGGCCTTCGACACTTGCGAGGAAGGTGTCGCCCCTGGCCAAGCTTGCGTCCTCTACGCCCCCGAAGCCCCCACCCGCGTGCTCGGCGGCGGCTTCATCGCCGGAACCGTAAGTGCCACGTCGCCGACGGCATGCTGAGCATGAACAATGGCTTCCACCTGCGGGCGGATCACAGGTCCGGCGCGCAGACGTTGTTTGAACAAATCGTAGGAAATGGTTAAGTATATAAGATAATAAATAGTATTAAGTATCGTATTTACAATACGATGGCTGCAAATTCCGAAACCGTCTCTCTGGACTTTCCCTTTAAAACTACGCTGACTCCGTCATTATCTTACGTGAACAGGGCCAAATCGATGGACCTTCCTTATCGCCCCGACGGGCGGAGAGGCCGTTGGCGAGAGCGGCCCGGGAGCGAGGAGCTTGATGGGAGTTGAATGTTGATAGAACGTCTCTGCCGCGCCCTCATAGATCAGGCCCAGACCGGGAAACCCACGACGTATAAAGAGCTCGCCGATCGCCTCGGACTTACACCGCCGCAAACAATTCATAGGATCGGTGAGGCACTCGAGACCCTCATGAAGGCTGACGTCGCCGCCGGCCGCCCGATGTTGGCTGTCCTTTGCGTGAGCAAGGCGTGGCCCGGCATTCCCGCCCGCGGCTTCTTTTTGGCGGCCCAGACGCTGGGCGTCTTTTCTGGCGACCCGACGGGCCCGCAAGCACGTGCCTTCCATGCGATCGAGCTTCAGCGTGTGCTTTCATTCTATTCCGGCCGGACTGGAATACTGGGATCTGAGTTTTAGTTAACTGAACTGTTTAACAGCGCAGAGTTTTGCCAGCGTTAGCCTAACGACGCCTACTCCGCGGCTTGGAGCGTGGCCACCGCAGCAGCCTCGATTTCGGCGGCGCGCGCCTCAACCAGTTCGACGATGTGGTCTAGCATCCTGTCGTTGTCCATCTTGTGATCCGCCTTGCCGGCGCGGTAGACCATGCCTGCGCCCTTGCCGCCGCCGGTGAAGCCGATGTCGGTGAACAGAGCCTCGCCCGGACCGTTGACCACACAGCCGATGATCGACAGTGACAGGGGCGTTGACACATGGGCCAGCCGTTCCTCTAGAGACTCGACTGTCTTGATCACATTGAAGCCCTGCCGCGCGCAGGAGGGGCAGGCGATGATGTTGACGCCTCGGTGACGCAGGCCCAGCGATTTGAGGATGTCGAACCCGGCCTTGATCTCTTCCACCGGATCCGCAGCCAGGGATACACGAACCGTGTCACCGATGCCGGCCCACAACATTGAACCCATGCCGATCGAGGATTTGATGGCGCCGGTCCGCAGCGAACCGGCCTCGGTGACGCCTAGGTGTAGCGGGCAATCGATGGCTTCGGACAGGAGTTGGTAGGCCGCCACGGTCAAAAAGACGTCAGAAGCCTTCACGCTAATCTTGAA
>JAYUBY010000050.1:0-3646 GCA_043740635.1 Alphaproteobacteria bacterium
CCCTTCAGCACCGCAAGCGCCACCTTCGCCTTGAAGGCCGGCGTGTGGTTCCGTCTCGTCCGTTTCGTCACAGCTTCTCCTGAGCCGCGGCATTCTCGCCGCCTTCAGGCAGAAACTCCACTTACCCAACCGTCCAAATTCCCCGGGCCGGCTCTAACCATCTCGTGCCAATAACTCGCAACGGCCAGCGAGAGGATGTCTACTGGACCTACAGCTTCGATCCGATCGATGATCCACAATCGCCGACAGGCGTGGGCGGCGTACTGGTGGTTTGCGCCGAAACCACGGAAACCGTGACGGCCGAACGCCGGTATCAAGCCGGGAAACTTCGCCTGGAACAGATGTTCCAACAAGCCCGAAGCTTCATGGCGATGCTGCGCGGACCGGACCACATCTTCGAATTCGTCAACCAAGCCTACCAGACGATGATGGGGACGCGGGAGCTTGTCGGCTTACCTGTCAGTCAGGCTGTACCTGAGGCGGAGAGCCAGGGTTTCTTCGAACATCTAGACCGGGTTTATCGGACCGGCGAGGCCTATACCGCGCGCCGCGCTCCAATCCTGATCTCCGATGGGACTACCTTGCGGCGGCGGTTCCTCGATTTCGTCTATCAGCCGATTACCGACTTGAACGGTGAAGTCTTCGGGACCGTCGCTCAGGGGACTGACCACGTCGAAGCCGAAGACGCTCTGAGAGCGGCGGACGAACGCCACCAGGCCGTTGTCCACTCCATTGACCAGATGATCTGGTCGACGCTGCCTGACGGCTTCCACGACTACTACAATCAGCGCTGGTACGATTTCACCGGCGTTCCGCAAGGCTCGACTGATGGCGAAGCGTGGAACGGCATGTTCCATCCCGACGATCAGGAGCGTGCTTGGGCCGTGTGGCGATCGTGTCTGGCAAGCGGAAATTCCTACCATATCGAGTATCGGCTTCGACATCGGTCGGGGGTGCACCGCTGGGTACTCGGACGCGCTCAGCCTGTGCGCGACGCGAACGGGGTAATCACGCGCTGGTATGGAACCTGCACGGACATCCAGGATATCATCGACGCGCGGGACGTTCTCACAGGCTCGCGCGCAGAGCTCGAACGCGAGGTCGAGTCCCGGACCCGCGAACTCGCGACCGCCCATGAAGCGCTCCGGCAGTCGCAGAAGTTGGAAGCCATCGGGCAGCTGACTGGCGGCGTGGCGCATGACTTCAACAACCTGCTGACCGTGATCCGGTCATCCGCCGATCTCCTGCGCAGGCGCGACTGGAGTGAAGAGCGCCGGCGGCGCTATGTCGATGCTATCTCCGACACGGCCGATCGCGCGGCAAAGCTTACCGGGTAGCTGTTAGCCTTTGCCCGGCGCCAGGCGCTGTCGCCTGTCGCCTTCGATGTCGTGGAAAGGCTGCGAGCTGTTGCCGACACGCTGGGGTCGGTGCTCGGTGGGCGGATTGTCCTGACCCTGGAAATGGAAGATCGGCCCCTTATCATCGAGGCCGATACTAGCCAGTTCGAGACCGCGTTGGTGAACCTCGCTGCCAACGCGCGCGACGCCAGGGGCGGCGAGGGGCTTTTGTGCATCAGCCTGCGCCACGTTCAGCGCCCGCCAGACGAAAAACTTACCTGCGAGGCTGGGTTTGTAGCCGTCTCGGTCAAGGACAGCGGACCTGGCATCGACAGCGACAAGGTCGCTAAGATCTTCGGATCGTTTTTCACGACCAAGGGCGTCGGGCAGGGAACCGGCTTGGGCTTGTCGCAAGTCTACGGCTTCGTGCGCCAGTCAGGCGGCGAGGTCACAGTTGAAACAGCAGCGGGGGAGGGCGCGACGTTCACCTTGTATCTGCCGCGCACCCACAAGTTGGCCCAGGCTGTGGAGCGACGTTCCGAGTCGGAAAGCGAGGCGCTCGAGCGTGGCTGCATCCTGGTCGTCGAGGACAACGCCCAGGTGGGCGAGTTTTCCACGGAGCTGCTGAACGATCTCGGCTTTCAGACGCTGTTCGCATCCAACGCCATCGATGCGCTGAGGCTTCTCGACGAGCATCCCACCCGGATTGATCTGGTGTTCAGCGACATTGTCATGCCGGGCATGGATGGACTGCAGCTTGGGCAGGAAATCCGCCGACGTTTTCCGGGTCTCCCGGTCGTCTTGACCAGCGGCTACAGCGACGTGTTGGCCGGGGAAGGATCCTTTGGCTACGAGTTGCTTCATAAACCTTACTCGGTCGAGAGCCTGTCCCATGCTCCGAGGAAGGTCCTCGCGAAGACTAACGGCCAAGCTTGACACCCGACATGCCAGGCTAAGCAGTAACGATGCGGTGCAAACCCAGCGCGCCGACCACAGCCAAGCAAGAATTCCCACCCGATTTATGCAGGCGTCGACAAAAGCTCATCGACGCCGATGACATGTTCGCGGCCACGCTCCGCAATCTGGTGAACACGCCGCACAAGTTAGCGGACCTCCGCCGAGGGATTGCTATCTCTGAACCGACGCGCCCGCGCTGTGGGTTGGCCTGGAAAGGGGCACTGTGGGTCAGGTTGGCTGAAGCTTAACGAACCGCGATACATGATGAAGCGCAAACTATTCCGCCTCCGCGCATGTCGCGGTTGGCGGCGCGCATGGGTGGGGGCGTCAACAGGTGTCTGAACAGTCGCGGGACGACATAATTCAGGATTTTACGCCCTATCAAATGACACTAATGGCCCTGGTATTTCCCTTCGGGGCGCATGCCATATTCAACGTCATCGCTGGTGTCGGGCTAGGCCTTATTGCCGCGCCGGCGCTCGGGTTGATCTGGGCTGTAAGCCTGTGCGTGGCTGATTGGCTCGCTCAAAAATTGTACCGAAACTGGCTGCAGGCAGCGGCCGAAACGGACTCCACCAAGGGTCTGGCGCGGCTGAGTTGGATCATCTTCCTTAGGACGTGCGTCTGGTTCGCACCGCCTCTGGTCTATACTGTCATGGCGCATAGTTCGATCGGTTTCGCCTTTGTCGCTGTGACGGCGATTTCTGTGACCGCCCTCGGCGTGGCGCTCGGCTGGACCTCCTGGCGGATATTTGCGGCGATGGCTGGCCCGGCGACCCTGTCTGTCGCTGTAGCCACAGTTTCGCTGTTTGGGCCCGGGCCAGCCGCCGGGGTATTGGCTGGTCTCGGGAGCCTGTGCGCAACGCTGGCGCTCCTTGCCTTCGGCACGCACAAGACCGTCTCGGGGTGGAGCCGCGCGAACAAACGCACCATCGAGATCATGGCCGAGATGAAGTCTGCGTTGGCGCGTTCTGAGGCGGCCGAGCGGCGGCTCAGGATCGCGATCGGGCTAGCCAATCTCTACGTCTATGAAATCGACTACGAGAAGCGCACGCTGACTAGCCTGGGTGTGGAGGATGATTTTTTCGAACAACCTCTGACCTACGAAGGTTTCTCGGAGGACCCGTATCGCTCCGTGGCGTTCGAGGACCGAGAGGCCACCGCGGACGCCTGGGCCAAATATCAAGCCGGCGAGGGACCGTATCAGACAGAGTATCGCGTCAAGCGCAGCGATGGCCGAGAGGTCTGGGGATCGGCCTCGGCGGAACTAATCCGTGACAAGATCGGCACGCCATTGGCTCTCGTGGGCGCCATCCAAAACGTCACCGAGCGCAAGCGCGGTGAGATCGAAC
>JAYUBY010000051.1:0-7389 GCA_043740635.1 Alphaproteobacteria bacterium
CCAGGTCCGCCGCCGGCATCCCAGGGGTCGGCTGGTAGCCCAGGCGTTGGGCTGTCGCGCGCAGGTCGTAGTCGTCGGATGGGGCGTCCTTGAGCGCCAGGAGCCAACAACCCTGCGCCGCGGCTTCGTCTTCGAAGGCTGTCAGCAGGTGGGTGATAAGTTCTGCCCGACGCGTTTCGCCGGGGGCGATGCCAAGGCAAACGTTCTCGGTGCATGGTGATCCCAGCGACGCCAGCCTAAGCGTGAAGGCTCGCGGTGCCAGACGACGGGTTGCCGCCACCAGTCGTCGGCCGGCGTCTGTCAGTGTCGTGTCCAACGAGTAGTCTGTGAGAAATCCAGGAGCCGCGGCGAGCGGGCGGCCGTCTTCGGTGATTATAACATAGCGCCAGCGGAACCCAGCCAGGCCGGAGTCCTCGACCGCGGCGAGATAGTCGAAGCCTTCCAACCGGCCGGGAGAGCAGGCGTCCCAGGCCTCAAGGCCGATCTCGTGGATCGAACTCGCGACGTGGGCCTCAAGCATTGACGGTCTCGACGACCCGGGCAGGCCGCGTCAGCATAGATGGGCGGGCTCCGAAAAAGTCGGCGGTCAGATCCCCAACCAGGTCGCGCTGTTTGTCGACGTGGACCATATGATAGCAGTCGTCGAGCAGATGCAGCTCTGTTGGCCCGCCCAGCGCGCGCTGCAGCCGGTAGGCGTTGCGCGGGTCGCTCATGTCGTCGTCGCGAGCGTGAACGATTAGCGTCGGCTGGCGGACGGATCGCCCTACGCGGTCGATGTGGTCGCCCAGGTCGTGCATTTCCCACATGGACCCGAATGGCAGGCGATCGAGCGCCCCGATGATCACGGCGCCCTGTGCTTGTGCCGTGCCGTCCCGCAGCCGCTCATCCTTCAGGCCGAACGGGTAGGGTTCTTCGAAGCTGATTCGCCGAACCAGGGGCAGGTTCGCGAACGGCTGCATCAGCGGGGTCACGGCGCTATACCAGCGCTTCATGTTCCAGCCGTCGTAGCGATAGGTCATCGAATAGACCGCCGTCCCGGCGACAGCGGGCTCTTCGGCCGCCAGCGCCACGCCCAAGGCTCCCCCGACGCAGATCCCAGCGATATAGACCTCGTCGTGGTCGACGCTTAGGCGCTCGAACTCCGTGCGAACCGTCCCGAGCCAGTCTCGCCAACCGGTCTTTAGGAGGGTCGCCTCGTCGAAGCCGTGTCCAGCCAGCATGGGCGCGGCCACCGAGAACCCGCGACGATGCAGCCGCTTGGCCAAGACCTTCATCTCGCCCGGCGCGCCGGTCATGCCGTGGACGAGCAACACGGCTTTTCCGAGAGTTCCGCGCAGCCGAAAGCTCAAGTCCCGCGGCGCTTTGAGTTTTGCGCCTTTCATGCCGCAAGATCCGAGAACATGCCGAGCAGGCGCAGATTCACAGCTTCGTTCAGCGCGCTAGCGGCGGCAGGTTCGGGACGCGCCCAGGGTTGGTCGAGCATGGCCTCGCTCTGCTTCAACATCCGTGCCACCGGCCCGTCGCCATAAATCGGACTCGACCAGTCGCCAACGACGTCGGCGCCGAGAATGCGCCGACCATCGGCCGCCGCCTTGATCGCCGCGATCAGGAAATCAACGCTTGCGCGCCCCTGGTCCCAGTTGGTCACCGCACCGTCGGCGGCCAGCACGTCCTTATCGACGGTGACATAGAGGCCTCGGGTCGGGATCTCCGCCGCCAACCGCGCGATGAACGCGGCCTCGCCCAGCGCCGCAATGGTTGGCCAACTGCGCCCTTCAAGCGTCACGTCATCGCCTCCGTCCGGCGCCTGCCATGCGTAGAGGTCCAGGCGGTCCTCACCGATCAACGCCAGGTCGCCGCGTCGTGAGCCCTTGCGGCCGATGTCAGGGCTGCAGACCCCGATGGTGATGATCTTGGCTACGCCGGGCAGCCGGGCTGCGTGCCCGACCCAGGAGCCGCAGTGCCTCCCGCGGGTATGGCGCACCCAATCGGGGTGGTTGTCGAAATGCAGGATCGTGAGCGGCTCGCCGGCCGCAGCTGCCGCCCGCTCGATAAATAGCGGCGTGACATGGTGGAAATCGCCAGAGCCTGCAAAGACCAGCAGGCCCTCGGCGGGAGACGTGGTGATCTCGCCAAGCCGCTCGCGCAACGCCTCCAAGGTTGACGCTCGGGCCCAGAGCCGCAGGGCGGGTCCCAGGTCCCGCGCGCCCAGGGCTTGTCCGCCTTCGGCCAGGACCGCCTGTGAGAGCGTCGGCTGATGCTCCAGGGCATCGTCGAGCTGAAGGATCAGCGGACGCACGGTCAGTCGCGCGTGCAGCGGGCCAGGAGTTGGTCCAACAGCTGCATGGCGAGGTCGATCTCTTGAGTGGTGATCTCCAGCGACGGGGCAAGCGTGATGACGTTCTTGTGGTAGCCGCCCACGTTGAGGATCAGACCCATCTTCCGGCCATCGACTTCCAGGTCGCCCTTCAGGCCCTCGGCCACCATCCGGTCCATCAGCGCCTTGTCGGGCGTGAAGCCATCGGCCTCGCAGAGCTCGCAGCGCAGCGCCAGGCCCAGGCCGTCAACGTCTCCAATCTGCGGCCAACGGGTCTGCAGCTCCTTCAGGCCCTCAAGGAAGTAGGCGCCCTTTTCGGCGACCGTGCGCTCATAGTCGCCCTCGGTGGCCATGCGCAGGGTTTCCAGCGCGACCGCAGTGCCCATCGGGTTGGCGTTGAACGTCGAGTGCGTTGAGCCCGGCGGGAAGATTGTGGGATTGATCAGCTCTTCCCGCGCCCAAATCCCAGATAGTGGATTGAGCCCATTGGTCACCGACTTGCCGAAAATGAGAACGTCGGGGTTCACCCCGAAATGCTCGATCGCCCACAGTTTGCCGGTCCGGTAGATGCCCATCTGCACCTCGTCGACCACCATCAGGATGCCATACTGGTCGAGGACTTTTTTGAGCTCGATGAAGAAGTTCTTCGGCGGGATTACATAGCCGCCGGTGCCCTGGATCGGCTCGACGTAGAAAGCGGCGTATTCTGCCTCCTTGGCCTTCACGTCATAGACGCCGTGGAACTCGCTTTCGAACAGCCGTGCGAAATCGCGGACGCACTTTTCGCCATACTCTTCCTTGCTCATGCCCTTAGGGCCACGGAAAGCGTAGGGGAATTCTACGAAATGAGCGCGGTCGAAGTGTCCGTAGCGCCGACGGTAGCGATAGGACGAGGTGATCGCCGAGGCGCCGAGGGTGCGGCCGTGGTAGCCGCCCTGGAAGGCGAACATCAGGCCTTTGCCATTGCTGGCGTTGCGGACGAGCTTGAGGCTGTCTTCCACGGCCTGGGCGCCGCCGACGTTGAAATGCACCCGACCTTTGGCGCCGAATTTAGCCTCGGCGTCGCGCGCGATCAGCGCTGCTAGCTCAACCTTTCCACGATGCAGGTGTTGCGAGGCCGCTTGGGGCAGCCGGTCCAGCTGGCGGTGTGCGGCGGCATTTATGCGCGGGTTCTTGTAACCGAAGTTGACGGTCGAGTACCACATCTGGAGATCGAGGTAGGCCCGTCCGTCGGCGTCGTACATGTACGCGCCTTCGCAACTGTCGAAGACCTTCGGCTGATCCACATAGTGAACTGTGTCCCCCCAGGAGCAGTATTGGGCGTCTAGGTTGCGAATCTCGGCTTCGCTCAAAGTTGGGGCAGGCGCGTCGTACATCCGAAGACTCCGGGATCGCTCAAACAGAAGCGGGTTGGGTTAGCATAATTGTAGGTTCGTCCAACAGCCCAGCTGGGTCGCACTGCAAGACGTTGAAAATGTCGCAGGGCAGATAGGGCCTCAAGGCCGCCTGCGCACGCGAGTTGTTGAAGAACATCGAAGTCCTTGGCAAAAAATCCCGTGTATCTTGCCGCCTGATGGCATGGCTGAAACGGCAAATGACACACATCAGTCGTAGTCGACCGTAGAGCCGCGCGATCGCGCGCGACTGGCCTCCCCATGGTCATGGACGCCACCGACGCTCACCGTCCTCAGGCTCGATCGTCGGCCAGAGCAGCTTTTGAATTGTATCGCCGCGAAGTACCGGCGGTCGTCAACGTTCGCAGGCTTCCTCCATGGATTTCATATGTTCGCCTTCGGTCTTGGTCTCATCGCCGAGGCGCGCTGCGGATGGCGCAAGGATGGATGCGACATCTGCACCTCGCTCAAGCGTCAAATGCACCGGGCAGCGCTGTGAAATCTCCATCAGACGCTCACGCTGCATCTCGTCGAGCTCGCCCTCCAGACAGATTTCCAAACCAAAGGTATCGCGCGCCTGCAAGCTGCCGCGATGGTGTGAGACCCGCACGCGGACGCGGGACAAAGGCCAGGCCTTTCGCTCGGCATAGAGCCGGATCGTCATAGAGGTGCATGAGCCCAGCGCAGCGCTCAGAAGATCGAATGGGTTTGGGCCGCTGCCAAGTCCGCCGAGCGCCACCGGCTCATCGACGAGGATAGCGGTGGATCCTACTCGCGCCTCGACCTGGAACCGGCCAAGCCGCGTCTCGTCCACAACGACGGTTTCACCGGCCGGTGCGGCCGAATTCTCGGAAGCCAAGGGATCCTCCAGACATGTGTCCTCGCCGCGAAGATGGGGACTGGTGAGCGGCCTTGCTATCCCTTGGCGGGCGCCGCCTACGTCTTCTGCCAAGACCGGGATGCGCCGCGAGGCAATTTTGGTGTAAGAGGCCTGCTCGCCGGCTCGGCTCGCGCCCCGCCTTTCCCCTTCGACGGAGATTATTTCATGGCGCGCAAGCCCAATTATCCTTTTGAGCGCATGGAGCGCGAACGGCAAAAGGCGGCAAAGGTCGCCGAGAAGGCCCGGGCCAAGGCCGAAGCCCGCGAACGCAGTCGCACTGACGCTGGCGGTGAGCAGCCCGGCGACTCCTCCGACGAGGATCAGGCCTGAGGCATGGCAAGCGGGGCGATATACAACCACGAGACGGTGATCCTCGATGGCGAGACTTTCTCGTCCTGCGAGTTCCGCGATTGCCGCCTAGTCTATTCGGGCGGCGAGCCCCCGATCTTCGACAGCTGCCGTATCGACGATTGCGAATGGAAGTTCGAAGATGCGGCTGGCCGCACGCTGGCCTTCCTTAAGGTGGTCTGGGGCGCTGGCGGCAAGGCGCCAGTGCAGGGCCTGATCAAGGAAATTACGGGCGGCGGCGGGCGCTAGTTCATCAATTTTTGAACGTCGGCCGCGATGTGCGCGCCGAATTCCTCTCGGGAATTGACCTTGGGAGTCGGCCCATCCGGGATCGGCAAGCCCAAGAAATTGCACAAGGGCGGCCAGCCGTCAGCCACGTGATAGACCAGCAGCCGATCTGCCGGGATCGCGGCGCGCACTTCGGCATTGTGCGCTTTGTAGACCGAGATCAGATGATCCTTGTCGTGCATGCGCCCGTCGAACAGCTCGAAGACCACCTTCCTGAGCATTCGCGGAAAGGGTGCTTTAGGATCCATCTCGCCACGGTCAGCGAATATCGTGGCCTGGGTTGACTCGAACCAGGCTTCCGCGTCGCGCTCGGTGTGGACCACCTTTGCGTTCGGATAGGCGGCCGCCAACTCCTTGTAGAAGGTGGCGTTCGGCCAATCCACCGTTGAATTGTAGCCGCTGAATATCCTGTCCCAATTGGCGGTTGCGGGGCTTTGCGCGGCCTCGAACCACAAGTCCGGGGCTGCCGGATTCGTGAACACCTCGATCATGTGATAGCAGGGCCCTACGCCCAGCTGCTCCAGCGCGAGCTTGAGGGACATGGTCCCTGTGCGGCCGAAGCCGGATCCAATCACCCCAAGTGTCACAATCACCCCCTAGATTTGGCCTGGCGCCACCTTGACCCTGACGGGCCCCCAGGCTCAAGACCCGTGTTCGATTGACTCGGGCGCGATGCCGCGCCTCCTGTTAGCCACGCGATCGACGGAGGGCCAGATGGCCAGATACGACAGCATCCTCGGCACCATCGGAAATACGCCGGTCGTACGGATCAACCGGCTCGCGCCCGAAGGCGTGAACCTCTACGTCAAGGTCGAGGCGTTCAATCCGCTTGGTTCGGTCAAGGATCGTCTGGCGCTGGGCGTCATTGAGGCCGCGGAGCGTTCCGGCGAGCTGAAACCCGGCCAGACAGTGATTGAGGCTACCAGTGGTAACACCGGCATTGGCCTGGCCATGGTCTGCGCTGCCAAAGGCTACCCTCTGGTCGTGGTCATGGCCGACAGCTTCTCGGTCGAGCGGCGCCGGCTGATGCGGTTCCTGGGCGCCAAGGTGTTGCTAAGTCCCGCCGCCCATCGAGCGACGGGCATGGTCAAAAAAACCGTCGAACTCGCCAAGGCGCACGGCTGGTTCATGACCCGCCAGTTCGAAAACGAAGCCAACGCGGACTATCACTCGAAGACCACTGCGCCGGAAATCCTACGCGATTTCCAAGACGAACAGCTCGACTACTGGGTGACGGGGTACGGCACCGGGGGCACGCTAAAGGGCGTTGGGCGCGTTCTCCGCGACAAGAGCCCGAAGACCAAGATCATCGTCTGCGAGCCCTCTGACGCAGCCTTGGTCGCGAGCGGCGCGTCGCAGGCCTATAACGCCGACGGCACACCTGCCGCCGGCCACCCCGCCTGGAAGCCGCACCCCATGCAGGGTTGGACACCGGACTTCATCGGCAAGCTGACCGGCGATGCGGTCGATCAGCACCTGATCGACCAGCTTCTGGCGATCCCCGGACCTGAGGCCCTGCGCCACAGCCAGGACTTGGCGAAGAAGGAGGGCATCTTTTGCGGCATCACCTCCGGGGCTACTTTCGCTGGAGCCCTCCAGGTCGCCGCGTCTGCGCCAAAGGGCGCCAACATCCTGGCCATGCTGCCGGACACTGGCGAGCGTTACCTGTCGACCCCGCTCTTCGCCGATGTTCCGACCGAAATGACCGAGGAAGAACTGGTGATCTACCGTTCGACGCCAATGTTCGCCGAGCCGACTCCAGCTTAACGGAAGACGTAGATTCCGCCGGTCGCGCCCTGCGGCGCCTCAGCGAGGCCGCGGATTTCCAACCGCGCGCGGCGTGCGCCGCAGAGGCACCTCAGGCGCGCCTCCAGATGCGCGGTCGCTTGCCGCGCGAGTCCTTGGCCGATCCAGAGTTCGGGATCGATCGACGCCTCGCGCCCACATCGGCAGACCGCCCACAGGCTCGACCGTGCCGCCAGCGCCTGGCTGAGCCTCGGCCATGCCGGCCAAGCGCTCTGGAGCCGATGCGTTGCGCCGTCCGCCATGTCCGCCTCCGTACAGAACCAAGGAAAGAACAAAAGCAGAACTTATGGATTTGCGCGAGCCCCTTGCAGCTGTATCGGGCGAGTAAAGCAACTGAATGGCCACTTGGCCATGAA
>JAYUBY010000052.1:0-3709 GCA_043740635.1 Alphaproteobacteria bacterium
CCCTTCGCGGGTTCGGTGGTGACCAGCTCGTAGAACTCGGCCCACATCACCTCGAAGGCCGAGAGCGTGCCGCCCAGCCTGCGGTCGAGGAAATGCAGCAGGGCGGGGAGCTGTTCGAAGGTCTCGACCGCGACCAGGGCAGTGTCCTGGCTGACCGGCCGGGTGCGCAGGCGCAGCACCGCGCGGGTGACGATCCCCAGGGTGCCTTCCGAGCCGATGAACAGCTGCTTCAGGTCATAGCCGGTGTTGTTCTTCATCAGGTGGTTCATCGAAGAGACCACCGTGCCGTCGGCCAGCACCGCCTCCACGCCCAGCACCATGTCGCGCATCATGCCGTAGCGCAGCACCCGGTTGCCGCCGGCGTTGGTGGCGATGTTGCCGCCGATCGTCGCCGAGCCCCGCGCGCCAAGGTCCAGCGGCAGCATCAGCCCCGTCGCCTCGGCCGCTTCACAAGCGGTCTGCAACACGCAACCGGCCTGGACGGTCATGGTCGTCCCGACCGTGTCGATCTCCTCGATGGCGTTCATCCGGTCGAGCGAGAGCGCGATCTCGCCCTCGGCCCGGGCGCCGCTTACCAGGCCGGTCTTGCCGCCCCAGGCGCTGACCGGCGCGCCGGCCGCGTGGCAGATGCGGAGCGCTGCGGAGACCTCTTCGGTGGTCCTGGGACGCAGCAGGGCGCGCGGCGTGCCGAGCCGCGTCCACGGGCTGGTCGCCCGCTCCGCCGCGGCCTCGCCAGTCAGGACGGCGTCGGCCCCGAGGGCCGCGGTCAGCTCGTAGATCAGCGCATCCATGGTTCGGTCCTCTGCGGTCCGGACCCTAGCCTACGCCCGGCGATGCGTTAGCCGCCAACCAGGACTTCACAGCCGGCGCCGGCGAGCGCCGCATCCACCGAGGCACGCGCCGCAGCGGGAAGGACGGCGTACTCCTCCCCCGAGCCACATCAGGCGCTTGGCTTGGTAGGGGAACGGCTGCTGCACCCAGGGCTGGCCGTCGATGGTGGTCTCGAGTTGCTCGGCGCCGGCCTGCACGGCCTCGGCGTTGCGATCAGCAGGGGCGCGTAGAAATGTCCGACCTCGCCCAGGATCGTCTTCAAGGTGGCGGGCAAGGCGTCCGCTGAGAACCAGTCCGACTCCTGAGCCTCCAGGCCCCAGAGATCGTCCACCGCGCCGGTCCAGGCAAAGACCCGCGGCGCGGTGGCGCGCAGCGCCAGAGGGGGCCGGGCCGTCGGCCCGGTAGGGGAGGTGTTTCGTCGTTCGCCTAAGTCCGCGGAAAGGCGGCATTCGCTTGGGTCCGTTTTCGGGCCTCGAGCAAAGGTTCGCTTTCGACCCCATTGCGGACGTTCCACATCCTGCGTTGGCTCATGACGATGGCAGGACGTCGAGAGGGAACTTGAGCCTTTAATGGGCGTTGGCTGAGTGGCCGGTTCCGAGCCCGCGGCCCGGTGGGACTAATTATGAAGACTGCGGCAGCATCCACGCGCGTGACGGACGGGCGTCAAGCGGCGCGACACCTTGTGACCGAGATCCAGCAGCGCCTGGGCCGAGAGCCGCAAGCCATCATGGTCTTCGCCGCCCCCTCATATGATCACGCAGCGCTGCTCGACGAACTCGCCGCGGAGTGTCCCAACGCCCTTGTGGCCGGAGCGTCATCTGCTGGTGAATTCATGAACCAAGAGCGTGGCGAGGGTCTAGCTTGCGCCTTGGGCTTGGCGGGAGATGATGTCCGCTTTGCGGTGGGCGTGGCGCGGGACATAACAGCGGACCCTGGCGCGGCAGCCCGGCAGATCGTCTCCAGCTTTACTGGAGTTTCCGACTACACGTTCCCCTATCGGTCGGCGCTGGTGATGGCCGACGCACTGGCCGGCCATGCCGATCTTCTCGTTGACGAGCTCACTCTCGCGACAGGCGGGCAGTACCAATTCTTCGGTGGCGGCGCGGGCGACAACGCTCAGTTCCAGCGCACCTCCGTGTTCTGCGGGCGGGAGGTGCTTAACGGAGCCGCGGTCGCTCTGGAGATGCTTACACAGAAACCCATTGGTGTTGGCGTCCGTCACGGGTGGGCGCCGGCGTCCACCCCTTTCCGTGTCACCGCGGCAGAGGGCATGAGGCTTGTCAGCCTCAACGGCCTGCCGGCGGCCGAAGCGTTTGAAGCTCACGCCACGGCGACGGGGCAGGAGTTGGATCGATCAGCCCCCATCCCGTTCTTCCTGCATAATATCTTGGGCATCGAGGCGGGAGAATTCTACCGGCTGCGCGTACCGCTTGCTGTCCTCCCCGATGGTTCAGTGTTGTGTGCCGCCGAGGTGCCTGAAGGTTCTGTTGTTTACATTATGCGCACTTCAGCTGCCTCGGCTGTCGAAGCCGCTCAGGAAGCGACGCAGGCTGCCTTGGCAGCGCTAGGCGAGCACAAGCCGCAAGCAGCACTCTTCTTTGACTGCGTGGCGACCCGCCTGCGGATGGGCGATCAGTTCGGTGAAGAGGTTGGCAGCGTGCGCGACCAACTCGCCGGCGCAGATCTGCTGGGCTGCAACACTCACGGCCAGATCGCGCGTGCGGAAGGACAGTTCGAGGGGTTCCACAACTGCACGGCCGTAGTGGCAGTTTTACCTGAGTGAGCTCTACGACTAAGCATGACCTCGCTGAGCTGATCTCAGCTCTTGCCGACAGCCGAACGCGGGCCGCCGAGGCTGTCGCCTTGGCCAAACGGGTCGGCGCGATGGATCTCACAATTCTGTTGCGCGACCCAGAGCTCGGAATTCTGCGTCCCGCCCCGGGCTTTCCGCAAACGCTCGCGGGCGGGCCAACATGGGCGGAGCTCCTCGCCGCCTGTGACTCTCCTGGGCGATTCCGCACAACCGTCGCCCACCCCGGCGTTCAGCACCTGGAGCCCGCGGACGTTTGGGTTGGAGACGATGGGACCGTGCTCCTGCTCATCGGGGGGGAGCCGCTTCTCCGGGCGTGGCAGTTTGCAGATGCCTCCAAGCTGCTCTTTGCTATGCTTCAATCTGAGGCTCGTGAGGACGCCGCCGTCGCGAGGGCGCGCTCGGCGGGCGACGTGACACAACGAGCCACCGCGCTCGCATCATCTCTCGATCAAGCTAGGGCGAAGGGCGCCGATAACGCTCGCGCCCTAGCGCAGGCGCTGTCCGAAGCGGCGCGTCTGAATCGTGAGCTCCAGCTGCTAAACGAGACCCTCGAGCAGCGCGTGCACGAGGAAATTGCCGAGCGAATGAAGGTGGAGGACGCGCTCCGCCAGGCGCAGAAGATGGAAGCGATTGGTCAGCTGACGGGTGGCGTGGCGCATGATTTCAACAACTTGCTGACCGTGATCATCGGCGGTCTCGACAACATGTCTCGCTATCTCGACGCGGATGGCGCCCGCGGTGACGATGCTCGGCTCCGGCGCGCATTACACATGGCAACGCATTCTGCGGAACGAGCCGCGACCCTCACGGCCCGTCTGCTGGCTTTCTCTCGCCGCCAGGCGCTGAATCCGGAGGCGATACAAGTCGACCGCCTCGTTCGGGACATCGGCGAACTGCTGCAGCGGTCTATGGGCGAGCAGGTCGATCTAGAACTCGTCGGCTCGGCCGGTCTCTGGCCGGCATTGGCCGATCCTAATGAGCTGGAGCAGGCGATACTCAACCTTGCAGTCAACGCGCGGGACGCGATGTCTGCCGGCGGCAAACTCACCATTGAGACGGCGAATG
>JAYUBY010000053.1:0-2423 GCA_043740635.1 Alphaproteobacteria bacterium
GTCGGGTGCCTGCAGGCTGGCCGCCATCCGCGGGTTCGCCAGCTACTTGCAAGCACTCGACCCGGCACACGAGGTGCCACCCCGAGGCGCACTGCCAGGTTCTGGCGCGCCGCGCGTTCGTCTCGAAGTTCTGTTTGTCGCCGGCTGAGCCGCTCGAGTTCTTCCTTTGCGGAAACCCACTCCTTGGGCCGAACCTGGGCCGCCTTGAGCCGCGTTTGCGCCGCCGCCAGTTCCGTCTCGGCCTGGGTGTAGGTTCGTCGCCCGGCGCGTTGCCGCGCCCAAATGGCGTCGGCCTCAACTTCCAGGTCTCTCAGGGCGGCCTGAACCCCGATGAGGCCAGATCCCGCTGCAAACAAGGCTTGGCCGACGTCATCCCTTGCGTTGAGGATGGCGCGGCCACCTTCTCCAAGTCGCCGGTGATCGAGACTATAAGCGATCCGGAAGGCGTCGGCCGAAACGCCTTGCAGAAAGGGCAGCAGCGCCGCGTCGGCGATGGGGGCCTCTGCGTCGTCGAGCAGAGTGTCCTTGTTGCCCTTGCGACGCCGAATGGAGAGGTCTTCGCCGCCGTGTTGCAGCCTCGCGCCTAGCCGCAGCAGGGGCCCCGCGAACCTGAAACTGTAAGGCGTTATCTTTGGAAAACCGAAGAGTAGGTCGCTGACCGCGGCCAGGGTCGTCGACTTTCCTGCCTCGTTCGCGCCGACGATGAGATGAAAATCCATTGGACCGGGCGCAAACGTCAGGTCGCAACCGTCGAAATGGCCGTATTTCAGAAGACTCAGACGCGCGAACCGCATCAGCGTGAGCCGCCTAGTCGGGCCCTAAGCGCCGCGCCGGCCACATCGAGGAGCGTCGCCCAATTGCCGTCGGCGGCTTCAGCGACCAAGCTGTCAGCCTCGGGGGCGACGCCGGCGAGGAAGGGTGCGAATTCCGTTCTGAGCGCCTCCAGCAGTGAGTCATCGAATTCGGGCAGCAGCGCCTCCAGGTCATCGGCCTCCAGGACATTGGCCGGGATGAGCGGCGAAGTAGTCCTTACCTCAATTTTTTCAAGCCAAAGGTCCTCGGAGGTTTCCGCGGCCACGCTGCGCACATCATCGCGTAATGTTGAATCGACGTCCTGCAGTCGGCCGTGCAGTTCAGTGGGGCCAGTTAGGGCAAGCCGCACCATGAGCGGCCGGTCATCGGCTTGACCGTCCAGGGCGGCGCGCAGGGCGGTGCGGATACGGCCGTAGAGTTCGTCGAGGTCGCTCGCCGCTGAGGCATCTACGCTAACTCTCGCCCAGCGCACCACGTCGAGCGGCAAATGGGTGACCCGCTCTATGTGGCCGTCTTCGATCACCACCAGCACGGCCCCCTTGGCGCCTTGCTCGCGGATATTGCGACCCTGCAGGTTGCCCGGAAAAACGATGTACGGGTCGCGGCGTAGGACCGCATGCTCATGCACGTGGCCGAGCGCCCAGTAGTCGTAGCCCTTGGCGACCAGATCCTGCTCGGAACACGGCGCGTAGTTGGCGTGCGCGGCGTAGCCGCCAAGCGCTGTGTGCAGGACGCCGATGTTGAAGACGCCCGGCTCCGCGGCGGGATAGCCGACGGCGAGGTTCTCGAAAGTCTCCCGGTCCGCGAAACTGCGGCCGTGGATTGCGACGTCCAGGTGCGGGAGGCGATGGGTCGCGGGTTTTTTGGTCGAGAACGTATGGACGTTCTCCAGCGCGGGCAGGGCCTTCGTAATCACAGAGGCCGCGTCGTGATTGCCCGCGAGAAGATAGACTGGGATGCCGGCCCGGCCGAGGCGACCCATGGCGGCGGAGAAGTAGAGACCGGTCCCCATGTCCCGCCAGTCGCCATCGTAAAGATCCCCAGCCAGGATCACGAAATCGACTTGGCGCTCGATGGCCGCTTCGATCAGTCGGTCGAACGCCGCGCGCGTGGCGCCGCGGACTTCGGCGGTGGGCACGCCGTCATACCGCGATAGTCCGCGCAGGGGGCTGTCGAGGTGGATGTCTGCCGCATGTAGAAATGTAAAGCTGGCCACGCCGTCATCCTACCCCATGAACCGCTGACCAGAGCATGGGGTAGGTTCGTCAATTTCGGCGGCGACGCCGAGCGATGCGAACAGATCCATCGCGACGTCAAAACAGCCGCGAGGCAGGCCGATGTGGTTCGCCGTCAACTCGGCGCAGGACACGATCCGCGGCTTCTCATGGGTCGCACGTCGCATCGCTAGTGCGGTGTAGAGCTCAGGGTTTTGAAACGCCGCCAGCCGTATCAGGCGCGCGACCAGACCAGGCGGCAGATTCCTGCGCGCAGTGTAGAGATGGTCGGCTACGACCATTGTGAGATGGCCCGGCAAGAACCCTGCAATCACCGGCGGACTACGGCGGCGCGATGGAGGAGCCAGCCAAGGTTCTTCGTCCACGTCATCGACG
>JAYUBY010000054.1:0-6185 GCA_043740635.1 Alphaproteobacteria bacterium
GCTGAGGGCCTGACCATGGCCTTCGATGCCGAAGCCATCCGCGAGCAGTTCCCGATCCTGGCCCGCCAGGTGAACGGCAAGCCGCTGGTTTATCTCGACAGCGCCGCCTCGGCTCAGAAGCCGCGGGCGGTGATCGACGCCATGGTCCACGCCATGGAGCACTCCTATTCCAACGTGCACCGTGGGCTACACACCTTGGCGAATGAAACGACAGAGGCTTATGAAAAAGCCCGTCAAAGTGTCGCCAGCTTTATCCACGCAGATTTGAACGAGGTCGTCTTCACCAAGGGGGCGACTGAGGCGATCAATCTGGTGGCCTCCAGCCTAGGTCTTGCGCTAAAGGCCGGCGACGAGGTCTTGCTCACGGAGATGGAGCACCACGCCAACATCCTCCCCTGGCACTTACTGCGCGAACGGCTGGGCGTTGTGCTTAAGTTCGTCCCCGTCACCGACGACGGCAGCCTGGACATGGAGGCCTTTCCCGGCCTGTTGACCGACCGCACCCGCGTCGTTGCAGTAAGTCACATGTCGAATGTCCTGGGCACCGTGAATCCGGTCGCCGAGATCATCCGCATCGCCCACGATGCTAGCGCGCTCGTCCTGTTGGACGGTTGCCAAGCCATCGTCCACCGTCCCGTGGACGTGAAGGTCTTGGACGCCGATTTCTACGTCTTCTCCGGCCACAAGCTCTATGGCCCCACCGGAATCGGCGTCCTCTATGGGAAGGCCGAGCGCCTCGCCGCCCTGCCGCCGTACCAAGGCGGCGGCGAGATGATCGGGGCAGTGTCGCTGGACACCATCACATACGCCGACCCCCCGCACCGCTTCGAGGCCGGCACGCCGCCGATCCTTGAGGCCATCGGCCTAGGCGCGGCCATCGACTGGTTCGCGGGCCTGGACCGCGCCGGCATCGCCGCCCATGAGGACAGGCTCTACGATCGGATCCGTAAGGGCCTATCCGGCGCCAATTGGCTTCGGGTGATCGGTGAGGCGCCGGGAAAGGGCGCGATCCTTTCCTTCAACGTCGATGGCGGGCATGCCCACGACGTGGCCCAAATCCTCGACCGTTACGGCATCGCAGTGCGTGCCGGAACCCACTGCGCGGAACCCCTGATGGCGCGTTTCGGCGTCACATCGAGCGCCCGCGCTTCCATCGCCCTATATAATACCGAAGGGGAGGCCGACACCTTTGTCGACTCCCTGACACGTGCCCAGGCCTTTTTCGCGTAGAGGGAACCATGGTCGCCGCCGCCGCCATTACGACCGCACCGCTCAGTCAGGTCGAGCTGGACTGGGCGCAGGATGTGGTGAAGAAACTCCGCGACATCGGCCGGGTGAAGGTCGATCTGTTGTTCGACCCGAGATGGGATTTCTCGCGGATGTCCGACGAGGCTAAGACCCGACTGAAGGGAATTTGACCATGAGCGATCTCGATCTGACTCCGCCCGCGGCGCCTCCCCGCCGACTCAGGCCCAAGCTCGTCTCCCTGACCGACACCGCGGCTGAGCGCGTGCGCGAGATCATGGGCCGCGCTGATGCCCTCTACATGGGACTACGGGTCGGGGTGAAAAACGGCGGCTGCGCCGGCTCCGAATACACCATCGAATATGCCGAGGCCGCCGCGCCACTGGATGAGGTGGTCGAGGACAAGGGCGTCACCATTCTGGTCGATCCCAAGGCGGTCCTGTTTTTGATCGGCAGCGAGATCGACTACGAAAAGACGAAGCTCTCAGCCAAGTTCACCTTCCGAAACCCCAACCAGACTGACGCCTGCGGCTGCGGTGAAAGCGTCACTATCGAACCTGGCAAGGTTCTTGAAGCATGAATTGTTCCCCCAATACGATGGGGATGGCGCCAGTCGATGCGAAGGTCTGCCCCTCCGACGATCATGAAGGCGCGCTGGCCATCGCCCACACATGGTGAGCCTCGGCCTGGAACTGACGAACCATGGGTGGCCGATGAGGGGGCGTTGGACATCGTAAACGAGGGCCTGGGTAGTGATCGCGGACGAATTCTTGCCTAAATTGCCGCCCAGCAGCCGTCGTTCCTCAAGATGAACTGGCGCGACAGACTTGGTCGTGGGCGAGGGCCGTTCCGCCGAGTTTGGGCCCATCGCCGCAGGCTTGCCCGCCATAACGCGATCCTGGAGCGCGATGGCGCAGACCTTGTGATCGAGTGGCGCGAAAGCGACGAACAGGTGAACGTGGCCCGCTCAGTCGAACTCGAATTCGAAGGTGTGCTTCGGTGAGCAGCAACGTCGACATCGTCACCTTCGGCTGCCGCCTCAACGCCTATGAGAGCGAGGTTATCCGCAAGCGCGCGGCGCAGGATGGTCTTTCGAACGCCATCATCTTCAACACCTGTGCGGTGACCAACGAGGCCGTGCGCCAGGCCCGCCAGGCGATCCGCAAGGCACGCAGAGAGCGGCCAGACGCGAAGCTTATCGTCACCGGCTGCGCGGCCCAGATCGACCCGGCCGCCTTCGCCGCCATGAGCCAGGTGGATCTCGTCTTGGGCAATGCTGAGAAGTCGGCCGCCGGCGCCTATTCCGCCGCAGCGCCGGAGGCCCGCGTGCGGGTGAACGACATCATGAGCGTACGGGAGACCGCTGGCCACCTTATCGACGGGCTGAAGGACCGGGCGCGAGCCTATGTGGAGGTCCAGAACGGCTGCGACCACCGATGCACCTTCTGCATCATTCCTTACGGTCGCGGCAACTCCCGCTCGGCCGCCGCCGGAGAGGTGGTGGCGCAGGTGCGAAAACTCACCGCCCAGGGCTTTCTGGAGGTGGTGCTGACCGGGGTCGACATCACCAGCTGGGGCTCGGATCTGCCGGGCCAGCCGACGCTTGGTCAGCTGGTCGCCCGCATCCTAAAGCTGGTCCCGGAGCTGCCGCGCCTGCGGCTCTCCTCCATCGACGCCGCCGAGATCGATCGGGACTTGATGCGGTGCCTAGCGGAGCACCCGCGGCTGATGCCCTATCTGCACCTGTCGTTGCAGGCGGGCGACGACATGATCCTCAAGCGGATGAAGCGCCGCCATAAGCGCGCAGACGCCCTCAAGCTGATCGGAGATATCCGCGAGGTGCGCCCCGACGTGGCCTTCGGCGCCGATTTCATCGCCGGTTTCCCCACAGAGACCGAGGCGATGTTCGAGAATACGATCCGCCTGGTGGAGCAGGCCGATCTTTCCTTCCTGCATGTCTTCCCCTTCAGTCCGCGCCCCGGCACCCCGGCCGCCCGCATGCCGCAGCTGGCGCGCGCGGTGATTAGGGACCGCGCCAGCCGCCTGCGCGCTGCCGGCGACCTTGCACTCGGCCGTCATCTCGCGCGTCAGGTGGGCCGGGTCGTGACGGGGCTGGTGGAACGCAACGGCGTGGCCCGTGCCGAGGATTTTACGGAGATCGCCTTTTCCGGCGAGGGGGCGGGGGGGTCGATCATCCCCATCGCGATCACTGGATATGAGGGGACGAAGGCGCTCGGAAAAGTGGCGGCGCCGGCCCAGTGAGCGGCTGGACGGAGGCCGCCAACGGCGCCGTTCCGGGCACAAAACCTGCGGGCCATCCAAGGATGAAAAATCGACCTGAGAGGCCACAGAATGTCTATCGCAGCGACTATCCGAAAGAAATTGATGATTGCGTTCCGACCGTCCCGGCTTGACGTGGTCAATGAATCGCAAGCGCACGCCGATCATCAGAGTTCGCCCGGCTCCGGCGAGAGCCATTTCCGCGTGCTCGTGATGTCGCCCGAATTCGTCGGCAAGTCGCGGATCGACCGCCACCGGCTGGTCAACGACACGCTCGCGGCCGAGCTGAAAGGCAAGGTCCACGCTCTAACCATCCAGGCCTACGCGCCGGGGGAAGAGATGTGTTGAGAGCCCCGTCGATGACTTTTGTCCCGCTGCAGAGCCGCGCTCTTCTCGCTGTCAGCGGCCCAGATTGGCGCAGTTTTCTGTAGGGACTGCTGACCCAGGATGTGGAGTCGTTGGCGCAGGGCGAAGCGTGTTTCGGCGGCCTGCTCACGCCACAGGGCCGCCTGCTGCATGACCTGTTCATAGTGGGGCGCGAGGACGGCGCTTGGCTCGACGTCGAAGCCGAGCATCGCGACGCGCTTTTGCAACGGCTGACGATGTATCGCTTAGGGGCGACGGTCGAGCTCGCGACCGACGATACCACGATCGTCGGTATTTTCTCCGCCCACTCCAATCAAGACCGGCGCCAAGATGGCCAGCTTAGCGCCCTTGAATCTGGAACTATCTCCCAGCCTTCGTCAGGACGAGCGGGTGAACTGAGGGTGGGCGACCACGTGTGGGGACGCTCAAGGAAGGGAAAGCCCCTGGTCAAGCAGGCAACGGCCAAAAGCCGCTACGCCCGTGCGCTGGCCGCGGTGAGTGGCTGGCGCCGGAAAAACCGACATCGCTCCATACCCGACCAGCACCGCCGCCTGTCATCAATGATGCGGGGCCACTTCGCCTACTATGGCGTTGGCGGCAACATGCGACGACTGCAGCGGTTCGCCTCTCAAGTCGTGCGGATCTGGCGGAAGTGGCTGTCTCGTCGAGAACGACGAAGCGTGGTCCGCTGGACCCGTCTCGCCGAAATCCTGCGACAGCACCCCGTGCCCAGCGCCAAGATCTTCCATCCCTACGTCACCGCGAGCTAACCTCTACCGTGAAGATCCGAATGCAGGAAATCTGCCCGTTCGGGTCTGTGAGGGGTGGTGACGGACGGCAACGTCCCCACCTACTCGGCGAGCGACGGGCGCAGATTTGGCGGCGTGGCTTTGGCCCTTGACCATCAGCTTCCAAGCGACGGGGGGCTATATTGTTAGCCAGCGCCACGGCGGCCCGCGTCGGCGGCTTACGCTTGAGAAGCTCGGCGAGCCAAGGCGACGCTGATGGCGCCGAACCTGCACGCCGTTCGAGCACCGGTTGCTCAGGGCTAAAAGGCCCGCGCTCGTGTAATCCGTCCGGGTAATCTCCAGGGGTGCGCCCATCGCTGTGTCTGCGCTATCCGAATGAGCACATCGAGTTGAACTCTCGCGGCCTCTGGAAGCCCCCCGGAGTCACATCCAGCGAGGACTGGTATGAGACACTACCCGGCTATTGGCCTCATCGCGGGGCCGGTCCTATATGTGCTGGGCCTTTGGCTGAGGGGGCAACGTGGAATTGTTCGACGCGCGCACGGCGACGCCAAGCTTGATGCACCTACTGCTGCTCATTGTCGCCGTCATCTTCGTCAAGCTGGTTTTGAGGCCAAAGAAAAAAGGCGATGACCCAATAATAATCGGAGCGGTCGGCGCCCTAGACATCGTCATGACTGCCTCAGCCTTCATCGCAGTGTCGCTAGCGTTCTTGATCGTAGAGTGGGAAAAGTTCCAGCTTGCTCAGGGTGAACCAAAAATTGTTGAGCGATTTATGGCGAGCTTCCGACGTGACGGGCATCACGAAGATGACAATCTTGCCGAGGTGGCCGCGCGAGCCTGCGCCAGGCGCTTTAGATGCCCGCCCTGGTCGCTGCCGACTTCAATGCCGAGCTGAAGTCCAAACATCAGGCCCTCGTCACCGCCGCAAAGCCCGTCAGGGTCGCATTGACCGCCTATATGCGAAAGCTCCCTATCCTCGCCACCTCCCTGCAAATGAATGCTCGGCCGTGGACGCCGAAGGTGGCTTGATCAAGACCGATGCTCTAGTGACCCTCGAAGTCCACTAGGCTGGAGACCGGCACGCCCAGCGCCCTGACCTTGTCCGCGCCGCCCAGCTCCGGCAGGTCGACCACGAAGACCGCGGCGGTGACCACGGCGCCGCACTTGCGTAAAAGCTCGATCGCCGCGGTGGCGGTGCCGCCGGTGGCGATCAGGTCGTCGACCAGCATCACCCGCTCGCCGGCGACCAGGGCGTCCAGATGCATTTCGATCGTGTCGACGCCGTATTCCAGGGCGTACTCCACCGCGATGGTCTTGTGCGGCAGCTTGCCCTTCTTGCGCAGCGGGATGAAGCCGGCCGAGAGCTGGTGGGCCACCGCCCCGCCCAGGATGAAGCCGCGCGCCTCGATGCCGGCGACCTTGTCGATCTTCTGGCCGGCGAAGGGTTGGACCAGTTCGTCCACCGCCCGGCGAAAGGCGCGCGCGTCGCCCAGGAGGGTGGTGATGTCGCGGAACATGATCCCGGGCTTGGGATAGTCCGCA
>JAYUBY010000055.1:0-3873 GCA_043740635.1 Alphaproteobacteria bacterium
ACGCTAGGCGACGGCTCGCCGCCGCCTAGAAGGGCCGGGTCACCTGGAAGGTGACGGTCCGGGGCTCCCCCACCGCCGCGAGGACTTCGCCCGGCAGGCCGAGCGGCTTGTCGCCACCCAGCACGGCGTAGGCCTTGTCCGTCACGTTGCGAGCGATGACCGCAAACTCCCAACCCTTGCTGTAGAGCCTCGCGCTGAGGTTCAGGGTCTCGAAAGCGTGCTGGTAGGCGAAGGGACTGTTGTTGGTGCTGAGGAAGTAGCCGCCGCTATAGCGGGCGTCGGCCGTCAGCCCAATGGTCCAGGTGTCGTTGATCGGATGCTCCCAGGAGGCGCCGGCGATGATCGACAAATCCGGGGCTCGCGAAAGCGGCTGTCCGGTCAGATCCTGGACGCCGCCGATGCAGTACCGGCCATGGGCGAAGGGAAGGAAGACGGGATCGGTCCCGGTGGCGCCAGGTACGATCGCTCCCCCCACCACCGTCGCTTTCGGCTGGCCTGTCCAGCACTGTGAGGTTGGGAAGTTGTCGTAGCGGGCGTGGTTGTAGCCCACCGAGCCCCGCAGCGTGAGTTCCGGGAGCGCCGGGGGCACATAGTTGAGATTGACCTCGACGCCTTGGATCGTGGCGCTCGCGGCATTCTGGGTGAAATAGGACGTCGTCGTCGCATTGAAGGCGGTCAGCTGCAGCCCATAGTGGGTGTAGTGATAGAAGGTCAGGTCGCCGGTTAGACCGGGCAACAGGTTGGACGCCTTGAACCCGATTTCCCCGCCCTTTGCGGTCTCCAGGCCGAACTGCTGGTTTTGGGGCGTGGCGTTGGCCGGGATCACGGCCGGCGCCGAGAAACCGCCTGACTTGAAGCCTTCCTTGTAGGCCCCATAGATCAAAACGTCGGGGCTCGGGTGCCAGCTTAGGGTCACCTGCGGCGATAGATTGTGGTCCTTGAACTTGCCTGCGATCCGCTTGCCAACAGGAGAAGCCAGATGGATCAGCTGGCCGAACAGCGACAGGTAAGTCGTTCCCGTGTCGCCGGACTTTTCTTCCTCGGTGTAGCGCGCGCCTCCGGCGATCTCGACGTTGTGTGGCAGCTTCAGATTCAGTTCTGCAAACGCGGAATAGGTGGTGGTCTTGAAGAGGTCGAGGCTGCCGAAGGTGTTCGTCTGGCCGGTAACGGGATCGGGCGGAGCATAGACCACCATGCCCGACTGCACGAACTTGCGGTCGTCGTGACCGTAGAACACGCCCGCCAGGACGTTTAGCGGGCCATCGAACGAGGTCGCCGCGCGCACTTCCTGGGACCAGGACGTGTTGAACTCATTATTTTGACCTGACGCCACGTCGAAGACCGTCTCGTCGTAGTTGGAGTACTGGAACTCGCGGTATTTGTAGAACCCCGTTACCGAGGTGAGCGTCAGCTTGTCGCTGGGGCGATAGTTGAGCGTGAGAGAGCTCAGGTAGCTCACCACCTCGGTGAAGGTGCGCCCGCCCTTGGAACCGGGATAGGTGGTCGCGTAGCCCGGCGGCAGGGTGCCGTAGGAATTCGTCCGGTCCTTGATGTTGCAGGAACCGTAGGGATCGACGAGCACTTTGGGCGCGCCGGTTGCGAAAATTCCGTAGAGGTCCAGGCTCGCCGGCTTTGACGTCAGAGGCCCGCAGGAGAAGATTCGCCCGGCCATGCTGTCGCCGTGGTCGTCGTGGTTGGCGATGAGGAACTTGAAGAGCCCGTCGAAGCGGTCCGTCGGCGCCCATTGCAGGGTCGTCCTGAGCACCTCCTCCTTCGCGCCGGGATAGTTCTTGAACGGAGAGCCTGGCAATGGCTGATAGGTGGACTTCGGGAAGAGCCCTCCAGCCAACGGGCCGTAGAGACCGGAGATGGCCGTCGGCAGTTGGTTCGGATCGGTGACCGGCCCGCCGACGCCGCGGGTGAAGCCGCCTTCCATGTCGCTTCCGCGGAAGGCGATCCGCGCTTTGAGCGCTTCGGTGATCGGCAGGTCGAGGGCGAATTCAGCCAGCACCTGGCGGGCCTCGGTTTCGTAACCTACCCGCGCATACCCCCCGAATGTGTCATGCGGATTGTTGCTGGTGATCGAGATCACGCCAGCCGGGCTGTTCTTGCCGAAATAGAGCGCCTGCGGTCCTTTAAGAACCTCAAGGGACTGCTGGTCGAAGAAGGCTTGCTGGATGACGCGCCCGCGGCTGATGGGGACGCCATCGATGTTGACCGTGACCTCTTGCTCGATCGATGCGTCGACCGAAGCCGATCCTATGCCGCGCACGGAGATGATCGCGCCATTGCCTGAGGCTGCGTGGCTGATCGTCACCTGCGGGACCAGATCCGAGACGTTCTGGATATCCGTGGTGGCGTAGCGTTCGAGCGTCGCCCCCGAGAGGGCGTTGGCGGAGACCGGAACGTCGAGCAACCGCTCATTCCGCTTCCGGGCCGTGACCGTCACTTCCTCGATTGTCCTCGCCGCACCGTCGACAGGCCGACCCGCTGCAGCTCGGCCGGGCGAGGTGCGCCCCGCGGCTGACGGGCCGGACGGCGCGGCTGACGCGCTGGGCTCCGGTTTCGCCGCCCGCTCCTGGGCATGCGCGGTGGCTGTGATAAGCGCGGTGGTCCCCAAGGCAAGCATGACAGGACGCAGGCAATGCAGGCGCGATAACGACATGGAATCCTCCCTAGGGATCGCCCGGGAGCGTTAGATCCGCCCTCTTTCCGGCCAACCAGAGCGTCGCTGTTCCACAAAAAAAGTCAAGCTGCCCTGTAAAAGACCGGAACAACTGTTTTCTTTCGCCGGCAAGTCGCGCGGCCCAGCGATCGATGACGCGACGGGTGGGTTTCGGTCGTGCCTGATTGGAGTCGCAGACCTAGCCGTGATCGCTGACCTCTGCGTCGCGCGCTGTGAGTTCCATTAGAATGCGGGCATGGGCGGCGGCGTCCAGGCCATAGCCGAGCAGGGAAAGCGCTCCCAGGATCATGAGGACCGCCGGGGCTGCGACGTAGAGCACTGCCAGGGCGGTGAGCGCGACCGGCGCGCTCGCCGCCGCATCGGCCGCTTTGAAGCCCATCCGCTCGAGGATCGCGAAGGCGGTCCCCAGCGCCACGGCGGCGCCTAACTTCTGGGTGGCCGCCAGGAGCCCATAAACCTGACCGATCCGGTCGAGACCCGTGTGCAGCCGAGCCTCGTCGGCGGCGTCAGCCGCCATCGCGCGGATGAGGAACGTGCTGGCGGCGAAGGTGAGGCCCATGAAGCCGATGGCAGGAAATATCAGGTCCAGGCGTTCCGCCGGGATGACAGCCATGGTGGGAAGAACCACAACATAGCCGGCCGCCGAGGCCATCATCGCTCGGTGCTTGCCGATGCGCCGAGCCACCCAGGTCCAGGCTGGCACGCTTGCCATCGCGGCGGCGAGGTAGGCCAGGATCATCGCGTTGATCACCGGCATGCCGAGGCCGCGGGCGCGCCAGAAAAAGACGAACAGGCCGATGGAGGCGCCCGTCGCTAGGCTGATGAAAACATCGGCTACGAAGAGGCGACAGATGGCAGGCCGCTTGAGCAGCACCAGATAGTCCGAAAGCCGCACGCGATCCTCAACGCCAGCCCAGGCGGGCGCGGGCGGCGGCTCAGGGATCGTGGCGATGGCGAGGCCGACGAAGAGCGGCGCCGCGATGGCCAGGGCCCATCCCATCATATGCACCTCTCCGCCGGGTGGCAGGGCCTTCATCATGCCGAGCACCGCCGGGCCGCCGAGCAGCAGGAATGTGCCCACCGACCCGCCGGCGTAGAGCCAGGCATAGATGCGCGAGCGGCCGTCGTAGTCGCTGCTCAGACGCGCAGCCCAGGCGGGATGGGCCACCCCCGTGATCGAGATCCCG
>JAYUBY010000056.1:0-3504 GCA_043740635.1 Alphaproteobacteria bacterium
GCCCTTGGGCTGGCCCTCAACTCCATCGTCCACTGGAACGCTGTCTACATGCAGGAAACCTTGCGCCAGCTCAGCGAGGCCGGAACGCCGCCGCTCGCCGCGGATATCGCGCGCCTCTCGCCAATCTCCTGGCGTCACATCAATTTCCTCGGGCGCTACGAGTTTTCCTTGCCCGATACCGTCGCAAACGGAGGCCTCAGACCGCTACGCCAACCTAATTCCGAATGGGACTTTTGAAAAGAAACAATCCCCCTTACGACACTTTCCTGTTCCGCTCAGCCGCACGACCCGAGATCGCGCGGGCTGGCGTTCATGGCGCCGAGGAGCGCTTCCAGCTGCGGCGTCGTCCAACCGGCTTGCGGGTTTTCCACGAAATCGGGCGCGTTGCCAGCTGCACGGATCAACGCCAGCGTGTTGCGTGAAGCGCCGCACGCCGGGTTGTGGTAGATGGTGACCGGAAAATCGCTCATGGACGAGCTGCCCCGAGGGGGCGTCGGCCGGCGAGGCGGGAGACAGCGTGGCCGCGCTCGTACCAGCCCCTGGAGCGGTTCGCGATCGCCACGATCGTCAACATGACCGGCACCTCTATGAGCACGCCGACGACGGTTGCCAGCGCGGCCCCGGACTGAAATCCGAACAGGCTGATGGCGGCGGCGACCGCCAGCTCGAAGAAGTTGCTGGCGCCGATCAGGGCCGATGGCGCGGCCACGCAGTGGGCTTCGCCGGTCCAGCGGTTGAGCAGATAGGCGAGGCCGGCGTTGAAGTAGACCTGGATCAGGATCGGAACCGCGAGCAGGGCGATGACGACGGGCTGGCGGAGGATCTGGTCGCCCTGGAAGCCGAACAGGAGCACCAAGGTCGCCAGCAGGGCGGTCAGCGACAGCGGGCCGATCGCGCGCAGGACGCCGGTGAGCGCATCCGCTCCCCGCGCCAGCAGCACGCGGCGCAGGATCTGCGCCAGCACGACCGGAACGACGATGTAGAGTCCGACCGACAGCAGCAGGGTCGACCACGGAACGGTGATCGACGACAGGCCCAGCAGCAGGCCGACGATGGGCGCGAAGGCCACGACCATGATGGCGTCGTTGACCGCCACCTGGCTCAGGGTGAAGTGCGGCTCCCCGTCCGTGAGATTGCTCCAGACGAACACCATGGCCGTGCACGGCGCCGCCGCCAGGAGGATCAGTCCGGCGATGTAGCTGTCGATCTGGGCCGCCGGCAGGTAGGGCCGGAACACCCCGGCGATGAAGAGCCAGGCCAGCAGCGCCATCGAGAACGGCTTGACCAGCCAGTTGACGCCGAGGGTGACCGCCACCCCGCGCCAGTGCCGCCGCACTTCGCTCAAGGCGGCGAAGTCGATCTTCATCAGCATCGGGATGATCATCAGCCAGATCAGCCCCGCCACCGGCAGGTTGACGTGAGCGACCTCGAGGCCGGCGATGAAGTGAAACGCCGGCGCCAGGAAGTGGCCGAGCGCCACGCCCACGACGATGCAGAGCGCGACCCAGAGGGTGAGGAAACGTTCGAAGCGAGACATGGGTCGGCCCTGCGGTGGTTTAGGCGCGCGCGGGCGCGTCGGCCGTGGCGCCGATGTCTTCGAGACGCTTCTTCAGCGAGAAGCTGTCGAGGCTTTCGAGGGGCAGGTTCACGAACACGCCGATGCGGTTGCTGAGCATGCGGAAGGTCTCGGCGAAGACCAGCGCGACCTCGGCCCCATTGCCCCTGGCCTCGGCGGGGTCGGGGACGCCCCAGTGAGCGGACATCGGCTGGCCGGGCCATATCGGGCAGACCTCGGCGGCGGCGTTGTCACAGACGGTGAAGATGAAATCGAGCTTCGTGGCGTCGGGCGTGGCGAATTCCTCCCAGCTCTTCGACCGGTAGCCCTCGGTCGGAAAGCCGTGTCGCTCAAGGGTGGCCAGCGCGCCCGGATGAACGACGCCCTTGGGCATGGAGCCGGCCGAATAGGCCCTGAACTTGCCCGCGCCCACGCGGTTCAGGATCGCCTCCGCGAGGATCGAGCGCGCCGAGTTGCCGGTGCAGAGAAAGAGGACGTTGAGCGGGGGTTTCGACTCGGCGGTCATGCGCTAGCCGCAGCAGAATTGTTTGGCGGTCTTCAGCACGACGTCCGGCTCGTCCTCTCCGTAGGCTACCGTCTCGCCGGTGGTGTGGAAGGTCTCCCAGCGCACGCCGTTCGGATCATCAACCCAGGCCTGGTCGGACTTAGCATAGCAGCAGGTCGTCGCCTCCTGGTCGCGGGTCACCTCGCCTGCGGCTTTCAGCCGGCCGGCAAGCTCGGCGAGCTCTTCGCCGGTCTCGACCTGGATGCCGAGGTGGTCGATACCAGTCACCCGGGCGCGGTCTGAGATGGCGAAGTTCACGCGCGGATCTTCCAGCATCCACTTGGCGTAGTCGTCCTTCAGCACGGCGGGCGTGGCACCGAACAAGATCGAGTAGAAGCCGATCGACTTGCCGAGGTCCTTGACGGCGACGTGGACGTGCAGGCGTTTCATGACAGGGTTCCTTCGGGTTTCTCACAACAAGCGGCGCGGCTGGCGGCCGCAGCGAGGGGGGCGCACACCTCAGGGCGGCCCTGGCAGCAGTCCTCCATCAGGTAGAGCAGCAGCCCGCTCATGGCGTCGTAGTCGGCGGCATAGATGATCGAGCGGCCGCTGCGGCGGCTAGTCACTAGGTCGGCGTTGGCCAGGATGTTCAGCTGCGCCGAGAGCGTGTTGGGCGTGACCCTCAACAATCGGGCGATTTCACCGGCCGCCAAACCCTCGCGACCCACCTTGATCAGCAGCCGAAAAATCCCCAGCCGGCCATCCTGAGCGAGAGCCCCGAGGCGCCGAATTGCATCACTTGGTTCCATAATTCTAGTGTCGTGGAAGCGTTGTGTTGTGTCAACCTCCGGTCGCTAGGATTGTCCGCAAGTACTCGGCGTCCGACAGGGCGCCGCGTCGATGGCGGATCGCCCTCCTCCATGCTTTGAGCATCAAGGGGCCGCCTGTCGCGCAACTCAGAACCGCTTGCTGATCCCGACCGAGACGAAGGGGTGCGGCGGCGTCATTCCCGCCGCGCCCGTGCCGACGCTGGCGTCCAGCTGGATGTCGTGCCCGACGATGTAGGCGACGCCGACGTCGCAGATGACCGACGTCCGTCCGCCCTTTGTCTCCGGCGACTGGACGCCTGTGTCGACGAAGAAGTTGAGGATCGGGCTCGGGTTGTAGTTGAGGGTGGTGGCGAAGAGGCCGGCCTCATAGGTCCGGCCGCCGCTCTCATAGACCGCCACGCCCAGGTTGGGGTTCAGCGACCACTTGGGCGCGATGTCCCAGTCCGCTGCCAAGCGCAGATCGGCGGTGGTGTGGCGGGTCTTGAACGGGCCCGATCCTGACGGCGCGAAGACCCGCAGGATCAGGCCCAGCGAAGGCTGCGACAGTCCTGCGGTGTCCTGGAAGTGATACTTCACGCCCAGGGAAACCGGGTCGGTCCCGCGACTCTTCGTGA
>JAYUBY010000057.1:0-5542 GCA_043740635.1 Alphaproteobacteria bacterium
CAGCATCGCCAAGACCTGCGCCAAACTCCAAATCACCTTCTGGGATTATCTCGGCGCGAGACTGCGTGTCGCCGACCCTCCCGACGTCCCCTATCTGCCAGATCTCGTCTCGCAGCGCTGCGCGCTCGCTTGAGCGCCCGGGGTTATGCCCCTCTTACAACCCAACGTATTACAATATTGATTATATTATGTATTTTCGTATAAACCTACCTTAGGCGCGACACCTATGTGGCCGGGTGGATTCCATTCTGAAGTGCGACCTGCCAAGCTTTTCAGCGGGTTGCGACAGGATGGGATCCGGGCTTTGGGAACGCGATACGACCACCTCTCCCTGGATGAGCGGAAGCTGATTTTCCAGCCGCGCGAGGCGAAGATGTCCATGCCGCGGATTGCCGAGCGGTTCGGCCGGCATCGCTCCACGATTCATCGGGAAATCCGGCGCAACTGGCACGACGTCGGTCCCTGGTTGCGCGCCTACTTCCCCCAGGCCGCCCAGTCACGCACCGACCCGCGCCGCGTCCGCCGGCGCAAGCTGCACCAAAATCCGGACCTGGCGCGGCACGTCATCGCCCGTCTACAGCAGGCTTGGTCGCCGGAGCAGATCGCCGGTCGGCTGCGGCGCGAGTCCGGCGGCGAAGAACGGATCAGCCACGAGACTATCTACCAGTTCGTCTACAGCGAGCTCGGACGCGAGCAGTACCTGTATCAGCTGCTGCCCTGATCGCAGAGTACGGCACACCTGATATCTCCAAGCCGCTAACGGGTCTTGGTAGCGGCGTCTGGGAATTGGCGATCCGGTCTCGTGGAGAGGCCTATCGGGTTGTTTATGCGCTCCAACTCGCGGACGCGGTGTGGATCGTTCACGCTTTTCAGAAGAAGTCGAAGAGCGGGATCGCCACTCCAAAACACGAAATCGACCTCGTGAAAGAGAGACTGAAGCGGCTGAAGGAGCAATTGCGATGACGACGAACGACGACGACATGGAATTGGTGCACGGCAGCGGGAATCTATTCCGTGATCTGGGCCGCCCGAACGCTGAAGCTCGCCAACTCAAGGCAATGCTCGCGGCTCAAGTTCTCAAGGCCCTGGAGGAGCGCGCGCTGAGCACTCGCAAAGCCCAGGAGATCACCGGTATCGATCACAGTGATTTTTCACGCGTGAGGCGCGCGAAAATCGATCGTTTCACCGTCGAGCGCCTGATTGCCATGCTCGAGGGCCTCGGCCAGGAGGTAGAGGTTTCGGTGAATGTGCATCCCAGGCGGTCAGCGCAGTCATTCGCACAGCCGATACCTGCCTAACGCGTTCAACGCGTCCGAGGCTGACTACGAGTTCGACGCCAAAGGGTTTCGTGGGCGGGGTCATGGCCGTGGGAGCGATCATCAGCGCGCTCAACACCATGTACTCCGCCGTGGACGGCCGGGCCCGCGAGATCGCTACCCTGCGGGCCATCGGCTTCGGCGGTGCGTCGGTGATCCTTTCGGTGATGATCGAGTCCTTGGTGCTGGCCGTGCCCGGCGCGCTGTTGGGCGCGGCGGCGGCATGGCTGGTGTTCAACGGGCGCGCCATCTTCACGCTTGGGCTCACGTTTCCTCTGGTGGTGACCGGACCCCTTGTGGTCACGGGCGTCTTCTTCGCCCCGGCCATCGGCCTGATCGGCGGCTTCACGCCCTCCATCCGCGCCGCCAACCGGCCGGTGGAGACGGCGCTTCGGGCGATCTGACGCCTGACCGTTAGGCGTGAACCGCCGAGATGCGTTGGGCACGCGATGGTCGCTCCGTTGTGGAGGTAGACCGGAAACCGCCCGGCATTGTCACCTCGAAGAAGCCGGCATCGAACCGCGCGCCACCGATGAACGGAGTCGAGGGCCTGCGCAACGCCGCAGGGGTCGCCATGCCGTAGATCGCCCGGCCGTCGAGGCTGCCGTCGTTCAGCAACAGGGTAGCATAGCGCGCCATGTCGGCACGGGCTCGATCCACTCGGCCAGGAAGGCGAAGGCCCAGAATAGGAGTGTCTCGAGCGGAAATTGGCTTGGCGCCCCAGAGCGGGCGTTCAAGCAGAGATGCCGCGAGGGTTCTGGTCCGCCGCGCCGCTCGCGAGCTAGAAGTACACTGGATCTACATAGAGGCCCCTGGCCCCCGCCCCGGCGGTGACCGCAACGCCCGGGGTCCACATGTTATAGGGCTCGACCTCGTCGGCGAGGGACGCCAGCAGACCTGACGCCGGGCCATGCGGCGAGGTGAAGATCGTGAGGCGATCCATGCCGCGCGGCGCCAACCAGCCGCACCAGGCGCGCAGCAGCCGTTCGAACGCCGCTTCGGCTCCAGGCTCGACGGCGTAGTCCAGGACAATGCCCGGATCGGAGTGGGTCTGAACCCCGCCCCGCTCGGTGACCATTCGCAGGGCGCGCCCTGCTGGCCAAACTCCCACAACGGCGCCGTCCGCGAGCCAGACCCGCTCCCAGTCATAGAGGTCGGTCGCGCGGGACAGCCGCGCGCCCAGGGTCTTCTCGGTGTACGAGACGAACATCTCCTCGTCCGCGTGAAACCGGTTCAGGGCCTCCACGATCACCGGGGCGTCAGCCCGCGTCGCCGCGCGTCCGAAAGCGGGACCGGCGAGCCGAGCGCAGGACAACCTCAGCCGCCAGACCGGCCCCGGCCACTTGTCTGGCGTGTGGCGGAAACCGTGCTGCATCCCGGCGTTATCCAGTGCGATTTAGGCGCTGGATCCGTCCACCTGCGGCCAGTACTTCTCAAGCACCCGGTTGGCGGCGCCCCACAGGCCCTTGCGCTGGTGCTCCGGCAGCACCCGCAGGTGCGAGACGAGCACGATCGACTTCAGCGTTCCGCCGATCCTTGCGGAAAACCGCGCGCCGCAGGTCATGGCCGCCGGTTCGCCATCCACGGTCGCCAGCCCCACGGTGCAGTCTTCCATCAGCCGGGTGAAATCGAAGTAGCGCTCGCCCCGGTCGAACCAGAACCGCACGTCGCCAAGCACGATCGGACAGCGGCGCTCCAGGTCGCTCATCGTCAGCGCATCGGACGGGATGGCCTCGCTCACGACCAGTTCGAAGTCGTAGAGGCGCTCCCAGGTCAGCTGCGTGATCCGAAACGGCCCAACGTCCTCCACGACCAGCTTCAGCTTCCACCGGCGGTGTTTCCCGGCGGTGAGCGTCGCCTCGACGGTGAGGTCGGAGCTCGGGGCGAAAGCGAGCGTCGCCAGGGGCGCGCCGATATGCTGGGCCGTGGCCCGCCAGTCGTGGCGCACCGCCCGCCGCTTTGAACGCGTCTTCGTCCTCAATGCACTCCAGCACAGTCATCGGGAGGGATCGGCGTTTCCCTGAGCACGCCGGAGATTGATGAGCGAATTTCGGCAGCAGGCCAAGTGGCCTGCAACAAGCACACGCCCCCTTAGGGCCGGTCGGCGCCGTTAGGCGCCGTCCTTTGCGTATCGCTGCGCGGGCTGCGATTCACCGCCCCGGCGGCGTCGATCGGGCCCGGTACTCGCCCAACCTGGCATCATCAATTGGGGCCTCGGACTCCAGCACTGACTGTAAAGCGACAATCAAGCTCTTCACCACGATGGGCTTGGCGACAAAGCCATCCATGCCGGCCGCCGCATAGCTGGCCACCTGGTGGGCCATGGCGTTAGCGGTGAGCGCGATGATCGGCGTGCGGGCCCGCCCCTCAGCGGCCTCGCGGGCGCGGATCACGCCTGTGGCGGTGGGGCCGTCCATTTCGGGCATTTGGACGTCCATCAGGATGACATCCCACTCCTCGCGCGCCCACGCGTCGACGGCCAGCCGGCCATTGCCGACGATCACGGGCTCGACCCCTATCTGTTGCATAAGGGTCTTAAGAACCAGCTGATTAACGGCGTTGTCCTCCGCAGCAAGCACACGCAGGGAGCCAACGCTCATCCCGAGTGTCACATCCTGACCTTCGTCGCCGGGTGTCGGCGCGAAGGCGACCGCGCTTTTGGTCAGTGGCAGATTGACGAGAAAGGTGGTCCCCTCACCTGGCGCGCTGCGCGCTTCGATTCGCCCGCCCATTAGCTGGGCTAGTTCGCGGCAGATGGCGAGACCCAGGCCCGTTCCACCGTAGCGGCGGGTGGTGGACGCGTCGGCCTGTTCGAACTTCTGGAAGAGGCGGGCCAGCCGATCGTCGGGAATGCCGATACCGGTGTCGGTCACAGAAAGACGCACGCCGTCATCGGTGCGGTCAATACGTACCCGGACCTCCCCGGTGTCGGTGAACTTGAGCGCGTTGGAAACCAGGTTGTAGAGGATCTGCCGCACCCGTGTAGAGTCGCCGACATAGACGCCACAGGCGTCGGCCTCGACCGCCAAGTCGAAGGACAGATCCTTGGCCTCGGCGATGGCGGCGAAGGCCGCATGCGCGCCCTGGGCCAGGTCGCTGATGTCGAATTCGGCCTCTTCCAGCTCCAGCTTGCCAGCTTCGATCTTGGAGAGGTCCAACACGTCGTTAAGGATATGCAGCAGTGTCTCCCCGGACTGCCGGACCACATCGAGACGGTCGCGCTGCGCCGCACTCAGCTCGTCGGCGGCCATGGCCTGGGCCATGCCCAGCACCCCGTTCAGCGGGGTGCGAATCTCGTGGCTCATGGTGGTCAGGAAGGTAGACTTGGCGCGGTTGGCGGTCTCGGCGTCTTCCTTGGCCTGCCGAAGGGCGCGCTCGCCCGCCTTACGATCGGTGATGTTCTGCATGGCGCCGATCAGGCGCACGGGCCGGCCCTCTCGGTCGTTGATCAGACGGCAGACGCCCGTGGTCCAGACCTCGCGATCGTCGGCGCGGAGGACCCTGTATTCGGGGCGATACGGCGTCCCATCCTCGATGTGCCTCTGCCACATCGCCTCCACGCTCGGACGATCGCGCGGATCGATGGTCGAATAGATATCCCGGAAGAGCTCTTCATAAGTCTTGGGTTCCGTGAAGAAGGTGTCCTCGGCGCCAGCCTTGATAAGCTCGCGTCGCGCATAGTCCATTTCGTAAACATGGATGTCGGCGATCTCCATGGCCAGCGTCAGGCGTTGTTCTGAGCGCTCCGTGGCTTCCAGTGCCTCGACCATGCTGGAGATGTTGTGGCTAGCGACGATCACTCCGCCCACTTCGCCATCGGGGTCGCGCCAAGGAACCATCTCGGCGGTGACCCAACGGACCGTACCGTCGTCGGCGCGGTAGGGCACGCGGTCAGCGGCTATAGCCTCCCCAGCTAGCACCCGGTCGTAGAACGCTCGCCAGCGCTCGAACACCGCCGGGCGCAACAGCATCAAGTTCTGTCCGATAGCCTCGCGATCGGTGAGGTTGACCTCTGCGGCCCAGCGGGGGCTGCAGCCCAGGACGTTGAGGTTCCGGTCAGTGATGACCAGCGAGACCGGCATAGCTTTAACGATGGCGGCGAAGGTGGCCATGAGCGAGGCCCGCTCGCGGCGGCCTTGTTCCCGGGCCTTTGTGGCTTGCGCGCGGTCCCACTCGTCGGCGACGGAGGCCGCAAGGTCGGTCAGACGTCCGGCGAGACTGGAATT
>JAYUBY010000058.1:0-4316 GCA_043740635.1 Alphaproteobacteria bacterium
CTAAGTTTGTGCGGGCCTCTCGTGAGTGGGCCTTGAAGGTCGCCGCGGGGCGCCGGGAGGTTGCGGCCTGCGCCTACACCTATCTCCTGCGGCAGCTCAAATATCCGGATACGGACAAGGCCCGCATCCTCGCGCTGCTCGAAGGCGTGCGCGCCTTTATGCAGACGACGTGAGGACAAGGCGGACAGGACCGACTTGAACGGAGGGTTGATTGGCGAAGTTCCTGCTATGGGCGCCGGCGGGCGCGGGAGCGTTGGGGGCGTTGATGTCACGGCGTTGCATGGTGGTTTCCTGATGCGTTTTGCGCCACCATGGACCATCCGCATCCGGCGGGACAACGCACCCCCTCAAAGCCATCGCCGCCCTTCCCGGCACGGGTTTGCCATCCTTTTCGACTTCGATACGCTCCCTACCCAAGAACCGCATCAAAACTATGCTCTCCGCCGTCATTGCCGCGCCCGATCGCCTGGGTGGTGACGCAGGACGCCGAGGACCGTTCCGTCGAAGACATGTCCGCTTGTAGACCGTCACGAGGGGGGCTGACGACCAAGATTGGCGCTAATCGGCCGAAAAACGTTCGTTCACCCGTGTCCACTCACACCGCTGAATTCGGCACCCCATCGTTGCTCTCTTCAACGGCGCCAAAGCGGGGCGCGGCAGCGCGGATCGCGTCTGCCATGAAAGACTGTGACAAATGGCTGTAATGCTTCTCCGTCATCCGGGTGTCTGCATGCCCCAAGTTCTGGGCGACCACCATCAAGGGAGCCCCGTTCATCACTGCGAGGCTGGCGTAGGTGTGCCTCAATACGTGGATGCTGGCAGGGGGGTCGATCTTCGCTCGTTTGCAGGCCTCAGCCATCGGAATGCTCTGCTGTGACTTTCCCCAGCGAGTTGTCTTCGTTCGAAGGATAAGAACATCCTTGGCCTTCCTGTCCTTAGCTAGGCCGGCAAAAAACTCCTTCCCTTCATCGGTTAGCACAACATGCCGGGCTTTGCCGCTTTTGCTCTGAAGCACGTGGATCGTTCCCGCCTTCGAGTTGAAATCCCCGACATCCAAAGCGCAAAGTTCCCCATACCGGCATCCAGTCAGGAGTGCTGCTCTCACCATGTTGCGGAAGACCGGCTCGGCCGAGTTGATGAGGCGGCGGCACTCGCCAACTCCGAGATATCGAACCTTTGCGGCATCTGCTTTGCCGAAGGGGGCCAGGGCACGCCAAGCCTGGTCTGAGGCTATCTTCTGCTCCCGCCAGGCATGATTTAGGGCCGCCTTCAACGTTGTGAGCACGCGGTTCGTTGTCGCTCGGCGCCGGCGGATTGCATCCACATCGTCTGGGTCGACATCGCGATATCGCTGGGTCTCCCCCTTCTTTGTCCGAAGGCGGGCCGCTGCTTTGGCAGTGGCGTCCCGCCAGTCACGCAGCGCTTTGGTCGACAACTTCGCACACTCAATTTCGCCGAGCTTCGGCAAAATCAGAGCCGTGGCTTGAATACGAGCGTCCTGTCCAGTCTTCCGGTTCTCATTAAGCCAGGCCAGATATTCTTCGATGCACAGCCGGACTGTGTACGGACCGTTGTTGGCTGGCAGACCAACGGCCACCCGCCGCACCTCGACGAACTTGCCGCGCGCAATTGCCTGCGCTTGGCCGAAAGACAGGATGGTCGAGCCATCCGCGTCGATCGTGTCGTCTGCCGTCCCTAACGGCTCCATTTCGTATTTGCCGGCACCCGTGTAACGCCGCATCAGCCATTTTCCGGAGGTCAGGCCTTTTCGATACCCAAGATGTAGACCCTCATCAATCGAGCGGTAGTAGGGCTTGCCGGATGGCTTAAGACGGGCCCGCGCGGTCCGAGTTTCGAGGTTGGCGTCCCGAACGATTTTCGCCACAGCGGTAATCCTTTTGGACAATATCTGTCCAATATGTGCACCTGCACGGTAGGGAACACAAGGAAACACCGGGAATCATGTTCTCAAGATATCAATGCTATAGAAGCACGGAGGTGCCCACTGAGGCACGCTTATTTGTCTCTCTCACGGCGGTAACACGAGTTCGAATCTCGTACGGGACGCCAGCCTCTTCGCCGACTTTCGCCTTCGGTTTGGTCCAAAGCCGTTCCTGGGCAGCAGACGGCGATGGGCAGGCCGCGGCCTCCGGGCGGCCTGGAGGTTCACAAGGCGCATCAATACGCCAAGCGCGCTCGTCTGGGGCTTCTGCAAAAAGTCGAGCTGCCCATCGCCACGATCGACCCAACGGTCATGATCTCCGCGTCTTGGCGTCTTGGTGCGTGTTTCCCTCAGTCATCAAGCGATCGCCCTGCGCACCCAAAACCCCCGGTTGAATACAACCAGTGGACCGCGCATGCTCGCGAGTGTTACCGGGGGGAGAACGCATGCCCATATTCTTCGAATCCGCCGCCGACGTCAGCGCGCCCGAAACCTACAAAAAGAAGCTTAAGCCAGCGCTGTTGAAGATCGGCAACAACCGCGATCGCTTCACCTATTTCGAGCAGTTCAAGTTCGACAACGGCACAAGGCCCGTCCTGATCCCCGGTAAGCTCGACCCGGCCGTCTCGAAGGAGCTCGCCAAGAAGGGCCAGAAACTTGCCAGCGGCTTCTGCACCTTCGCCCAGGACACCGGGCTCAGCCTCGCCGTCACCAAAGGCGTGGTGGACCAGGACAAAGTCCAGAAATCCCTCAAGCTCGCCGGGCTCACCTGCAACGTCACCGTGACCGAAGGCACCGACACCGACGCGGAACTGGAGGGCATGCAAGACGGCGCCGCCGTTTCTGGCAAGGTGAAGGAGTTCGGCGCGATGCTCGAACAGCACCTTGCCGGCAAGACCACCGAAGACCGCGAAGACCACGCCCGACTTGCCCTCGAAATGGGCGAACGCGCCACCAATGCCGACAAGACCGGTGACCAGCCCCACGCCCACTCCCTCTCCGCCCACGGCCCCGGTACCGACCAGACCCCCCGCCTCGTCGCGGGCTACCGCGCCGACCAGGTCACCCAGGGCGAGGCCGACGGCTCCCTCCCGGCCAGCGTCACCCTCAACACCCCTGACGGGGCCACGACGACCGTCCCCGGCTTCGACAAGGTCGGTGACGCCCCCTCCAACGTCAGCTCCGCCTTCGCCAGCGCCACCGCCATGCTCGCCGCGGTCGAGGAGGCGTTTGCCCAGGTCGCCCAGCTCGAATCCTTCATCGCCAAGGAACTCAAGCACGCCAAGGACGACACGCGCGTCCTGCAGAACCCCGCCGTGAAGGACGCCCTCACCGCGCTGGTCGCCAGCCGCAAGCTCGTCGATGCCGCCAAGGCCAAGGTCGAGGCCACCAGGTCCGCCCGCGGCGGCGGCGGCAACATCAAGGCTGACCTGGCCGAGGTCGCCCGCCTGACCACCCTGCTGGACCACGACGCCCAGGCCTTCAAGGACGCCAAGCAGGTTGCGATGGACGCCCTCCCCAAGATCGCCCCCACAACCATGGCCGACAAGCGCGTCGACCGCACCGTCGAGCCCGGCATGGAAATCGGCACCTCCTACGCCACCACCGGCGCCGCACTGCAAAAGGGGGCCGCGATCACCCCCGGAGACATGCAGACCCGCCTCGACAACATGACCGCCACCAAAAAGCTCACGAAGGCCACCGTCGTGCTCGATCCGGCCTTCGTCACCAACCCCGACGGCAGCAAAAGCCGCGCCGGCTGGCAGGTTCAGACCGCCTTCCCCACCACCGAAGGTGACGAAAGGCGCACCATCGGGCAGCCCGAATACGTCGTTATGCGCATGACGGAGCGCCTGGCCAAATCCGACGACATCATGAAGAAGGCCGACGCCCGGCGCGTCGAACTGAAGCTCAAGGAAACCGCCGACCTGAAGGCCAAGAAAGCCGCCGACAACGCCTTCGAAAACGCCAACCGCCCCGTCTTCGAAACGCCGGAAGGCCAGGCCGTCGACCCGGCCGCCCAACTCGCCGCCGACCAGGCCGCCGCACTGGCCGAGGAAGCCAAGAAGACCCTCGCCGCCACCCGCGCCGCCCTGGCCCAGGCCAGCCTCGTATTCGACGCCGCCACGAAATCCCGCGACGAGGCCGAGGCCGGGGCCAAGGCTGCCCAGAAGCAGCTCGACAAGGCCCCGGCTGTGTGAACCGAGGGCAACTGCCCAGGCCGGTTTCATTCCGGCATCGCCATGCCCCGGCTTGGCCCAACGGCTTTCCGGTTTACAATCGCGTGGATCCCGGAAAACTCAAAGGCGGGAACCGGAGGTTTGAACAGCGTGCCGTCAAGCCGGTTGTCATTGTCATGAGCGGCTCCTACGAT
>JAYUBY010000059.1:0-20534 GCA_043740635.1 Alphaproteobacteria bacterium
CCGGGGCATGGACGAAGGCCATGACCGCAAAACAGGCCGCCACAATCATCAGAGGGACGGCCAGGTGCAGGTATCGCTCGTTCCGGAGGTCCGAGTGCCAGCCGATAAAGATCATTCCCGCGGCCCCGGTCAGGCCCCCGATCGCGACCAAGAAGCCAACGGCCTGGGTGCTCAAGCCCGTTGCTGCCTGCAACACGGCCGGCGCCGACAGGTTGAAGGCGTAATAGGAGCCCAGATAGAGGAAGTTCACCGCGGTGAAGGCCAAGATCCGCGGATCGAGCAGCGCCTTGAGGTGGTTGAAGTCTCCGGCCGAGGTGGCGAGTGCGCGGTCGGCGGCGAGGCGGGTCTCAAGCCAGAGCTTCTCCGCCTCGGACAGCCAACCCACCGTTGCGGGCCGGTCGGGCAGGTAGAGCAAGAAGACCAGGCTCATCAACACGGCAGGCAGGCCTTCCACAAGGAAGAGCCATTGCCATCCCGCCAAGCCCAGACGACCCTGGAGCCCGAGCAGGGTTCCAGCGACAGCGCCCATGACGACGCCGCTCAACGGGGCAGCTATGTAGAACCGGGTGATTGCGCGGCCGCGGTGTTGGGCGGGAAACCATTGGTTCAGATAGTAGATCACGCCCGGGAAGAAGCCTGCCTCCGCCGCGCCCAGTAGAAAGCGCATGACGTAGAAATGTAGGGGCGTGCGCACGAACATCATGCTGGCCGCCAGCAAGCCCCAGGTGAGCATGATCCGCGCGATCCAGCGCCGCGCGCCGAACCGCACCAGCAACAGGTTTGACGGTACCTCCAACGCCGCATAGCTGATGAAGAAGAGTCCCGCGCCGAAGCCATAGATCGTGGCGCTGAAATGCAGGTCGCGGTTCATCTGAAGCGAGGCGAAGCTGATGTTCACCCGATCGATGAAGGCGATGCCGTAGCCAAGTGCGATGAGCGGCAGGAGGCGCCACGCGACCTTGCGCACAGTCGAGTTCTCGAGCACCTCATCGGATGTAGTCAAAGCTTTGCCCCCGCCGCTTTCTTGGACGGTGGCACGCGCCGCGCGAGCGGTCTACTCGGCTGCTTGCTCCTGAGCGTAGCCAAGCAATTCGTTCAGCCGCTCGATTACGCTGATGGCGGCGTCTGGGACCGTCGTGCCGGGTGTGAAGACGGCCGCGACGCCCATCGCTTTGAGCGCGGCGAAGTCCTCCGGCGGGATCACGCCACCGACGACCACCATAATGTCGGCGCGGCCGAGTTTCTTCAGTTCCGCTTTAAGCTCGGGGACAAGCGTCAGGTGGCCAGCGGCCAGTGAGCTTGCACCCACCGCATGGACGCCATCGGCGACGGCTTGAGCTGCGGTCTCGGATGGCGTCTGGAAGAGGTCGCCGATCTTCACGTCAAAGCCCAGGTCTGCAAAGCCCGAGGCGATCACCTTCTGGCCGCGGTCATGGCCGTCCTGGCCCATCTTGGCGACCAGAATGCGGGGCTTCTTCCCGTCCACCTGGGCAAATGCCTTGGCCATCTCCTGAGCGCGACGCGCCTGGGCGGTGACGCCGCTTTCGCGCAGGTAGACATCCTTCACTGCGTCAGCGTGGGCCTTGTGGCGGTTGAACACCTTTTCCAATGCGTCGGAAATCTCGCCGAGCGTGGCGCGGGCGCGGGCTGCGTTCACCGACAGCTCGAGCAGGTTGCCGCGACCCGCCGCGCCTTTGGTCAAGGCCTCCAGGGCCAAAGCGACGGCAGCAGGGTCGCGCTCGGCCTTCAGGCGCGCAAGCTTGGCGAGCTGCTGTTCGCGAACGGCGGTATTGTCCACCTTCAGCATCGGGATTTCATCGGCCGTTTCTGGGCGATACCGATTGACGCCGACTACGCTTTGGATCCCAGCGTCGATGCGTGCCTGGGTTCGGGCCGAGGCCTCCTCAATGCGGCGCTTGGGAAGGCCATTCTCAATCGCCTTGGCCATGCCGCCCAGGGCTTCGACTTCGACGATGTGCTCAAGCGCACGCGCGGCCAGGTCGGCGGTGAGGCGTTCGATGTAGTAGCTGCCGCCCCAGGGATCGATGACCCGGGTCTGACCGCTCTCGGCCTGCAGGAAGAGCTGGGTGTTTCGACTAATGCGGGCAGAAAAATCTGTCGGCAAAGCAAGAGCTTCGTCGAGAGAGTTCGTGTGAAGGCTTTGTGTCTGGCCGCCGACGGCCGCCATCGCCTCGACCGTCGTGCGGGCCACATTGTTGAAGACGTCGTGTGCGGCGAGGCTCCAGCCGGAGGTCTGGGTGTGGGCTCGCAACGAAAGTGAGCGCGCGTCTTTCGGATCGAATTCGGCCTTCATCAACTTGGCCCAAAGCAGGCGCGCCGCCCGCTGCTTGGCGATCTCCATGAAGGCGTTCATGCCGGAGTTCCAGAAGAACGACAGGCGAGGCGCGAAGCTGTCGACTGGCAGGCCCGCGGCGACGCCTGCGCGAACGTATTCGATCCCGTCGGCCAAGGTGTAGGCGAGCTCCAGGTCGAGCGTCGCTCCAGCTTCCTGCATGTGATAGCCGCTGATCGAGATCGAGTTAAAGCGCGGCATCTCCTTGGAGGTGTAGGCGAAGATGTCCGAGACGATCCGCATCGAAGGCTTCGGCGGGTAGATGTAGGTGTTCCGCGTCAGGAACTCCTTCAGGATGTCGTTCTGGATTGTGCCCGAGAGCTTGGCGTGCGGCACGCCCTGCTCTTCGCCTGCCACGATGTAGAGCGCCAGGATCGGGAGCACCGCCCCGTTCATGGTCATCGAGACGCTCATTTTGTCGAGCGGGATGCCGTCGAAAAGTGTCTGCATGTCGAGGATGGAATCGATGGCTACACCCGCCATCCCGACGTCGCCCTTCACCCTCGGGTGGTCGCTGTCGTAGCCCCTGTGGGTGGCCAAGTCGAAAGCGATGGAAAGCCCCATCTGTCCTGCCGCAAGATTGCGACGATAGAAGGCATTGGAGTCCTCGGCCGTGGAGAAGCCCGCGTACTGGCGGATCGTCCAAGGGTTGGTCAGGTACATGGTCGGATAGGGACCGCGTAGGAATGGCGCGAGGCCCGGGTAGCCAGCAAGAGTGTCGAGTTGTGCGGTATCTGCGGGGCCATAGGCTGACCGAATCGCAATGCCTTCCGGTGTCTGCCAGGGCTCGCCGGTCGTAGGTGTCTGCACCGGAAGTGCATCGAAAGGCACGGTTGCGAAGTCGGGAAAGCGGCTCATTCGAATGCCTCCGAGATTCGCGTGGGCGTGAGAGGGCAGCAGACGCTGTCGGGGCCAGGAAGACGCGTAGACGGTGACTGAACTGGATTGGCGGCTGCGATCTCGACCTCGACCGGTGCGTCCTTAGCGGGCGGGAAGGCTGTCACTCCGATGATCTTGGGCGCCTCGCGTGCAGCGACGGCCGCCCCAACTTGATGAGCGATCCGGCCTTCAGCCAGGGCTGCGACGATTCCACCGCCGGCTTCGATCGCTTGGAATTCGGCCCAGGCGGCGCGGGCAATCTGGTCGGTTAGAGCCTCGACATAGCCCGAACCTGCCGCGGGATCGCTGACGCGTCCGATATGTGCCTCTTCCATCAGCACGAGCTGGGAGTTGCGGCTTTGGCGGCGCGCGAACTCGGTAGGAAGTCCCAGTGCGTCGGTGAAATTGCCGAGGATGACGGTGTCGGCGCCGCCCACCGCCGCGCCAAAGCCAGCGGCGGTTAGGCGGATCATGTTGGTCCAGGCGTCTTTGGCCGTCAGCATCCGGCGCGATGAGCGGGCCTCGACGCGTGCGATAGGATCGGTTCCGCAAGCCGCCGCGATACGAGCCCAGATCGCGCGTGCAGCCCGTAGCTTGGCGATTGTCAGGAAATAATCGGCGTCGGCAGAGAGGCCGAGGGCAATGCCGGCGAACCCACGGTCCATCGGCAATCCGGCGCGAACGAGGGCCTTGGCATAAGCCACGGCAGTCGCAGCGGCGAACGCGACCTCGGCGCCTTCGCCTCCGCCGGCCTCGTGTACGACCCGACCGGACGCTAGGAAGAGCTGGGCTTTAGGATAGGTCTCGGCGAGGCGGGCGGCGACATTCGCTGCGCAAATCAGATGCGCTTCTATCGGTCCGGGGCTAGCGCCGGTCTCAGCAAAGGTGCTGAGCGGATCGAGATGGAGCCGGATCAGAGCTGTCGGGGCCGCCTTGGCGAGAGCACCCAGCCAGTCGGCCGCCTGAGGGCCTAGGAAGCCAGCGTCGAGCGCCACAGGTGCAAATTCCAAGATCACGCCGTCGAGGGCGCGGCCCAGGTGATCGGCTGACCCGATGGCGACGCCGTTCTTGCCGGTCGGGTCGATCCGGATGACGACACCCGCCGAATTGCCACGAAGATCGGCGAGGATTTCGGCGTTGGCGCGAGCGGGATCGGGATGGGCGGTGAGCGTCGCAACTTCCCAGGCCCGCTCGGCGGGAACCGGGCGCGCTGGCGCCATGGGCGCCGGCGCCGCTCGGTAAAGCGGGGCGATGGCCAGGCCCTCGACGGTGGTCTTTTCGAGAGAGCTGAACGGCGCATCGCCTAACGTCTTGCCAACCAGGGCGCGCCATTCCGTCTCGGTTACGGCGGAGAAGTCGCCGGAAAGCTTCGGAGCGAGGGCAGCGGTATCGACCATGGCGGGAAATGGTCCCGCATCGCCCTTGGCGTCAAGTTCACCCCGGGTGAACGGCCGTGAACTCAATCATCAGGTATGCCTGCCACGACGACCCTGTAGCGCTTGCGCAGGTCATACAGGAAGGCGACGTTGGCGTTGGCGCGGCGGTCTGCAAGGTTGGCGTCGCGGACTTGATCACGCACGGACTCGAATGAGACCGCGGGGGGAGCACGCCGGGCAGTGACCTTGACGATGTGCCAGCCATAGGGAGACGAATTGGTTCCCCTGCCGGGCCGACAAGAGACGCTTGCCCATCGGCACCCTTGGCTGATCGCTTTTACCTTTGGCCTGCTGCACGGTCTGGCCTTCGCAGGCGCGCTGGCCGAGGTCGGTCTGCCCAAAGGCGCCGAGCCGCAGGCGCTCTTATACTTCAACGTCGGCGTCGAGATCGGCCAGCTGATGTTTATCGGCGTGGCGCTGGCCCGATCTGGCTGCTGCGGCAGGTTCGCCTCCGACTGCCGATCGACAGCGCGGTCTTTGCTCGGGTCGCACCCGCCTATGTGATCGGCAGCTTCGCCGCGTTCTGGCTCATCGAACGGATTTTCGCAGTTTGAATGTAGACGTAGAGATGGCCCCATTCAAATCTGTGGACCGCTCGCTTCGTTGACGACTCGGCTCGGGCGCCCGAGTCTCCGCGGGCTGTCAGCAGAGACGCAGCGGGCTCTTCGCCAGCCGCGCAAATGAGGCGACGGAAATGCCCCAATCGCCGATCCCACCGCTACTCAGTCTGTGCTTGGCGACCTACAATCGCGCGCGCTATCTGGATCGCTACCTGACCCACCATCTGACCGCCTTTGAGGCGGCGGGCGTCGACTACGAACTGGTGGTCTCGGACAATTGCTCGACCGATGAGACGCCGGAAATTCTCGCGGGCTATGCGAGCCGATATCCACGGATGCGTATCTCGCGCAAACCGCGAAATGTCGGTGTCTACCCCAATATTTTGACGACCCTCTACCAGGCGAGGGGCGAGGTGATCGTCAGCATCGCCGATGACGACATGGCGATCCCCGACCAGCTGCTGACCTATGTTCAGCGCATGAAGGACGAACCGGCGCTAGTCATGATCCAGGCTCCCTGGCTCTTGATGGATGAGACCCAAGACAACGCAGTCACCGGTAAATTCTACGATTTCGACGGCGAGTTGCATTTCGAGCGCGGACAGTTCTCCAACTGCCTCGGCTTCGTGATCCAGAAGCACGTCTTTCCCGAGTGCTGGCTGATGCGGCGCTCGGCCCTTCCCATCATCGCGGGCCCCACACCGCGCTTTACCTACAGTTTCTTCGCCATGTTGGCCCACGCTCTTTCCAAAGGCGATGTCCTGTTCTGCCCGGATCCATACCTGCTCGCGACCTCGGTTTCGAAGGGCGCAAACGCCCACATTGGCAACGTCGAAGCGATGGAGTCCTGGGACGTCTACCGCGGTGGGCTCGAGCTGCTCGCCTCGTACGCCCGGCAGTTCAACCCCGGCTCCATGCCGGACGCTGGATCGCTTGGTGAGGCGATCCAAAGCTTCGTGTTCGAACGTATGGTGGTTGCCGCGAGGCTCCAGGTTCAGGCGCGGCGATGGTCAAACGCCTACCAGATTCTGCGGCGTCTTCACGCCTACGACCTGATGCCGAACATCGGTCTCTGCCAGGACGACGTGGCGAGGCTGGCCGCCATAGAGACCGCCTTGCTGGAATGCAGTCAGCGGGGCGCAAGCGAGATCATCGTCAGCGACAATGTCCCCGAAGATTTGCTGAGCCTGATGACTCCGATTGAGGGCGCTCGGTTCATCCGGGGAGATGCGATCGGGGCGAGCGACCTTGTTCGCGCCTATTGCCTTCTGGAGGAGCCGCCGACCTCCTCGATGCGCGCGCAGGACTTCACCTGCGACATCGCCCAGACAATGCAACGTTTCCCTGTCTTTCCGTCGGCCGGGTGATCAGCCTAGGCTCTTGCCGGGAAAAACGTTTGTCTGTACGTCGTAAATTATAAACTCGAGGACTTGGATCCATGGCTCTGCCGCCCGTTCTGCGTGACCGCTTGCGTTTGCCGGTGATCGGATCGCCGCTGTTCATCATATCCAACCCGGACCTGGTGATCGCTCAATGCAAAGCGGGCATCGTGGGATCTTTCCCCGCGCTTAACGCCCGCCCGGCATCAATGCTTGACGAGTGGCTGCACCGGATTACCGAGGAGCTTGCGGCCTGGGATCGTGATCATCCGGAAACGCCGGCCGCACCCTTCGCTGTGAACCACATCGTGCACAAATCCAGCGACCGCCTGGAACATGATGTCGAGGCCACAACCAAGTGGAAGGTTCCCATCATCATCACCTCGCTCGGGGCTCAGGAGCGGGTGAACGAGGCGGTGCACTCCTATGGCGGGACCGTTCTGCATGACGTGATCAACGACCGCTTCGCTCGCAAAGCCATCGAGAAGGGCGCTGATGGTTTGATCCCGGTGGCCGCCGGGGCCGGCGGCCACGCAGGCCATCTTTCGCCCTTCGCCCTGATCCAGGGCCTGCGCGAGTGGTTTGATGGGCCGATCGCGCTTTCGGGCTCCATTGCCCACGGCCGCTCGATCCTCGGCGCCCAGGCGATGGGTGCGGACCTGGCCTATGTGGGCTCAGCCTTTATTGCGACCAAGGAAGCCAATGCCGACCCCGCCTATCAGGCGATGATCGTGGCCTCGTCGGGCGAGGACATCACCTACACCAACCTCTTCACCGGCGTTCACGGCAACTACCTCACACCCTCCATCCTCGCGGCGGGCCTGGATCCAAATGACCTGCCGAAATCCGACGCCTCTGCCATGAACTTCGGCTCGGGCGGAAACCAGAAGGCCAAGGCCTGGCGTGACATCTGGGGATGCGGTCAGGGCATTGGATCGGTTAAAGAGGTGCCGTCTGCCGCCGACCTCGTGGCGCGTCTCTCCACAGAATATGAGGAGGCCAAGGCCGCGCTAGCTACAAAGACCGCATTCACGGCCGGTCGGGTGCTCATGGCGGCGGAATAGGCAAGGAGGTCTTGCCAATCGCCTTGTGACTTTCAGATTTTCTACACAGAAGCCTAGCTTATTCCCACTCGTTAGATAGGAATAGGGAGCCTAGCTTGCCCTTGCTCAAACGAGGGACTGGGCATGCCTGCGCTTGCATCACTTCGGCCTGTTGAACAGGAAAACGTGATGCAGCAGGTGAACCGTCCGCTTGAGTCGCGAGTTGGTTTGCAGGCTGGATATTCGGTCGCTGGTGAGCAGTACGCGTTCTTTAGCCTTCAAGGCCCTGAGGACTAAAAGCATGACGAGCGCCGACATCACCCGCAGAGGCGTGGTCGCCGTGGGCGGTGGCCTAGCCGTCAGTGCCGCTGTCGCGCCGCTATTGCTGACGCCGTCGGCCCAGGCTCAGGGCAAGTCCATCACCTTGCTAAACGTCAGCTATGATCCGACGCGCGAGCTCTACAAGGAAATCAACGCTGCCTTCTCGGCCTTCTGGAAGGCCAGGACTGGCGAGGTTCTGGACGTAAAACAAAGCCATGGTGGCTCCGGCAAACAGGCCCGAGCGGTCATCGACGGGCTGCAAGCCGACGTCGTGACCCTGGCCCTGGCCGGTGATATCGACGAGATCGCGGCGCGGGCTAAGCTCTTGCCGGCAAACTGGCAGTCGCGCCTGCCGAACAATTCGACACCTTACACCTCGACCATCGTGCTGCTGGTCCGTAAGGGGAACCCCAAAGCGATCCACGACTGGTCTGACCTGGCAAAGCCCGGCGTAGGCGTAATCGTCTCTAATCCCAAGACCTCTGGCGGCGCGCGCTGGGCCTATCTGGCGGCCTATGCCTACGGCCAAAGCAAGGGCGGCGATACAGGCGCCAAGGATTTCATCACCAAGCTCTACAAGAACGTTCCTGTGCTGGGCGCCGGCGCGCGCGATGCGACCACGACCTTTGCGCAGCGCGGCATCGGCGATGTGCTGTTGTCCTGGGAGAACGAGGCCTTCCTGACCATCGACGAGTTCGGGCCGAACTTCGACATTGTCTATCCGTCCAGTTCGATCCTGGCCGAGCCGCCTGTGGCGTTGCTGGACAAGAACGTCGACCGCCACAAAACCCGGGTTGTGGCCACCGGCTATCTGAATTTCCTCTACAGCCCGCAGGCGCAAGACATCATTGCAAGGCACCACTATCGGCCACGCAACGCAGCGTCGGCTGCAAAGTACGCCGCGAACCTCAAGCCTATTCCGATGGTCACCATCGATCTGGCGTTCGGCGGCTGGAAGAAGGCCCAGGCCACGCACTTCGCCGACGGCGGCCTCTTCGATCAGATATATAAGCCCACGTGACCGACCAGGCTGTCCATCGTGGGTCAGTGAAGCTGCCGCGCCGGCCGTGGGTGCAGCACTCGATCCTGCCGGGATTTGGCCTGTCATTGGGCATCACGCTGACCTACCTGGGCGCGATCGTCGTTTTGCCGCTGATCGCGCTCGCAATCCGACCCTGGGAGTTGGGGTTGGGTGGGGTCTGGCATGAGCTCTCCGCGCCGCGCGTGGCGGCGGCGTTGAAGCTAAGTTTCGGACTCTCGGCTCTAGCGGCGCTTGTGAACGCCCCGCTGGGCATACTGCTTGCGTGGACGCTCACCCGCTATGAGTTTCCCGGGCGACGGATGCTCGATGCTCTGGTCGATCTGCCGTTTGCGCTGCCGACTGCCGTGGCGGGCATTGCGCTCACCGCAATCTACGCTCCGAACGGGCCGCTCGGCTCTCTTGCGGCGAAGGTCGGAATCAAGACGGCCTATTCGCCCCTGGGCATCTTCATCGCCCTGGTCTTCATCGGCCTTCCATTCGTCGTTCGCTCACTGCAACCGGTCCTGCAGGAGCTGGACCATGAAGTGGAGGAGGCGGCCACCACCCTGGGCGCTCATGCGCTGCAGCGTGCGGTAAGGGTAATCCTTCCCGCGATGGCGCCATCGCTGATCTCGGGCGTGAGCCTGGCTTTCGCCCGCGCCGTCGGGGAATACGGATCGGTAGTGTTTATCGCCGGCAACCTTCCGGGCAAGACCGAGATCGCGCCGCTCCTGATCGTCATAAAATTGGAGCAGTACGACTACGCAGGCGCCGCGGCTGTGGGCGTGGCGATGGTCGCGATTTCCTTCGGCTCGCTAGTGTTGATCAACTGGCTGCAGCTGGCCTTGGCGAGGCGGGGAAAAGCATGACCCCGGCGGCGCGTCCAATCTCCAGCGCCCGCTTGCCGGGTCTGGCGTTCGCGATGGTGGTAGCCTCGGCCATGGTCATGGCGGCGCTGGTGCTGTTGCCCTTGCTCGTCGTGTTCCGAGACGCTTTTGACAAGGGGATTGGCAAGTACCTTGCGGCGATCAGCGATCCCGACGCGGTCTCGGCGATGAAGCTAACCCTGCTGGTGGCAGGGATCGCCGTACCGCTGAACGCCATCTTCGGGATCGCGGCGGCTTGGTGCATCGCCAAGTTCGAATTCCGCGGCAAGGGCATGCTGCTAACCCTCATCGACCTGCCGTTCTCCATGTCGCCAGTTGTGTCAGGCCTCGTCTGGGTCCTGCTGTTTGGGGCGCAGGGCTGGTTTGGGACCTGGCTGATCGACCATGACGTCAAGATTATCTTCGCCACCACTGGCCTGGTTCTGGCGACCATTTTGGTGACTTTCCCCTTTGTGGCCCGCGAGCTGATCCCGCTGATGCAGGATCAGGGGGCTGACGAAGAGGCTGCGGCGCTCACACTGGGCGCTGGCGGCTTCACCACCTTCTGGAAGATCACGCTTCCGAACATCCGCTGGGCCCTGCTTTACGGGGTGTTGCTGTGCAATGCGCGGGCGATGGGCGAATTCGGCGCAGTCTCCGTCGTCTCCGGTCACATTCGCGGCCTCACCACCACGCTCCCGCTTCACGTCGAGGTGCTTTACAATGACTATGACTTCGTCGGCGCCTTCGCGACGGCCAGCCTCCTGGCCTCGCTCGGGCTCGTCACCCTGGTCCTCAAGACAGGTCTCGAATGGCGTCACGCCGGTGAACTTGCAGCCAACCGCCGACACTGACGCCAAGTCTCCCCTGTCGCTGGAGATCAGCGGCATTTCGAAATCGTTCGGCCGCTTTCCAGCGTTGATCGACGTCTCGCTGCAGGCGCGCGACAAGGAGTTCCTGGCGCTGTTGGGGCCGTCGGGTTCGGGCAAGACGACTCTGTTGCGCGTGCTGGCCGGGCTGGAGCGGCCTGACGCAGGCGAGGTGCGCTTCGATGGCGAAGACTTCCTCTCGATCCCTGTGCGCCGCCGCAGGGTGGGTATGGTCTTCCAGCACTACGCGCTTTTCCGCCACATGAACGTGGCCCAGAACATCGCATTTGGTCTGAACGTAAGGCCGCGCTCGGAGCGGCCTTCGAAGTCGGAGGTTGCAGACAGGGTCGCCGACCTCCTCTCCCTGGTGCAGCTCGAGGGTCTGGGGACGCGGTTTCCCGCCCAACTCTCGGGTGGACAAAGGCAGCGGGTGGCGCTTGCTCGGGCGCTGGCCATCGAGCCCAAAATGCTGCTGCTGGATGAGCCGTTCGGGGCGTTGGACGCCCAAGTGCGCCGCGAGCTGCGCCGCTGGCTGCGCGATCTACACGACCGCGCGGGCGTCACGACGGTCTTCGTCACTCACGACCAGGAGGAGGCGCTCGATCTCGCTGACCGGGTCGCGATTCTCAAGGATGGCGAGCTCCGCCAGCTTGGCGCGCCGAACGAGGTCTACGAAAATCCAGCTGACCCCTTCGTCTACGACTTCCTGGGGGCGGCCTGCCGTCTGCCGGGGATAGTCGAGGGCGGCCGTTTGACGGTGGCCGATTGGGAAACCAAGGCTGCAAAGGACGCACCACAAGGTCGAGTCGACGTATATTTCCGCCCGAACGAAGTGATGTTCGCGCCCCTGGACGGTGCGGGCCTGGCCGGCGAGGTCAGGGCTGTGGCGGCTCGCGGTCCCGACGTTCGCATTGAATGCCTGATCGAGGGTCAGATATTTGAGCTGGAAGCGCGAGGTCCAGGCATTCCGGCGGGCGTTGCGCCCGGTCTGTCGCTGCGGATCAAGCCCCTCCGACCCAAAGTCTATGCCGCCAAGCCGGACGCCTGAGCTCGTCTAACCCGGATGGGTCGCTAGCCAGCGGTCTGCCTCCGGCAAGCGGTTCCGGATGATGTCGAGCCGGAAGTTGATTGTGGCGATTGTGCGGGTGATCGCCGGCCGCGCTGAAGCCGGCACGGTCTCGGCGAACGCCTTCAGCTTCGCGTCCATCTCTGGACTCAGTGAACCGTTGGCTAGACCGCTAAAGTAGTTGGTGCGGCTGGTTGGCTCGATCAGAGCGTCCACCTCAGCGCGGTGGGCCATGGCGAAGTCGAACGCCTTGTCCGGGAAGACGCCGGAGACGCCTGAAATCAGGTTCGGGGCATCGGTGGGCGGCGGCTCCTTCGTGAGCGCCAGCGCCAGCGCCCTGTCCGCCAGCGCGGGGTCATGGCTGACGCCCAGGTAGGTGTAGAGGCGGCTGCGGTCGGTGCTCTCGGTGGAGCTCTGGGCCATGGCGTGGAGCTGATCCCAGGCTGCCGCATCGGCGTGGCTCGCTACGATCTGCAGTACGGTCAAGCGGCTTGCGCCCCGTAGGCTGTCGGGATTGGCAATCAGGCCCGAGAAGCGACGGCGAGCTTCAGCAACTACGGTCGGATCGTCGAACGTGCCCAGCACGGACAATAGGCTGCGCCGGAGCAGGGCGGCGTTGTCAGACTCACTGGGCTTGGCGTCCCAGCCCAGGCGCGCGAAGGCTGGGGCGAGGCGCGCGCGTGCGAATGCGCGGAAGGTTTCCTGTCCCGCCAGGCCCTTGTAGTTTTCGTCTATGGCGTCGAGTTGGCTGATCAGGGCGCGCAGCACGACGGGGTCAACGGCCGCCTGCGCCTGCTTCGACACGAGCAGGAAATCGCTGAGCGGTGCATAGCCCGCCTCGCCCAAGGCTCGGCTGTCATAGACCAGGCCGAGTTCGTCTTCCGCCGACAAGGTCGGGAAAGCCGCCACGATCTGTAGCACCAGTTCGGGTGAATAGTGGCTGCGGAAATAGCCGGTCTGACCTGAGTTCAGCAGAGGCGCGGCGCTGCCTTGGGCAGCTTTTGAGGCCGACGCCTTGGCGCTTACCACGGTCTTCTAGGGCGCGGCGCCGAGGCCGCCCACAACGACCGGTGTGCGCCAGGTACGCTGCGCCTTCGAAGCCGCATCGGCGCCAAAACGGCCCTGGCTTAGGGCTATGGCGGCCTTGCTGCGTTCGACGGAGATCAGCGGAACGCCAGCCTGCAGGGTGAAGTCGTGCGCGATGCCGGTGATCTTCTTGGGCGAGACCTTGTCGATCTCGGTCCAGAGGTCGTCGGTGACCGTGTTGCCGTAGGCGTGGAGAGCGATGTAATTGCGAACGCCCGCCCGCAACACATCAGCACCGACGTATTCTTCCAGCATGTGGATGACCGCGTGCCCCTTTTGATAGGTGATATTGTCGAAGGCGTTGGTGGCGGCGAACAGGTCGTGGATCGGGGTCATCACCGGGTGGGCGCCATTGCCAGAGTCAGTGCGCATCGCGCTCTGTTCTCCGGCCTTGGTTTGCAGCCAGATTTTCCACTCGGGATGGAAGCGGTCGGTGGTCTTGTTCTCCATCCAGGAGGCGAAACCCTCATTGAGCCACAGGTCGTCCCACCAGGCCATGGTGACCAGGTCGCCGAACCACTGGTGGGCCATTTCGTGAGCGATATCGACGTAGACGTTCTGCCTGTCCGCCTCGGTCGAGAGTTTCGGATCGATCAAGAGCGCGTAGTCGAAATAGTAGATCGCCCCCCAGTTCTCCATGGCCGCAAAGAATTGGCTCTGGCCAGGGCCGGAGATGAAATCGAGCTTAGGCAGCGGGTAGGGCGTGCCGAAGTAGTCGTTGTACCAGGGTAGGATCTCAGCGGCCGCGTCGAGTGCGAACTGGGCCTGGGCCGTCTTGCCGCGCCGGACGACAACGCCGACTTCGGTTTTGCCAACTTGTCTATGGATGCGCTCGAAATCGCCGAGCGCCAAGAAGAGCAGGTAGGAGCTCATCTTCGGGGTGTCGGCAAACTGGGTGACGGACTTGCCTGCGACCGTCACGACGCCCTTCACTGGCATGTTGGACACCGCCATCTGACCAGCGGGGGTTTCGACGCTCAGCGCGAAGACTGATTTGACGCCAGGCTCGTCCCACATGGGCGCGAAGCGACGAGCGCCGGAGTTTTCGAATTGGGTGAAAAGGGCGCGCTGTTCGCCTTTGTCGCCGGAGTAGTCAAGGGCGAAGAAGCCCGAGGCCTGCTTGTAGATGACGCCAGTGTAGTCAATGGCGAGGGTGTAGCGACCTGGCGCAATGGCGTTGTCAAACGTGAAGGCCGCTGTCTGCTGCTCCTTGTCGTAGGCGATCTTCGGAGCATCCGGCAGGCAGGAGATCGACACACGCTGGATGACAATATCGGCTGCGTTGAGGACAATACGCGAGGTCGCGTGCTTCACCGTGGCGGTGATCGCCACGTGGCCCTCAAAGGTCAGATCCTGAGCGTTGGGCGTGATGTTAATCTGGTAGCGCTCGGGCCGGACGTCGGTCGGCAACGCCACGTGGTTGGTCGCGGTGGTCTTGGGGGCAGGCTTGTGCGTGCGCGCGGCCCAAGCAGGGGAGCTGACAGCCAGCGCGGCAGCGGCGATGGCCAGAACAAATTTCATGGAGAAACCACTCGAGCGGGGTAAAAATTTGCGCGCACCTCAGGCAGCGTCCGGCGGTTCGACTAGGCGCCTATGCAACAGCGTTTGCGGACCTAGGTTGGCGTTCCAGGGAGACCGATCATGGATCAACGCAAGGACGCCACCGAGGCCACGAAGGCAGCTCACGCCAGCCTCGCGGCCAGCCTGCCGAGAGATGCAGGTGACGACCTGGCCAATGCGACGCGCGGCTTCATCGGCACTATTCCAGACGCCACAGTACCGGGCGCCTGGAGCATGGCGCCCTTCGCCTTTCTCGACGGCGAGCCGGCCGACACGGTGAACCCCAGCCTCTGGCGTCAAGCCAAGCTCAACATGCAACACGGCCTCTTTGAGGTGGCCAAAGGTGTCTACCAGGTACGCGGCTTCGACTTGTCCAACATCACCTTCATCGAAGGTGAGACTGGCTACGTCGTCATCGATCCCCTGATCTCAGCCGAGCCTGCGGCCGCGGCCCTGAAGCTGATGCGCGAGCACAGGGGCGAGAAGCCGGTGACCGGCGTGATCTACACGCACAGCCACGTAGATCACTATGGCGGGATCCGCGGCGTCATCAGCCAGGACGACATCGATGCCGGCATGCAGATCGTGGCGCCGGAGGGCTTTCTGCAGGCAGCCGTCAGCGAAAACGTCCTGGCCGGCAACGCAATGGGGCGACGGGCGACCTACATGTACGGCGCGCTGCTGCCGCGCGACGCCAAGGGACACGTGGACGCCGGCCTCGGCAAAACGGTTTCAATGGGCTCAGTGAGCCTTGTGCCTCCGACCGTAAGCATCCGTGAGACGGGCGAACGGCTAACGATCGACGGGGTCGAGATCGTCTTCCAGGTGACGCCTGACACAGAGGCACCTGCGGAGATGAATTTCTTTTTCCCGCAGTTTAGCGCGCTGTGCATGGCGGAGAACTGCACCTGCCATCTGCACAACATCTACACCCCCCGTGGCGCGCAGGTCCGCGATGCACGGGCCTGGAGCCACTACATCAACGAGGCGGTGGAGATGTTCGCCGGTGACACAGAGGTGCTGTTCGCCAGCCACCATTGGCCGCGCTGGAGTTCGGGAGAGGCGGCGCGGTTCCTCAAGCAGCAGCGCGACCTTTACAAATACATCCACGACCAGACGCTGCGGATGGCCAACCACGGCCTGAACGCTACCGAAATTGCAGAGCAACTCGCACTGCCGCCGAGCCTCTCAGCCGAGTGGCACACCCGTGGCTACTACGGCACGCTCAATCACAACGCCAAGGCAGTCTACCAGCGCTACCTCGGTTGGTTCGACGGCAATCCAGCCAATCTGCACAAGCTGCCGCCGGTCGAGGCGGCCCGGCGCTATGTCGAAGTGGCCGGTGGGTCCGAGGCGCTGTTGGCCAAAGGGCGCGAAGCCTTTGCTCGCGGGGAGTACCGCTGGGTGGCCGAACTGGTGAACCATCTCGTATTCGCCGAACCCTCCAACGCCGAGGCCCGGGCACTGCAAGCTGATGCCCTGGAGCAAATGGGCTACCAGGCCGAAAGCGGGCCGTGGCGGGCCTTCTATCTGACCGGCGCAATGGAGCTTCGCAATCCACGGACGGCTTCAGACAAGCCCAGGCAAGGGGCTACCGGCCAACTGCGGGCGCTGCCGGCCGACGCCTTGCTGGAGAGCTTTTCGGTGCGGCTGAATGGAGAGAAGGCGGGCACCGCCGGTGACCTCGCGTTGACACTCGCCTTCAACGACACCGGTGAGCGTTTCGCGGTCAGTGTCGAGAATGCAGTCTTGCATCATGTGCGCGGTAATGGAGGTCCTGAGGTCTCGCTGACCCGGAAAACCCTGATCGCACTGGTCGTCGGTGAGATGTCGCTGGAAGCTTCACAGGCCGACGGCGCCGTCGTGGGGGCTGGCGCCTCAATCCTGGCCAAGCTCCTACCATTGCTCGATAGATTCGACTTCTGGTTCGAAATCGTAGCGCCCTAGACGCGTTTGTGACGTTTTCTTCGCCAGGGGGCGGTGGCATTTACCAACCGTTGTTCTTCAGTCAGTCCAGTCAAACTATGACCGACGGCAGCGAAAGCAAGATCGCGCGAAAGAGCCAAGCGGCGGTGCGTCGCCTGTTCGCCCTGAGTCTTATGCTGGTTGCCGTGGTGCTCGTAGGCGTGGCCGGCTTGCTCGCGGAAGGCTCCCGTCGGCTCGACGACCTCAAGGTCAAGGAAGATCAATTCCTGATCGCCAACGCGATCGACCGCATCGGCGCGCGGGTGGTTTCCGACATGACCACGGTAACGGTCTGGGACCAAGCGTACCGCAACATGCGCCCCGGCGGCGATATCAAGTGGGCCGACGCGGAGATCGGTAGTTTTTATGCGAACAATCGCGGCTTCGATCGGACCGTTGCGATCGATCCTCAGAACAGGCCCTTTTACGCCTGGGTAGGCAAGCAGAGAGCTGACCCGGTCGGGCAAGCGAGATTCGTGGCCGATGTGGCGCCGCTGATCCAGCGGCTCCGCGACGTCGAGGCGAAAGGCGATCGATACCGTCCGAATGCCGATCCCAATCTCGCAGTGACTGCCAAGGGCATCGTGGTATCCGGGGGCAAGCGCTACTTCGTCGGGGCGACGCTCGTCACACCGTCCGATGCCAGGCCTGCGCAAAGCTCCGGGCCCGGCGTGATGGTCCTCACCGCCCAGGCCCTGGATCCGCGGGTGATCTCCTCACTGCATCGGATGCAAGTTGACGCGCCGCGCATTGTCGATGCGTCGAATGCCGCCGCTTCGTCGCTGCTCGTCGATATTCGGGGTCAGCGCGTCGGCGCTATCGTGTGGAAGCCGCAAAACAAGGGCCTGGCCGCGTTGCGCGCCGCGGCGCCGGCCCTAAGTCTCGGCCTGGTGATCTTCGCGGTCGTAATGGGAGTCTTGGCCTGGCAGATGTGGCGAGTTGTCCGGGAACTCGACGCCTATGAGCTAGCCCATGAGGATGCCGTCCACGACTTGGAAGAGGCCCGCGATCGCGCTGAGAGCGCCAACATCGCCAAGTCGCAGTTCCTGGCCAACATGAGCCACGAAATCCGTACGCCGCTGAACGGCATCCTCGGCATGGCCCAGGTCCTGGCTGCGGGCGGCTTGCCGCCTGAGGTTCGCGAGAAAGTGCGGGTGATCCGTAGCTCCGGCGAGACCCTGTTGACCCTGTTGAACGACGTCCTTGACCTTTCCAAGATCGAAGCCGGGCGGATGGAGATGGACGTCACAACGTTTGAGCTTGGAAAAGTTGTCGCGGGCGCGATGCGGGCGTTCGCGGACGCGGCGGAGGCCAAGGACGTCGCGTTCGCCGTAGACGTAGCCCCGAACCTGAGCGGTGTCTGGCAAGGCGATGCGGGTAAGGTTCGCCAGGTGCTCGGGAACCTGGCGTCCAACGCCGTGAAGTTCACAGACGCGGGCGAGGTGCGGCTCACTGTGTGTCGCATCAAAGCCGGTGTCTCCTTCTGCATCGCTGATACGGGCATGGGGATTGCGGGACCGCAGCTGGCCAATCTCTTCCGGCGATTTTCGCAGGTGGATCCCACTGCGACCCGCAAGTTCGGCGGTACCGGTCTGGGCCTGGCGATCTGCCGCGAGTTGGTCGAGCTGATGGGCGGAATGATCTCCGTCTCCAGCGTCGTCGGACGTGGTTCGACTTTCACAGTCGAGCTTCCATTGGCGTGGATTGGTGCGGCGCCCCAGGACGAAGCGGAGCCTGACGTCGAGTTCGAGGCTGAACTTCCGCCGCTACGGATCCTTGCGGCTGAGGACAATAAGACCAATCAACTCCTGCTCAACGCCATGCTCGATCCGATGGGTGTCGATCTGCGCATGGCCAGCGATGGCCGTGAAGCGCTCGAAGCGTTCCAGGAAGGCGGCTTTGACCTGGTGCTGATGGATATCCAAATGCCGATCATGAATGGCATCGACGCCACTCTGGCGATCCGAGCCTTCGAACAGGCGAAGAACCGGCGACCGACGCCGATCCTGGCTCTGTCGGCCAATGCGATGACGCATCAGGTCGAAGAGTACTTGGCGGCCGGAATGAACAGCTTTGTCTCCAAGCCGATCGACATGGCGACCCTGATCGGCGCGATCGAGACCGCCCTGGTCGAGGGGGGCGACGACCCCTATGACAACGGACCTCGCGGCAGGTACGATTCTGGGCATGCCGCGCGACCGGCGATTGCAGCGCCCTGACGCGTTGCCCATTTAGATGAGACGCATCCTCGGAGAAATTAGATGAGCCATGTCACCTACAAAATCGTCCAGCACGATGGCGGCTGGGCCTATCGGGTGGACGGTTCCTATTCCGAGACCTTCCAAAGTCACGACGTCGCTTTAAAGGCTGCCCGGCGGGCCGCTGGCGAACAGCGGGTCGGCGGCTACACTCACGGCATTGTCTATGAGGACGCCCAGGGCCAGTGGCGCGAGGAACTTTCAGACGGCAATGACCGGCCATACACCGACGTGGAGGGCTAAACCCTTACGCGGTTATTCATTTCGTCGCCGGCGTTGGCCGGCAGTCGAATGAACCAGAACAGCGAGACTAGGGTCAGGGCCCCGATGATCGCGAAGGCCGGCGCAACGACCTGGCCTGTCAGATGAGTTTCGCCCCGCTGAAGCATCAGGAAGTGCAGCAATGTCGCGGCCAGCCCGATACTCACCGACTGTATGAACTGCTGGGCCATAGAGGCGGTGGTGGTGCCACGACTCATCTGGGCCTGCTCGAGATCGGCGTAGGCCATGCCGTTCAGACTGGTGAACTGCAGGGACCGGAAGAAGCCTCCTACCGCCAGCGCCACCATGATCAACCAGTGCGGCGTGTCGATCTTGAAGAGTGAGTAGACCATAAACGTCGCCGCGCAGATGACGCCGTTGACGATGAGCACGCTGCGAAAACCAAACCGGCGCAGGATCGGAGGGGCCGTTGTTTTCATGACGAGCGCCCCGACGGCGGAAATGAAAGTCATGAGGCCTGCGGCGAACGCGGTCATACCAAAACCCACCTGCAGCAGCATGGCCAAGAGGAACGGGGTGGCGCCCGGTACGAGTCGGAAGAATGCCCCACCCAGCACCGAGGCCTGGAAGGTGCGAATTCGGAAGATCGACAGGTCCAGGACGGCGTGCGGATTGTTTCGTGCGTGGGCCCAATAGAGCCCGAGGCAGGAAAATCCTCCCCCGAACAGGCCTGCGACCGCGAGTGGCGGCAAAACGTTTCGGCCGAGGTTCTCGAACCCCAGGATCAGGCCCGCCAGGCCAAAGCCGGTGAGGAAAATGCCCCGCCAGTCAATCGGCGAGACGGCCTGTTCTTTCACCTGAGGTACGAAGGCGCGGACCAATAGGACGCCGGCGAACGCCAACGGCAGATTGAGGAAGAAGATCCACCTCCAGCTCACGAAGGTAACGATAGCTCCGCCCAGCACGGGTCCGATCACCGGACCCAGGAGGGCCGGCATAGTCACCACGGACATGGCGCCGACCAGCTCGTTCTTCGGTGTGGTGCGCAGCAGGACGAGCCGGCCCACCGGGCCCATCATCGCGCCGGCGCAACCCTGAGTGAGGCGAAAGACGACCAGCTCTGTCAAACTGTTGGCAAAGCCGCAGGCCGCCGAGGCGGTGGCGTAGAGCACCATGGCGATCATCAGAATGCGCTTGGCGCCAAAGCGATCTGCCATCCAACCGGAGATCGGCAAGAAAACAGCAGAGGCCAGCAGGTACATGGTGATGGCAAGGTTCAGCCGCAGCGGCTCGACGTGCATCGCACGCGCCATGCTGGGCAGCGCATTGTTGATCGAGGTTGCGTTCAGCGTCTGCATGAGCAGAGCCGAGCCGATGATCGCTGGCACCACCCAGCCTCTGAAATTCGCGTCGCGGCCTTCGTTGAGGACCGCCGCAGCATCGGCGCAGCGATGCGTACGAGCGTCTGAGCAACGATGTCCCAGGCTGGCGTCGCACTCATGGCATCCTCCGTTGACGCTTCTCGGCGACACGATCTGAGAACGACCGGCCGCTGATCTTCTCGTAGAGCTCCAGCTCCCATTCGGCCGCAGTGAGAGTGTCGCCGATCTCGTCGGTGCGGAGTGGAACGGCCATGCTCGTCAGCACTCC
>JAYUBY010000060.1:0-5741 GCA_043740635.1 Alphaproteobacteria bacterium
CATCGCCATGCGCAGCGACAAGACCGATCGCAGCTTCTCAGCCATGATCTATCTCTCAGCCGCAGTCATTCACTCGCGGTGAATCCCAACAACCCCTAGTTGAGCCGGAATCGGTCGGGCGTGCGTGGATATCTGCCAGCCTTCCTGGCGCCTCCTCACCAGCGCGGCGCATCGACCGCGCGACCATGAGGAAACGCCTGAAAACTGCAAATGTAGAGTGATGAAGTTACACACGTAAAAAACCCGCCGAGTCGCCTCGGCGGGCTGCTTATTCAGACTGAAGCCGACGGCTCAGATTTCTTCGTTGATCAGGGCCACCTGATAGAACCCGTTGCCCTGCAGAGTGTTCATCACCGCCATGAAGTCGCCGTACCGGACGAGCTTGTCGGCGCGGATGTAGACCCGCTGCTGCGTAGGCGGAAGCGTCGGATCGTCTGCCGAAAGCGTACGTGACAGATCGGCCGGCAAGGCCGTCAGGCTTGTCGCCCTTTCGCCGATGAACACGCCGCCACCGGGCGACAGGTTGATCAGGATCGGTTCCTTCACCTTGGTCCCGGGCGGCGGCGGGATGGCCGGCGGCAGGTCAAGCTTGATCGAGACCGTCGCGGCCGGGATCGACACCATGAAGATGATCAGGAGCACAAGCATCACGTCCACGAAGGGCGTGACGTTGATGTCGCTGTTCTGGTTGAGGTTGAAGCGTCCGCCGCCCCCGCCACCCAGGCTCGCACCCATACTCAATTCCTTCCCTAGGGCGGTACGGCCGCCCGGTCATTAAGAGTCCGTGGACCATTGGCAAGCTGCCGCAGCGTTGTAAAGCCTGAAGCGGCGATCTAGGGGGAGGCATGATCAATGCCTATGACGCCTACGTAACAGCGGTCTCGTTTGACGGCGCTGGCCAAGCGGTCTTCGCGCTGGGGGATGGAACGGTTCGCTCCGAGGGAGGAGCCTCGATTCAGGCCCATAACGGAGCCATCCTCGCAGCCGCCGCACATCCCACCGGCGATGGGCTGGTCACTGGCGGAGACGATGGCCGGCTCGTCTGGTCGCGACATTCCGGCGCAGAAGAAATCGCCAAGTTGCCCGGGAAATGGATCGATGCGGTAGCGACCAGTAGCGCCTCGGGTCTGATCGCCTTCGCCGCTGGGCGCGAGGTGCATGTGTGCGACACCGCCGACAAGGCCTTTTCGCGAACCTTCGCACACGAAAAGAGCGTGGCGGACCTGGCGTTTGAACCCAAGGGCCGGCGACTCGCCGCTGCGACTTACGGCGGCGTATGGCTCTGGTACGCCCGAATCGAGGCTCAGAAGCCGGGTAAGCTTACCTGGGCAGGGAGCCACGTGGCCGCGACCTGGAGTCCCGACGGGAAGTTCTTGATCAGCGCAATGCAGGAAAACCAGCTGCACGGATGGCGCGTCGCCGACGAGAAGAACATGCGGATGGGCGGCTATCCGGCCAAGCCCAGGAGCTTGGCGTTCCTGAACAAGGGCAGCCTGCTCGCCACGTCCGGCGCCAACGGCGTGGTTGTCTGGCCCTTCTCCGGCGCCTCGGGACCTATGGGAAAACAGGCGGCCGAGGTGGGCTATGACGAGACGGCGATGGTCGTCCGCGTGACGGGCGCGCCGGCGCTGAACTGGGTCGCCGCCGGCCTCGACGACGGTCGCGTATGGATCTGCGACCTTGCGGGCCAGAAGATTACGCCTCTAAAGGTCGAAAAGGGCGCACCCGTCTCGGCGCTTGCCATCACGCCTGACGCCAAGCGAGTCGCCTGGGGATGTGAGGATGGTGTGGCCGGTGTGGCAGAGGTCTAGCCCAGGATGAGCGGCGGTTGACGCCCCTTGCGTCATCGCAAGATAACGGCAGGCCTCCTTCGCCGCGTGGAAACGGACCGACCCCATGCTTGACCTCGATCTGGCGATTTTGCACCACCTTCTGGTGTTCGGACTGTTCGGCATCCTGTTCGCCGAGCTGATCCTGGTACGACGGGGGCTGGACCAAGAGGGCATAGCGAGGGTCGCGTCGATCGACCTCTGGTACGGAATCATGGCCGGACTAATCATCGTGGTCGGCTTCGGCAGGGCCGTCTTCGCCGCCAAGGGCTGGCCCTACTACTCCCACAACGCCTTCTTCTGGGCGAAGCTTGGGACCTTTGCCGTGATCGGCCTGCTGTCGGCGCCACCGACCCTTGCCTACATCCGCTGGAGAAAAGGCGGCTTCACACCCACAGACGCTCAGGTGGCAAGCGTAAGGCGCTATTTGTATGTCGAGGTCGGGCTTTTTGCCCTCTTGCCGGCATTCGCAGCGTCCATGGCGCGCGGCTACGGTCAGTTCTAGCGCGCGCCCAAACCGCTTGCCTGCCCCTAGGCGAGGGGTCTTAGGCTGAGCGAACCGACACCCCAGAGACGGATGGGCAAGATGAGCGAGACGCTGGCGAAGCCGGCCGCGGCCCAAGCGGCTGAGGTACTCTATGAGGTCTCGGACGGGATCGCGACGATCACGCTCAACCGTCCTGAGCGGATGAATGCCATCTCCGGGCCGATGCTGGCCCATCTGGGCGAATACCTGCTGAAGGCCGGCGCCGACCCAAAAGTGCGCGTAGTGATCCTGACCGGCGCGGGGCGCGCATTCTGTGTTGGCCTGGACCTTGTCGACGCGACCCAGGGCTCTGGCATCGGCTCGGCTTCGCAGTCCCAGAACGTCTCCGTGAACCTCGACCTTCGAAATACGCCGCCAACCATTCTCTTCAACCTCGACAAACCCACGATCTGCGCGTTGAACGGCGCCGCGGCCGGCTATGGCCTGGACACCGCGCTTGGCTGCGACATTCGGATCATGGGCGAGAGCTCCAAAATGGCCGCCGCCTTCGTCAAGCGCGGTGTGGTCCCCGAGAGCGGCGGCACATGGCTGCTGCCCAGACTTGTTGGCTGGTCGAAGGCCGCCGAGCTGATCTTCACCGGCCGAACCCTTTCCGCCGCCGACAGCCTGGGGCTCGGCTTGGTCAGCGAGGTGGTCCCTGACGCCGAGCTGATGACCCGCGCTCGGGCCATCGCCGCCGAGATCGCGGCCAACGCTCCGCTAGCGGTACAGTCGGCCAAGCGGCTGATGCGAATGGGGATGGAGGAGACGTTCAACGACCACGTCCACCATGTCTATCTGCAGTTCCTGCAACTGGTCCGCACCGAGGACTTCCGCGAAGGCATGACTTCCTTCCTCGAAAAGCGCCCAGCCGACTTCAAAGGGCGATAGGACCTGCTTATGCGGTCGCCTGAATGCCCTCATGCACCGGCGCAGGCCGCCACGGCTCAGGCGAGGTGAGGACGTCGTCATAGCCGAAGTCATGTCGCAAATGCCGGGCGAAGCGCGCCTGCAGCAGCGCCAGGTCCCGATCGCCATACTCTACCGCGTGGCGAGACTGGCGCGCCAGCGCGATGTCTTCGCCATATTCAGGATCGCTGCGCGTCTGCACCACCTCGCGGGAAGAGACCGCCATGGCCGCGGTCAGGTCGGCCTCGCTAAATTCCACGCCCCAATGAGCCCAGATCCGGCGCACCCATGTTTCCGGGTCGCGCGCCACGTCCTCATAGCGGACGACCATAACCGCCGTTGGGAAGACGCGCGACAACAGGCCCCACCGATTGAAGAACCGAATGAACCACCAGACGTCGACGCCTTGCGCCTTCGGCGGCCGGGCGACGTAGCGGTCCAGCGCGCCCAGTCCTTTGATGTGACGCTCCTTAAAGAAATACGAGATCAGAGAATCGGGAACACGGCGAACAAGCAGCACCACAGGCGGCAGCCGCACCAGGCCTGCGGCGCCCAGCAAGGCGACAAGGCGCGAGGGCATGTGGTGGGAGCTTCCGATTCGGGGCGCATTGGCAAAACGACGGGGATGCCGTGCATTGCCAATATAGACGTCGCTCTCCGGCCGACTGGAAAAAGCCGGCGGCGGCAGGTCCAGGCGGTCGGCGATCGCTTAACTCAGCATGAAGCGCAGCCAGTGGGTGCCGGAATTGTGGCCGCTGATCAGGAAGCCGTCCACGCGGCGGCCATAGTGCAGCAGGTGAAGGCGAGAGAGGTCGTCACGCAAATCGGCGGCAAGCAGAGATAGGCCGAACTCAAAACCCATGGAGCCCCCCGAACTCGAAGCACGGATGACTTCATCTGATTTCTATGCCTAGTGTATAACATAACCATAACAATGCGTTTCAATGCCGCCACCTTTTCAGCGGGCTAAGCGTCCATGGTCAGTAATACTGGGGGATCGGCCCGCGCTGCGGCGTGCGGCGCTCTTCCAGATCAAAAAAACACCTCAGCCACATAGCCCCAGCCCTCCGGAGGGTCGTAGCCCTCAATGATCGGGTGAGCAGTGGCGTGGAAATGCTTGGTCGCATGCCGATTGGGAGACTGATCGCAGCAGCCGACCTGGCCGCACGTCCGACACAGCCGCAGGTGCAGCCACGCAGACCCGATTTGCAGGCACTCCTCGCAGCCGAGCGCACTTGGCGTCACATCTTCGATATCCAGCGTATGGGGGCAGGCGTCATCCATCGGGGATTCCCTCAATCGAAGCCGCGCAGCTCGGCCCAGAGGTCTAAAGCGTCGCGGCGGGCTTTGAGCGTGTTGATCGGATGTTCAGGGTCGCGATAGCCCAGCGCCATACCGGCGAACAGCATGTGGTCGTCGGGCAGGTTCAGGAACGCCGCGACAGTCTTGGAATAGCGAGCCCAGTACTCCTGCGGGCAGGTGTCGAGGCCGCGCTCCAGCGCCAACAGCATGACGTTCTGCATAAACATGCCCAGGTCCGCCCACTGCGGCGAGCCAAGCTTGCGATCGAGGCAAAAGAATAGGCCCACCGGCGCCCCGAAGAAGTCACCGTTCTTGGCCAACTGCCGCAGGCGCGCGGGCTTGTCTTCCCTGGGGATGCCGAGAGTGGCGTAGAGATCCTCGCCGTTCTGAAAGCGCCGTGTGCGGAAGGGCTCCCAGAGGTTGGGCGGGTAGACGTCGTATTCGGGTTCCTCCCCGAATGGATTGGCGGCAGCGAGCGACTTGAACTCGGCCAGCGGCGCACCGGACAGGCCGTAGACCCGCCACGGCTGAAGATTGCCGCCCGAAGGCGCCTGAGCCGCTCGCGCCAAGATGTCGGCCACCACCTCGCCCGGCACCGGATCGGGTTTGAAAGCCCGGATGGAGATACGTCGAGCGACTGCATCCGAGACGTCCATTGGATAGAGCTCCGGCTTGACCTTGGCGGGCGGCGCAAGCCAGCTATCCACCACACTCCCACGGTCAAGCAAGCGGGGGTGAAACGGGGACCGGCTTGGCCAGACGCGCACCATCCCAGCGATCGCCGAAACGGCGCGTCGTGATCGGTCGCCTGTTCCGGTGGGCGGTAATCCTGGTGCTGCTCATCGGCCTGATCGGGCCTGTCATTGTCGTGGCGATCTACCGCTTCGTACCGCCGCCCATGACCTACCTGATGGTCGAGCGAATGCTTGAGGGCCACGGCTTCGACCGCCGCTGGGTTCCACTCAACCGTATCTCACCACAACTGGTCCGCAGCGTCATCGGCGCCGAGGACAGCCGCTTCTGCGAACATTACGGCTTCGACCTGAACGCCATCCAGAAGGCCATGGAACACAACGAGGCTGGCAAAAAGCTTAGGGGCGGCTCGACTATCAGCCAGCAGACCGCCAAAAACGTCTTCCTCTGGCCACACCGCGACTGGGCGCGCAAAGGCCTGG
>JAYUBY010000061.1:0-33455 GCA_043740635.1 Alphaproteobacteria bacterium
CTTCAGGTCCATCGGGTTCATGCCGGCGGCGACCGACTTCAGGCCCTCGGTGACGATGGCTTGCGCCAGCACCGTGGCGGTGGTTGTGCCGTCGCCGGCTTTGTCATTGGTCTTGGAGGCGACTTCGCGGATCAGCTGGGCGCCTAGGTTTTCGAAGCGGTCAGCAAGCTCGATTTCCTTAGCGACCGAAACGCCGTCTTTGGTGGAGCGCGGAGCGCCGAAGGACTTCTCGATGATCACGTTGCGGCCCTTGGGACCGAGCGTCACTTTGACCGCATTGGCCAAAGTGTTGACGCCGCGGAGCATCCGGTCGCGTGCGTCGGAAGCGAAATAGACGTCTTTCGCAGCCATGGTGGGAACTCTCTTTTCTGAATGATTTCGGGGAGAAGGAAGCGTGCGGCCTGGTTAGGCCTCAAGCACGCCCAGGATGTCGCTTTCCTTCATGATCAGCAGGTCTTTACCATCGAGCTTAACCTCGGTGCCGGACCACTTGCCGAAGAGGATGCGGTCACCCTTCTTGACGTCGAGCGGCTGAATCTTGCCGCTATCGTCTCGGGCGCCGGGGCCGACGGAGACGACTTCGCCTTCCTGCGGCTTTTCCTTCGCGGTGTCGGGGATGATGATCCCGCCCTTGGTCTTCTCTTCTTCCTCCACGCGCTTGATGAGGACGCGATCTCCCAGGGGACGAAACGCCATGATGCTCTTTCTCCGTTCGAAACGACGGTTGGTTTTTAAGGCAGCGTGAGCTGGACAAGGGCACGTGTTAGCAGTCGCAGCCCTTGAGTGCTAACGAAGCGGTGCAAGTAGGAAAGCCGTCGCGACGAGTCAAGGATCGACTCGATTTCCGCTGGAGGCGTAGGATCGCCGCCGCTAGGGTTGGGTTTGAATATTTAACGCAGTCTGGAGAGACCACATATGCGACGCGCCCTAGCGCTTGCCGCCCTTATCGCCGTTTCAGCCACCGGCGCCGCCCATGCCGAGGCCTGGGCGAAATTTGCCAACGGCGACAACGGAACCGAGTGGTCTTACGACAAGGACTACACCTATAAGGACAGGGAGACCGGCCGCATCGTCGTTATGCAGGCGATCTCCAAGCCATCAGCGGGTCTGATGCCAGGCGGCCCCGACAAGGGTGTGGGCTACGTCTATGCGCTGGACTGCGACAAACACAACTTGATCATGATCACCGCCTACAAGCCTTCGAAGCCGTTTGAGATCCCGACAGGCTGGCGTTCAGTTACGCCCAAGAAAGCAGGCGGATCTGAGGACGAGTCCCTGTTCAACGCGGTCTGCCCCACCTCGAACCGCGCGCCGGTCAAATAACTTCAAGATGGTCCCTTCCTTGATGGGGAGGGAGCGGCCGCGTTTGCGGCCAGGATGGGGGATTCGCGGTCAAGCTTTCACCGCCGAATTCCGACCCCTTCATCTCAAGCCGAGTTCGGCTCTGCCTCGGCCACCCTCGCGGGGCCGGGAGGGAGATTTTGCTCGATTTAAACGCTTGTTTGAACCGACCTGATGCGCCAATGCTGGCGCAAACCATTTCCCGTGGGAGAAACCAGATGAACATCGCCGTAGACAAGGGCGCTTCCAGCTTCGCCCTGAACCCGCAGGACGAGCTCAATGACCTGCGGATGAGCGAAAAAGCTCTGCCGCTGCTCAACAAGGTCAAGGACTTCATCCGCGATGTCGTCGAGCCGATGAGCGAGGAGTTCCATCGCCTGGGCGAGGGCAATACCGACATCTGGTCCTATGCGCCGGGTCAGTTGGAAGTGCTGGAAGCCGCCAAGGACAAGGCCAAGGCCAACGGCCTTTGGAATTTCTTCCTGCCCGACGCCGAGACCGGTGAGGGCCTATCGAACCTCGACTATGCCTACATCGCCGTCGAGCTGGGCAAGAACCGGATGGCGTCCGAGACCATGAATTGCGCCGCGCCCGACACCGGCAACATGGAGGTCCTGGAGCGGGTCGGCACGCCAGAGCAGAAGAAGCAGTGGCTTGAGCCATTGTTGGCGGGCAAGATCCGCTCGGCCTTCGCCATGACTGAGGTCAACTCCGCCTCGTCCGACGCCAAGAACGTCAACACCCGCGCCACCCTGGTGGGCGATGAATACGTCATCAACGGCGAGAAGCACTACATCTCTGGCGCCGGCGATCCGCGCTGCAAGATCATGATCACCATGGTCCAGACCAGCCCTGACGGCCCGCCGAACCTGCGCCAGTCGCAGATCTTGGTGCCCACCGACGCGCCCGGCGTGAAGATCCTGGGGCCGATGAACGTCTTTGGCGATCCCGATGCGCCGCACGGCCACATGCACATCGTCTTCGACAACGTCCGCGTACCGGCGTCGAACATGCTGCTGGGCGAGGGACGTGGCTTCGAGATCAGCCAGCTTCGCCTGGGTCCGGGTCGTATCCACCACTGCATGCGCGCCATCGGCTCGGCCGAAAAGGCGCTCGATCTCATGGTCACCCGCGGCCTGACCCGCGAGGCGTTCGGCAAGCCGCTCGTCCAGCTAGGCGGCAACCTCGAGATCATCAGCCGCGCCCGCATCGACATCGAGGCCATGCGCCTGATGGTGCTGAAGGCCGCTAAGGCCATGGATGTCCTGGGCAACCAGGAAGCGCGCGTGTGGATCCACATGGTCAAGGCGATGGTGCCGGAACGGGTCTGTCAGATCATCGACCAAGCTATCCAGATGCACGGCGCGCTCGGTGTTTCGCAGAAGACGCCGCTCGCACGCATGTACACCTCGACCCGCACGCTGCGGATCGCCGATGGCCCGGACGAAGTCCACCACATGGTGGTCGGCCGCAACGAGCTTCGCCAGTACCGCGAGATGCCAAAGGACGCCGGTGAGACCTCGATCTTCCGACATTAGCCTCGCCGAATAGCAGGTAGCTCTGGCGCCAGCTCGGGGCGATCTGCCCGAAGATCATCCGGCCCTTACGCCGGAAGGCTCTCCAGGAAAGGCCCGAGCAGCGGGTTGACGAATTCCCAGTGGGTCATGCACGCGCCATGACCGGCGCCGGCGATCGGTTGGAACTGTGCATTCGCCAGGCCCTGGGCCATGGCCTGCCCGGCGGCGATGGGGATAGACAGGTCATCTTGCCCATGGATCACCAGGGCCGGCGCAGTGATTGCCTTCAGGACCATGGTGACGTCGTCGCGCGTGGTCAGCGCGTTGAAGCAAGGGATCAGGTTGACGAACTGGGTCGCGGCCCATTTCTCCACCCAGAAGCCGGTACCGGTCCACCTGCCCGTGCGCAGGCCTGGGCCAAGGATTTGGTCGGCGATCTTGGCGCCGAGCTGGTCGGCCACCCAGCCGCCGGCCAGCCAAGCCTGCAGCAGCTCTTCGTTTCTCTGGATTGCCTTTGGGCACATCAACCTGGCCTCGGTGTCGAAGAGGATCAGGCCTCGCACCACCGAGGGGTTGGTCAGCGCGCAGCGTAGTGTCAGGAAGCCGCCCTGCGACATACCCGCCAGCACCGCCCGCTCGATCTTTAGAAAGTCCAGCAGGTCACTGAGGTCGTTGGCCGAGTCATAGAAATTGAACGGCGACAACCGGTCGGCGGCAGTCCTTCCATGCCCGCGCTGGTCCCAGGTGATGCATCGATATTGGCCTTGCAGCATGGAGATCTGGGCGGCGAACATGGTCCGGTCCATCAGGAAGCCATGTGAGAACACGATCACCGGTCCGGTTCCGCCGGTGTCGTCGTACCAGATGTTTCTGGGGGACGGGTTCGATATGGGGGCGAAAGGCACAGGTCTTCTCCAGGACGAGGTGACGCGCATGGAGCCGGCGGATGACAGCCGACCCCACGCACGATCTGATCTTCGATCAAGCCTGGAAAAGCCGGCCGCTGCAAACGTGTGGCCTTTGTCGTGCCTGGCGATTGTTCGCCCAGCCATACCAGCTTGTTCCAACGGACTGTCGCCGGTGTCGGGGAGCCGTTAGGCTGTCGATATCCGGGGGGACATTGGGACAGTGCGCGACGTATTCATCTCCTACAGCCGGGAGGACCGCGACTGGGCCAGGCGGTTCGCCGAAGCCTTCGAGGCGGAGGGATTGAGCGTCTGGTGGGACGCCACCCTGCGCTCGGGGGAGGCTTTCGACCAGGTTATCGAAACGGCCTTGCGCGAGTCTGCGGCGGTCGTCGTGCTGTGGTCGCCGAACTCGGTCCGCTCCCGCTGGGTGCGCGCCGAGGCGACTCAGGCAGACAGCACCGGCGTCCTGGCGTCGGTGTCCATCGCGCCGTGCAAGCGGCCAATCATCTTCGAGCTGACCCATACAGTCGATCTGTCCCACTGGACGGGCGACCGCGCCGATCCGACCTGGCGGGGGCTGTTGGACGACGTTAAGCGGCTGCGCGATCATCCGCATGGCGGCACTTCGGCGAACGCCCAGGAGGAGCGGCGTGGCGGCCAACCTGCGTCGGCCGAAGGCCAACGCCGACGCCACGGCGAGCGTCGTCAAGTGACGGTCCTGAGCTGCGCCCTGTCCGACGCCGGCGCTGCCGCCACCGAGATGGATCCCGAGGACTGGCGCGACGTTGTCGTCGACTTCCAGCGCCAGGCCGCCGCGGTGGTAGAGCGCTTCGACGGCCGCATGACCACTGCACAGGGCGATGCACTGATCGCCTTCTTCGGGGCCGAGCAGACCCGAGAGAACGACGCCGAGCGGGCGGTTCGCGCGGGCTTGGCGATCATCGAGCTGACCCAGAGCTTCCGGACCAAGGGGACGGTAGCGCTGTCGGCGCGGGTCGGCGTCGATACCGGTCTGCTGGTGGTAGGCGGCGACGGCGCGCCGGCGTTCGGCGCACCAGTCGGCCAGTCCGCCCAGCTGCAGGCCCAGGCGGCGCACGACACCGTGCTGATCAGCCCCGCCACGGCGGCGCTGGCCGGTGGCTACCTACAACTCGAGCCGTTGGGGGCTGGTGCTTTCAAGGTCGCCGGCCTTCGCGCCACCCGCACACGCTTCGATCTGGCCCGCGCGCGCGGGCTTACCCAGTTGGTCGGGCGGACCAGAGAGCTGGCAGAATTGCAGGAGCATTTCGAACGCGCTGAGAACGGCGACGGCCAAGTGGTCGGCTTGGTTGCCGAAGCCGGCTCCGGCAAGAGCCGGCTGTGCTTCGAATTCCTCGAACAGTGCCGCGCCCGCGGCGTGCCGGTGTTTGAGGGCCGCGCGGTGGCCCATGGCCGCAACATGCCGTATCTGCCGATCCTGGAGATGTTCCGCTCGTTCTTCGCCATCCGGCCGGATGACGACGACGTTGAAGCGCGCCGCAAGATCGACGACCGGTTCCTGGCGCTCGATACCAAGCTCGGTAAGGCCGCGCCCTTGGTGTTCGAGTTCCTGGGCGTGCCGGATCCGGAGCGCCCCGCGCCGGAAAACGACCCGGACGCCCGCCAGCAGCAGCTGTTCGGCCTGATGCGCTACATCATCCGCCGCGCCGGTGAGAGCCAGATGTCGGTCACCCTGATCGAGGACTTGCATTGGCTCGATCCGGCAAGCGCCCAGTTTCTCGAGCACATGATCGACGCCCGTGCAGGCGCGCGCAGCCTGCTGCTGCTCAACTATCGGCCAGAATACCACGCCGAGTGGCTGCGCAACTCGTGGTGCCGGCAGATCCAGCTCGCCCCGCTGGGCCACCAGGCGATCGCCGAGTTGCTCGCCGACCTCCTGGGCGAAGATCACAGCCTCGCCTCGTTGGGTCCAGCCATCGAGGCGCGCACCCAGGGCAATCCTTACTTCGTCGAAGAGGTGTTGCAGACCCTCGTCGAGACCGGCCACCTGCAGGGCGTGCGCGGCGCCTATCGCCTGGTCACGCCGGTCGACAGACTGAAGGTGCCGGTCACGGTCACCGCCGTGGTGGCGGCCCGCATCGATCGCCTGGCCGGACACGAGAGGCGGCTGCTGCAGATGGCCGCGGTGATCGGCAAGAACTTCTCCGAGCCAGTGCTGGCCGCGGTCTCCGATCTGTCGCCGGGCGAGCTCGGGGCCGCGCTGGCGAGCCTTCGCCGGGCAGAGTTCATCGTCGAGCAATCTCTGTTTCCGGTCGCCGAATACGCCTTCAAGCACCCGCTGACCCAGGAGGTGGCGCTGGGCACCCTGCTGAAGGACGAGCGCCGCGAGGTGCATGCCGCGGTGGCCGCTACGATCGAGCAGAAGGGCTCGGGCGCCCTTGACGAGCGGGCCGCGCTTCTGGCCCACCACTGGGAAGAGGCCGGCGAGGCGCTGAGTGCGGCGCGCTGCCATCGCCGCGCAGCCGAATGGGTCAGCCGCACCGACCCGGGCGCGGCGTCCTGGCACTGGAGCCGGGTGCGTGACCTAGTCAGCGGCCTTGGCGAGGACCCGCAGGCCGCCGAGCTCGGCGTGGCGGCCTGCCAGCAGCTGCTCAACCTCAGCTGGCGCTATACGGTCAGCCCCGAAGAGATCAAGGCGCTGGGCGACCAGGGCCGGGCCTTCGCCCGCGCCGCCGGCGACCGGCCAGCCGAGCTGAAGGTCACGCTAGTCTACGCCCGGGCCTGTGGCTCGCAGGGCGATGTCGCCACCTATGTGGACCTGGCCGCCGAAGCCCATCGCGCGGCGCTCGAGCTGGACGATGTGTGGTTGCAGGTGAACGCCGCCGTGTACCTCGCCGATTCTTTCGTCTACGCCGCGCGGCTGCAGGACTCGATCGCCGTCGCCGATGACGCGTTGGCTCGGCTGAAGCAGGAGGTGCCCCGCGCAGAATGGCTGATGGGGTTCAATCCCCACTCGGCGTTGAAGTTTTGGCGGGCAACTTGCCTGGTGTTCACTGGCTGCCTGGCCGAGGGCCTGGGCGAGTACGAAATCTGCCACGGCCTCGCGCTGGAGGACGAGACGCCGGAGGGCGCCTGCTACGTCTGGTCCTGGTCGGCGCTGGCCTATCTCACCGCAGGCGACCTGGAGCGGGTCGCAGCCTGCTCGGGCGAAGTCGACCGGCTCTGTACCCTGCTGGGGGACCCGCCGACGCTGGTCGCCCACCGCCAGCTCTGCCAGGCATACCTGCATCTGGGCTCCGGACGTGCCGCCGAGGCGATCGCGCCGATCAGCGCGGCGCTGGCCACCCACCGCCACAGCGAACGCCAGCACGCTGGCATGTCAGCGATGTTCCTGGCCGAGGCTCAGCTCCAGACCGGCGACGCAGCAGCGGCGGTGGCCACCGCCGAGGAGTCCATCGGCTTCTGCCACCAATCCCTGCGCGGCAACATCGAGGCGCAAGCCCTGGGCGTGCTGGCCCGCGCCCTCGTGGAGCGCGACGGGCCCAAGGCGATGCCCCAGGCGAGCGAGGCGCTGGAGCGAGCCGCGGCGCTAATCGAGAGCACCGGGGCGCGCACGCTGGCGCCGCTGTTGGCCGTCTGGCGCGCCCAGCTCGCCGCTGCCGCCGGCGACCAGGCCGCCCAGGCGGACTGCCTGCAACAGGCGATTGCGTTGTTCGAAGAGATCGGCGCCCCGCTGCAGGCTGCGGGCCTACGCCAGATGCTGGGGATTCCGCAGCCCGTCTAGCCACAGGCCCCGGGCGGTCGCTGGATGCACTCACCGGCGAGCGGGCCTAATTGTCCCGAGCAATGATAGCTGTTCAACGCTCCTTAGGGGCCGGCCGAAAACTCGGCCCGATGGTCCGGCAGGCCGGCCGAGGCCCTCAGTCGCGGTGCCTTCAGCAGATTGTGCCGCGCGGGGCGCTTTGCGCGCTGCGGTCAGCTGTGCCTAAATCGCGGCAACGGATATGGGGAGGCGGTTTGATGATATCGATCACTAAAATGCTGGCCGGTTGTGCGGTCGCGGCTCTGGGCGTCGCAGCGCCGATGGCGGCCGACGCCGCGACCGCTTGCGCGGATCTGGTCAAGACGGCCCTGCCGCATGCCGAGGTGACGAAGGCGGTTGTCGAGGCCGTCGGCGACAAGCAGGTCTGCAAAGTCTCCGTTAGCACCCATCCCACCAAAGACTCGGACATCCGGCTGGAGCTCTGGATCCCGGAAGGTGCGGCCTGGAACGGCAAGTTCGTCCAGGTTGGCAACGGCGGGTTCGCTGGTTCCATTCCACGGGGCTCGTTCATGGGGCCGATCAAGGCGGGCTATGCCGTTTCCGGCACCGACGACGGCCATCAAGATGCGGTTGGCACCAATGCTTCCTGGGCGCTCGGTCATCCGGAAAAGGTTATCGACTTCGGCTGGCGGGCCCTGAAGGAGACAACAGACGCCTCGAAGGCGCTGCTGGTGGCCAAGATGGGCAAGCCCACGAAGTCTTATTTCTTCGGCTGCTCGGATGGCGGGCGCGAAGCCCTGATGGAGGCGCAACGCTATCCTAATGACTTCGACGGCATCGTCGCCGGCGCGCCCGCCAACTACATGAGCCAGCTCTTCGGCCTCTCGGCGGTCCAGCAGCAGGAGATGGCCAAGCCCGGCGGCTACCTGGGCGCTCCGCAGCGCGACCTTCTCCAGAAATCAGCGCTCGCACAGTGCGGCGGCGATGTGATGATACGCGACCCGATGAGCTGTCACTTCGATCCTGGAAAGCTTCAATGCAAGGCCGGTCAGACGGATGGCTGCTTGACCGCGCCGCAAGTGGCCTCGGCCAAGGCGATGTACGAGGGCCACAAGGACGCCAAGGGCAAGGTCGTCTTCCCGGGCTACAGCCCCGGCGCCGAGGCGCTGAACGGCAGCTGGAACGCCTGGATCACCGGTCCGAACCAAGACACCAACCAGCGCGCCGCCGGCCCGTCGTTCTCGTCCAACGCGTTCAAATACTTCGGCTTCGATGACGCCAACTTCGACTATCTGAAGATGGATATGGGGGCCCAGTACGAAGGCGCACGCAAGAAGATGGCCGCGATCCTGGACTCACCGGACCCCAACCTTTCAGCCTTCAAGAAGCACGGAGGCAAGCTGATCCAGTTCCACGGCTGGAACGACTCGGCGATCCCGCCCCGCTCGTCGGTCCTCTATTACGAGGACGTCCGTAAGACGATGGGCGACGTAGGCGGCTTCTATGAGCTCTATCTCATTCCCGGCATGCTCCACTGCGGCGGTGGGATGGGTCCCAGCAATGTCGATTGGGTAGCTACGCTCGACACTTGGGTGAACGAGAACAAGGCGCCAGGCGAACTCGTCGCCAAGGGCGGTCCGGGCCAGGCAGCCGGCGGCCCGCCGAGCCAGGTACTCTGCCCGTTCCCCGGCGTCGCCAAAAAGACCGGCGAGACTTACGCCTGCTCCGTCCCCAAGAAGAAGAGCTGAGCCGATGAAGTATCTCTTGCTCGCCGGCGGCGCGGTCCTCGCACTCGCCGCGCCCCTTGCCGCTCATGCCGAGACCTCTTGCGCCGACCTCGCCAAGGCTAGCCTGCCGCACGCCGAGATCACCGCCGCCAAGATGGTGAGCCTGAAATCCGGCCAAGCCTGTGACATCCTCGTCACCAGTCGCCCCACGCCCGACAGCGAAATCAAGATCGAAGTAATGATCCCTGTCGGATCGACCTGGAACGGCAAGTTCGTGCAGGTCGGCAACGGAGGGCTCGCGGGCTCGATCCCTTCGGCGGTGATCAAAGCCCGCGCTGAGGGCGGCTATGCAGCGGCGGGCACCGACGATGGCCATGGCGGGAACGGTCGCACGGCGACGTGGGCGCTGGGTCATCCCGGCAAGATCGTCGACTTCGGCACCCGCTCGCTCAAGGAAACTACCGAGGCCGGCAAGGCGCTGGTGGTCGCCATGAAAGGCGCACCGGCCAAGCGGTCCTACTTCGTGGGTTGCTCGGCGGGCGGGCGTGAGGCGCTGATGGAAGCTCAGCGCTTTCCGAACGACTTCGACGGTATCGTCGCTGGCGCGACGGCCAACTACAATACGCTCTCAACGGGCGGGCGGGCCTACATGCAGCAGGCTCTGGCCAAGCCCGGCGGCTACCTGGACCTGCCGCAGTTGCAGCTATTGGAGGGTGCGGCGCTCAAGCAATGCGCAGGCGGCGAGCCCTTCATCCGCGACCAGATGGCCTGCCACTTCGATCCCAGCGTCCTGAAGTGCAAGCCAGGCCAGGCGGAGGGCTGTCTGACGCCGCCGCAGCTGGCCTCAGCCAAAGCGATCTACGGCGGCCGGATCGTTGGCGGAAAGTCGATGTTCCCGGGTTATATGCCCGGCGCCGAAGCGGCGCGCGGGGGCTGGCAGGCCTGGAACACCGGGACCTCCAAGAAGACTTATGAGGAATCTTCCGGTCACGCGATCTCGTCGCAGTTCCTGAAGTATTTCGTCTACGGCGACCCGTCGTTCGACTTTCTGAAGATGGACCTGGGCCCGAAGTACGACCGCGACCGGCAAAAGACCGCCGCGGTGCTGGACGCGACCAACGCCGACCTAAGCCCCTTCAAGAAGCATGGCGGCAAGCTGATCCAGTATCATGGCTGGAATGACCCCGCGATCCCGCCGCTGGGCAGCGTCCGCTACTTCGGCGAGGTGACCAAGGCCACGCCCGTCTCTGCTGACTTCTACCGGCTCTACATGATCCCCGGCATGCTCCACTGCCAGGGCGGCGCGGGGCCTGGTGCGGTCGACTGGCTGACGATCCTGGACCACTGGGTCGAAGAGAAAGCTGCGCCTCATGAAGTGACGGCCACAGGCGCCGGCGGCGCCAGCCAGCTGCTCTGCCCATATCCAGGTGTGGCAGTGAAATCCGGGGAAAGCTGGGCCTGTTCGATCACGAAGAACAAGAGCTAGGCCGTAGGGTTGGCGTATCGCGGGTCTCCGGTGTATTCGGGTGCCGCACAGATGCCCCGCTCCTTCCGCATACGCCGCCTGACAATGTCTGAAGCGCGCGAGGCCGTGACGTCGCTTGCCGCCGTGCTGTCCGACTGTGTCGCGGGCGGCGCCTCCGTCAGCTTCATGGCCGACATGACCCTGACTGAGGCCGAAACCTTCTGGCGTGAACAGGCCGATACCGATGACGGGCGCGCGATCTTAGTGGCTGAGGACGACGACGGAATATTCGGCGTAGTCCAGGTAATCCCGGCCTGGCCGCCCAACCAGCCGCACCGGGTAGATATCTCCAAATTGCTGGTGCGTCGGCGCGGGCGTCGCCGTGGCGCGGCCGAGGCCCTGATGATTGCAGCGGAAGAGGCCGCGGGGGACATGGGACGCCCCCTGATGACCCTCGATACGGTGACGGGCGGCGCGGCCGAACACCTCTATGCCAAGCTCGGCTGGACCCGCGCCGGTGTGATCCCCGCCTATGCCCTGATGCCCGATGGCGCGATGTCCGCCACGACGATTTTCTACAAAGCGCTCGGCCAATGAACCTGGTCTTGAGCCCCAGCCGGATGGCCGGCCCCTTCTGGCGCACGTCGCGTCGCAGATCCGCGGACGAAGGGGCCTGTGCCCCCTTCGCAAAGCGGGTCGCAACTTCGAAGGAAGACCCTCATGGCTATCTCTACTGGCGCCTTCATCATTGTGATGGCGCTCCTTACAGCGGCTCTGTCCGGCGTGTTCGGCATGGCCGGAGGCTTGGCGCTTAAGGGGGCGCTAGCCCTCGTACTGCCGGTTTCAGCCACCTTCGTCGTCCATGGTCTGCTTCAATTGGTCGCCAACGCTTGGCGCGCGATCCTGCACAGCAAACACGTCCACTGGAGCATCGTCTGGATTTATGCGTTGGGCGCCTTCGTTGCCGCAGGCGTCATGGCCTTCATCGCCCTACAGCCCACCAGGGCCACGCTCTATCTGCTGATGGGCCTGGTCCCTGGTCTGGTCTGGCTGCCCCAAGGTTGGGTGAAGGTCGATGCGTCGCGGCCGCCTCAGGCCTTCCTTTGCGGGCTAAGCGTCACCGGCATGAACCTGACGGCCGGCGTCGCAGGACCCTTGCTCGACGTATTCTTCGTGCGAACGGCGCTGACGCGCCACGCCATCGTCGCCACCAAGGCCGTAACCCAGGTCTTCAGCCACCTGATGAAAATCATTGTCTACGGCGCGCCTCTGTTCGCTGCCGGCGGCAAAGGCGTGCCGCCGCTATGGGTCTTCGCCTTCGCGGTCCCGCTATCCATGCTGGGAACCGCCGCAGGCGGAATCCTGCTCAACCGGCTGACCGATGTGGATTTCAAGCGGTATTTGCGTCTGATCCTGACGGTGATTGGAGCGGTCTACCTGGTGCAAGCCGCGCGGCTCTATTGGCTGGGCTAAAAGCCGAGGCAAAAAAGAGGCCGGGTCCATGACCCGGCCTTTTGAAGTTTAGGGAGGAAACGCCCAGGAATGGGCAAGCCTCAGGTATGTGCGAAGCTGGGCGGGACAAGGGCGTCCCGCGTTTTTTTAGCGGCGGATTACAAAAAAATGCAGATCGAAGCCAAGATCCTGGAAAGCCCATTCGTACGACTGGAGCCGATGACGCAGGCGCATCGCGAGGATCTGCGCGCGGCCTGCAACTCCGACCCCACGACGTGGCATGATCTCTATCCATATTCGATGGCGGGCGAGCACTTCGATCCGACGTGGGCGCGCATAGAGGATGAAGTAGCCGCTGGCCGCACGATCGCATTTGCAGTGACCGTCGAGGGGCGCTGCCGGGGAATTACCTGCTATTCGGGCATCGACGGCGCCAACGCCGTCGTCGAGATCGGCGGCACCTACTACCGCCCCGATCTTCGCGGCGCGGTGGTGAACCCGGCGGCGAAGCACCTGATGTTGGGTCACGCGTTTGGCTCGCAGGCGAGACGGGTGGTCTTCCGCGTCGACGCGATCAACTTGCGGTCCCGGGCCGCGGTCCTGAAACTGGGCGCGGTCGAAGAGGCCCTGCTGCGGCATGACCGGATTACCTGGACCGGCCGCATCCGCGACACGGTGATCTTCTCTGTTCTGGCGGACGAGTGGCTGGCTGTGCGCGCGCGCCTTGACGCCCGGCTGGCAGCCTTCGCTTAGCCGACTCGGGCGAGGCGACGCGCTGCCAGGAAGATCAGAGCAGCGCTGGTCAGCACTAGGAACGCTAGGTGACCGGCTATCGACCCGTTGTTTGGTAGACCGGCCGAGGCTCGCGCCAACTGCGCCAAGTGATAGGTCGGCCAGATCGGTCGAATCGTCTCAAGGATCCCGCTTAGCGGGAAGAACAGGCCTGAAAGGAAGGCCATGCCCAAATAGACGATGTTGGCGAAGGCGCTGGCGCTTGAGGCGGGCGCCCACGAGCCGATGAACAGGCCCACAGCACAGGCCGGGATCACGCCCAGCGACATGACCGCAGAGACTCTGAGGAGCGTCCACGGATCGAGCGTTACGTGGCCCATCGTCAGGGCCGCGGTCACTAGCATCGCCATCACCACCAGGGCGAAGACGTAGGCCATGATCAGCTTGGCGGCGAGGTATGAGCCGGCGGGCATCGGCAGGGCGCGTTTGTAGGTCAAGAGCCCCATATTCCGCTCGACGGCCACAAGGATGCCGAAGCCGAAGAGGCCCGGGCCCATAACGCCGTAGACTGTCCAGCCGACGAACATCTGGTTGGCCAGAGCCGGGCCGCCCTTGCCGTTCAGAAGCACCCCGAAGAAGGTGTAGAAGAGGATCGGCATGGCCAGGATCGGGATAGAAAAGGCTGGGGTTCTCAGCAGGCGGAGGGACTCGTACTTGGCGTCGCTGAGATATGCGCCGAGCAGGCGCGAGAGGCTCATCTGGGGAACGCCCGTGGGTGCGAGCGCGGTCATTCGGCGGGCTCCTGGGTCAGTTCGGCGAAGGCCTCCGACAGGCCCGCGCGGCGGACCTCAAGGTCGGACAGCTTGGGATCAGCTGCGAGCAGGCGGCGCACCACAGCTTCAGCATTAGTCGTGGTGATCGAGACCCGACGCGCCTCGTCGGTGACAGCGCTGGACACTTCAGGCCACGCGGCGACGGCAGCGGCATCTAGGGTGGTGACACATTCGATGCGCTTGCGGACCACTAGCGCCCGCATCTCGTCCACGGTTCCCTCGGCGACGCGGCGGCCCTTGGCCATGACCACCACGCGGTCAGCCAGCGCCTGAGCTTCCTCAATGTAGTGGGTGGTGAGCACGATGGCCGTCCCGCCGGCGACCAGCCCCCGCAAGGTCGCCCACATGGTCTCCCGCGCGGTTACGTCCAGGCCAGTTGTGGGCTCGTCGAGAAAGAGCAGGCGCGGACGGCCACAGATGGCGAGCGCGAACTGCGCTTGCCGCTTCTGGCCGCCAGACAGTTTAGCGTAGGGCCGATCGGAGATTTTTTCGACGCCGGCCTGGGCGATCGCCTCCGCAACCGTCAGCGGCGCTGGGTAGTAGGCCTGGGTCATGGCGATCAATTCGCGGACGCGAAGGGCGTCCGGCAGCATTACTTCCTGCATCATCACGCCGATGCCCCGCCGCGCATTGAGGTCATGTGGCGAGCGACCGAAGAGCCGGGCTTCGCCGGCGTCAGGCGTTTGCAGGCCGAGCATTAGGGCGATGGCGGTGGACTTGCCCGCGCCGTTGGGGCCGAGGACGGCGAGCAGTTCCCCCGGTCGCACCTCAAGGTCCAGGCCGTCGAGCGCCTGGACATCACCATAGCGTTTGGTCACGCCGCTCAGGCGCGCCAAGGCGCCCTGGGCCTGCTGAACCCCTCGTCCACCGTCATCTGCCATGGCCGTCCCCGCTCAGGTCTTCACCCCTAGTCGCCGCGGGGCACGGCCTTGGATGCAGCGTGCTGTCAGGCCGTCTGTGCGGTCCGCTCCTCAGCATTGGCGAAGAACACGTCGCTCGCGTGATCTGCCACCTCCTGGGCGGTATAGGGTCGGCCTGGCTGGTAGCCACCGGTCTGCAGCATCTTAATCTCACGGACTCCTCGACTGGAGACGCCGAGGATCTTGCCTGAATGATCGGCCGCGAGGTCCGAGACCATGAACAATACGCCGGGCGCCACGTTCTCCGGCAGGCTCATGGGATCTGGCTCCTGGCCCTGACGACCAGGCAGGTCGGAGGTCATGCGCGTGTAGGCGCCGGGCGCGAGGCCCATGACCCGGATGTTGTACTTGCGCCCCTCGATCGACATCACCCGGACCATTCCGTAGATGCCAGCCTTGGCAGCGCCGTAGTTGGTCTGGCCGAAATTTCCGTAAAGGCCGGAGGTGGAGGAGGTCAGCACCATCGAGCCGCCGCCGTTGTCCTTCATCCATTTCCAAACCGGCAGGGCGCAGCAATAAGTCCCCTTCAGGTGGACCTTGATCACCTTGTCCCAGTCCTCTTCTGAGGTGTTGGCGAAGGATTTATCGCGCAGGATGCCGGCGTTACAGACCAAAATGTCCACCTTGCCGAAGCTATCCAGCGCGGTCTTCAAGATGTTCTCGCCGCCCTGGACGGTGGAGACGTCGTCGCCATTGGCCACGGCTTTGCCGCCGGCCCCCTTTATCTCGGCCACGACCTTTTCGGACGCTGCGCTGGTCCCGGTTCCGGTGCCGTCGCGCGAGCCGCCCAAGTCGTTCACGACGACGCTGGCGCCCTCTTTGGCAAATAGCTTGGCATAGGCCTCGCCCAGGCCGCCGCCGGCCCCTGTGATGATCGCAACCTTACCTTCAAGCAGACCCGCCATGACGTCCTCCCAATGTGTTTTGGTCTTATGGAAACATCTTCCGACCGCCAGCGGGCGGTTGGCAAGCGGTCAGCGCTCGCGGCGCGCCCGGAAGAAGCCCTTCAGCAGGGTGGAGCTCTCATCGGCCAGCACTCCGCCGGTGACGTCCGGGCGCGAATGGCAGGTGGGTTGTTCGAAAAACCTCGGACCATGGACAACCGCTCCGCCCTTTGGATCCTCTGCGCCGAACACTAGCCGCCCGATCCTAGCGTGGCTGATCGCGCCGGCGCACATGGCGCAGGGCTCAAGCGTCACGACCAGAGTCAGCCCTGTAAGGCGGTAGTTACCGAGCTTGGTCGCCGCAGCCCGCAGGGCGACGATCTCGGCATGGGCCGTCGGATCATGGCTGCCGATCGGTTGGTTGGTGCCAACAGAGATCACCTCGCCCGAGGCGGGATCGACCACAACAGCGCCCACAGGCGTCTCGCCGTGCTCGGCAGCAGCTTGCGCGGCGTCGAGCGCAATGCGCATGGTGCGATGGTCATGGTCCACAATCCGCACCGAACCGGCGCTCGCCCTTCCGGTCAAGCCCGCACGCCATCAGCGCACCCGCAACCCGAAGCCGCCAAAGACTTTGGAGGCGCCCAAGAAAGCGGGGACCGGGTGGCCAAAATGCTGGCCCGCGCTGGCGTCGCCTCGCGCCGCGAGGTGGAGCGGCTGATCGAGGCTGGCCGCGTCGCCCTGAACGGCAAGCTCTTGACGACACCGGCCGTGAAGGTTGAGCCCGGCGACATCCTGACCGTGGACGGCGCAGTGGTCACCGAGGCTGAGCCCGCGCGCCTCTTTCGCTATCATAAGCCGGTCGACCTGGTGACCAGCCACAAGGACCCGCAAGGCCGTCCCACAGTGTTTGAGCGCCTCCCGCCCGGCTTGCCGAGGCTAATCTCCGTTGGGCGCCTCGACATCAATTCCGAAGGCCTGCTGCTGCTGACCAACGACGGTGGTCTGGCCCGCGCGCTGGAAATGCCGGCGACGGGTGTGGTTCGCCGCTACCGCGCCCGGGCACGCGGACGGGTGAGCCAGGAAAAGCTCGACACCCTCAAGAAAGGCATCACGGTCGAGGGCGTCCACTATGGTTCGATCGACGCTACCCTGGACAAGGCCAAGGAGGGTCCGCAGGGCGCGAACCTCTGGATTACCGTCGTTCTGGCCGAGGGCAAGAACCGTGAGGTCCGTCGGGTGCTGGAGGCCTTGGGCCTGAAGGTGAACCGCCTGATCCGCCTGTCCTACGGCCCGTTTGCGCTGGGAACCCTTATGCCTGGCGAGGTCGATGAAGTCGGCCCGCGCGTGATCCGCGAGCAGCTGGCTGAGCACGTTGCCCCGCAGAACCTGCCCAAGGGCGATCGGCCGCTCTGGAAAAAGCCTGCGGCCGTAGCGGCTGGACCAAGACGCGGCGCTGTCGAGATCGACCGAGGTGGCAAATCCACTCGCGGTGGAAAGCCGCAGCGGCGCACCCGCACGGGCTCGCCAGCTGGCGAGCCGCCGCCAAAGAAGGAATACAAGGCCGGCTGGGCCAAGCCCAAGCCCAAGCCAGTTATTGCCAAGACCGGATCGCCCAAACGGCGCTCCGGAGCCAAGCCCGCTGGGCCGAAGCGTCCCTAGCCTCGGTGAGCCAGACCCTTGGCCAGGGCTTGGGTCCGCCGCGCGACGGTCAGGCCCGTTCCGATCACGATGAGCATCAGGCCAGTCAACACGATCTCGCCGTGGCCGTTCCAGAGCGGCTCGGCGACTGACAAAAGGCAGATAACCGTCAGCGCCGCCATCCGCTGCGGCTTGGCCATCGGTCCAGAGAAGTCGGCGGGGAAGTCCAGGCCGCGACCGAGCTCCCGCACATAGGCTGTTGTCACCGCCAGCACCGCTGCGATCCAGCCGAGGCTCACGCCGATCGCCGAGTGGCTTGAGCCGTAAGCAAAGGCACCCGCGCCGGCCAGGAACAGGGTGTCGGAGAACCGATCCGGCAGCTCATTCCAGATCGGCCCGGATGTGCTGCCGCGCTTGAACTCCACGGCGACCATGCCGTCGATCAGGTTGCAGATCAGACGTAACTGAATGCAGGCCGCCGCTGCGATCAGTTCAGCGGCCCGCTCCCCGGACGAACTGGTCCCGGCCAAAGCCATCAAAGCGCCGCCGAGGGCCGCAAACGCGACGCTGGCTGCCGAAATCATGTTCGGGCTCGCGCCGGCCCTGGCCAGCATGCGGGCTAAGGCCTGGGCCCAGCCGCTGGCGCGGCTCTTGATCGGCCGGCGGTTTTCAAGCTGGCCGTTTGGTGAGGGAGGGTTGGTCATGATCCTGCCGCTCCAGTCCGGCTGCGCGCCAGGTTGCTCGCGTAGACGATGGCATAGAGGGCGGAGACCGACCAGGGCATCGCAATGGTGCGGGCGATTTCCGGCGTGCCGATCAATCGGTGCACGCCCGTCAACACCGCCAGGATCACCACCGCGCTCACGCTCGGCGGGACGACATAAACCGCCGGAGCGCGAAGTCGGGCGACCATCGCCTCAAGGGCGCGCTTCAGCACCAGCGTGATGGTTCCGGATATCGACCCCTGGACGAGGGCCGGCGGCCAGGCGGCGGCCAGCCCATGTGGGACATTCACCCAGAGCGTCCAGCCACCCATCGCCAGAAACGCGAAACCCACATGAACAGCGCTGCACTTCCAGAGGACTTTCAACTTGATCGGTCCGTCCTCCGCTTACGTCAGCGCGCCAAACCGTCGCCGTGGCGGCCTCTCGCGTCAAGCGAGCAACCTTGACCGATACTCTCGCGCCGTCATGGTCTTGCCCGACTCGGAAGGGGCTCATGGACGTCATCGCGCGGTTTTTTGCGGCTCAGCCACCAGCGCTGCTCTGGGGTCTCGGTGGAGTGTTGGGCGTGCTCACCCTGGCAGCTGGGCTCTCGGCCGCCTTGCCGCTGTTGAAGCCGGCCGACGACTTCACCAATCTTCGTCAACGCATCAATTCCTGGTGGATAATGATCGCCCTGCTGGCCGCAGCCCTATTATTGGGCTGGGTCGCAGTGCTTCTGCTGTTTGTGGTGATCTCGTTCATCGCCCTTCGGGAGTTCCTTTCGCTGGCCCACATCAGGCCCGAGGACCGACCGATCGTTCTGGTCGCCTACGTCTGCATCCCGATCAGCTACGCCTTCATCGCCATCGACCGCTACGGCGTCTACCTGGTGTTCGTGCCGGTCTACGTCTTCATGTTCCTGCCTTTTGTCATGAGCTGGATCGGCCAGACGCGAGCGTTTCTGGCGACTGCGGCGACATTTCACTGGGGCCTGGTGACCTGCGTCTACAATCTGGGCTTCGCGGCCTTCCTGATGCGCACGCCAGTCAGCAACCACTTGCCGGCGGGGCCGGCGGGTCTGGTGTTCTTCCTGCTGGTGGCGACCGAGGCCAACGATGTCACTCAGTACGTCTGGGGAAAGCTGCTTGGCCGTCGAAAGATCATATCCAAGGTTAGCCCCAACAAGACCTGGGAAGGCTTCCTCGGCGGCTGGGGGACAACGGCGGCGCTTATCTGGTTCCTTGGCCCGGTTTTCACACCGCTCTCGGGACTGGGGCTCGCGATCATGGCCGCGGCACTGCCGGTGGCGGGCTTCGCTGGCGACGTGACGATGAGCGCAATCAAACGCGACATCGGGGTGAAGGATTCCAGCGCCCTGATCCCCGGCCATGGCGGCCTACTGGACCGCGCCGACAGCTTGATCTTCACCGCGCCGCTCTACTTCCACATCCTGATGTTCTTCTGCTTTAGGGACTTCTGATGAGATGGCTGCGTCAGGCGGTGATCATCCTGGTCGCTCGGCCGATTGCCCGGGTGTTCACCGGGGCGGACATCGTCGGCCGACAAAAGCTGCCGCTGAAGGGCCCGGCGATCCTTGTCGCCAACCATTCCAGCCACGTCGATACGGTCCTACTGCTGACCATCTATCCGTCCGAGGCACTGGACCGGGTGCGGCCAGCGGCGGCGGCGGACTATTTCCTCAAAGGCCGGCTGATGAGCTGGTTCTCGCGAGATATCCTGGCGATCGTGCCTGTGTCGCGGGACCGGGCGGGCACTGGAGAGGATGTGCTAACCCCCGCGAGGGAAGCGCTGGCCGCGGGCGACATCCTGCTGATCTTCCCTGAAGGCACCCGCGGCGATGGTGAAGAACTCACCCGCTTGAAGAGCGGGGTCGCAAGGTTGGCCGCCGATTTCCCTGACGCGCCGGTGACGCCGATCTGGCTCCAGGGTGCGGGTCGTGTCCTGCCCAAAGGCGCCCATGTGCCGGTGCCGCTGAATTGCACGGTCCTGGTCGGAGATCCAATCCGATGGGGCGGTGACCGCGTCTCGTTCATGGAAGAGTTGCGGGTGCGACTTGAAGGGCTGAAGGCGCTCGCTCCGCCGCAGCGGTGGGCTTAGAACCGCGCCCAATGCGCATTGTATCTGGCAGTTTCCGTGGCAAGTCCCTGGCCACACCCCGGGGCGAGGCCACGCGTCCGACCTCTGATCGCGCGCGACAGGCGATTTTCAATATGCTGGAACACGCCGCCTGGTCGAAGGGTGTGCGTGATCTTCGCGTAATCGACCTCTTTGCAGGTTCCGGCGCCTTGGGCTTCGAAGCCCTGTCTCGAGGCGCTGCCTTCTGCCTGTTCGTCGAGACTGATGAGGCGGCCCGCGGTGCGATCCGCGAGAATGTCGAGGCTATGGGCGTCTTCGGCCAGACCCGCGTCCATCGTCGCGACGCCACCGATCTGGGCATGCGTCCCGGCGGCGACGGTCCGCCCTTCGAACTCGCTTTTCTGGATCCGCCTTATGCCAAGGGGCTGGGCGAGATAGCGCTGGAGAAGCTTGCCGCTGGCGGATGGCTCACGCCGAGCGCAGTTGTGGTGCTTGAACGCGGCGCATCGGAGCCGGAGGTTAGCGTCGCGGGCTTCACGCCTCTGGACGTCCGCGACTATGGCGCGGCGCGGGTGCATTTTTTCCGTTTCGAAGGTGCTTGACCCTCACGTCCCGTGAGGCCTGATCAAGCGGCCATCGACGAGGAAAGACGAACATGAGCGGTCATACGGTCAAGCAGGTGGCGAGGTTGTCGGGCGTTTCCGTCCGTACACTGCACCACTATGACGAGGTGGGGTTACTCAAGCCCGCCAGCGTCGGCGAGAACGGCTACCGCTACTACGGGCGAGAGGAGCTGCTGCGCCTGCAGCAGATCCTGTTCCATCGCGAGCTCGGCTTCTCACTGGAGGAGATCGCGCGCGTGCTGGACGCCAAGGACTTCGACCGAATGGCGGCCTTGCGGGCGCATCGGGTGAAGTTTGAGGCCGAGACCCGACGCTACCGCCAACTGGTGCGCACGATCGACCACACCCTCGCCGCCCTCGAAGGAGAAGCGAAGATAGAAGAAAAAGCGATGTATCGGGGCTTCGACCCCGAAAAGTAGGCAGGTTACGAAAAAGAGCTCGTCGAAAAGCACGGGCCGGAAATGCAGGGCCATATCGATCACGCCAAGGCGGGCATGAGTGGCTGGAAGCAGGCCGAATTCGACGCCATGCAGGCAGAGGCCGATGCTATCGAGGCGGGAATGGCCAAGGCGCTGGTCGACGGCCTCCCCGCCGACTGCGCAGCGGTCACGACTTTGATGCGCCGACAGCATGCTTGGATCGTGAAGAGCTGGAACCGACCCGCGCCCGCTGCAGCGTTCTCAGGCCTAGGTCAGATGTACGTCGACGATCCGCGCTTCCGCGAACGCTATGACGGCCGGCAGGCCGGGCTGGCGGAATACATGGCCGCGGGAATGCGATCCTTCGCAGAGCGAGAGCTCGGCTGACAGTACCTTCCAGTCCGCCTGATTTAGCGATCGGCGCAAAGGCCTTAGGACGATCTCTGCGGGTGCATACGAATGCAAACGCCGGGGTCGTCCGATGGGCAGTTTGAACGAGGCGACCTTCAGGCTCATCGACGCCACGGGGGTCACATGGAACGCCGGGTGAGCGTCACCCCAATCAGCGCCGTCCAAACAAGCGCTCGATGTCAGCAAGCTTCAATTCCACATACGTCGGGCGACCATGGTTGCACTGTCCGGAATGGGGCGTGGCTTCCATCTGGCGGAGCAGTGCGTTCATCTCGGGCGACGTGAGGCGGCGGCCGGCGCGGACCGATCCGTGGCAGGCCATGGTCGAACATACGTCCTGCAGTCGCTCCTTAAGCGCCAGCGCCTGGCCGTTCTCGGCGAGGTCGTCGGCGATATCGCGGACCAGGCCTTGAACGTTGGTCTCGCCCAGCAGAGCAGGCGTTTCGCGCACTAGCACCGCCCCCGGACCGAAAGATTCCAGCATCAGGCCAAGCGCTGCCAACTCTTCGGCCTTGGCGACCACACGGTCGGCTTCGGCCGGATCCAGCTCGACGACTTCGGGCAGCAACAGCGCCTGGCGGGCGACGCCGCCTTCGTCCATCTCGTGCTTCATCCGCTCATAGACAAGCCGCTCATGCGCGGCGTGCTGATCGACAATGACGACACCATCGCGGGTCTGGGCGACGATGTAGGTTTCGTGCACCTGTGCGCGCGCGGCGCCGAGCGGAAAGTCGACGGGATCGAACACGGAAGCAGAATTAGGCGCGTCCTCGGCGCCGCCATGTTCCCAGTTGGGTTCAGCGCGCGCGGAGACTTCCGTCAGACCCGGGATCGACTGGACGGCCGCGGCCAGCGCCACGCTCGAGCCCTGAGGTTGCCAGCCACCCTGCCGCCAGGCCGAATAACCGGCGGCAGTCGGAGGGGGTGTGTAGCCGCCCGGACGGAAGCCTCCGAGGGCGGCGCTCGCCACGGTGGTTGAGGCACGGTGCCCGGCGCTTGCGAGCGCATGGCGCAGACCACCGATGATCAAGCCGCGCACCAAGCCCGGATCTCGGAACCTGACTTCGGCCTTGGCCGGGTGGACGTTGACGTCGACATAGGCGGTGTCGAGCTCGACGTAGAGCGCGGCAAGAGGATGCCGGTCGCGGGCCAGGAAGTCGGAGTATGCGGCCCGAAGCGCGCCCTGTAGTAACCGGTCACGCACCGGTCGGCCGTTGACGAACAGATACTGGTGGGCGGCGTTGCCTCGATTGTAGGTGGGCAGACCCGCAAAGCCCGTCAGCCGAACACCCTCCCGCTCGTGGTCCAGAGCGAGCGCGTTGTCGGAAAACTCACGGCCCATGATCGCCGCTAGCCGCGCGAGGCGTCCGACCGATCCTTTATCTTCGGCGGGAAGGCGGATCGTACGGCGCCCGTCGAGGTCGAGGACGAACGACACGGCCTCATGCGCCATTGCTTGGCGCTTGATCTCCTCGGCGATGGCCATGGCTTCGGCCCGCTCGGATTTCATGAATTTTAGCCGCGCGGGCGTGGCATAGAAGAGATCACGCACTTCCACCCGCGCCCCGTGGGGATCGGGGAAGGCCGCGGGCGAGACCGCGCTGACGGCGCCGGCTTCGACAAAGATCGCATGCGCATCGGCCTCGCCACGCGCGCGGCTGGAAATGGACAGGCGCGCCACCGATCCGATCGAAGGCAAGGCTTCGCCGCGGAAGCCGAGGGTCGCGATGTGCAACAGATCGTAGTCACCGGCGTCGTCGGGCGAAAGCTTGGAAGTGGCGTGGCGCTCGATCGCGAGCGGCAGTTCCTCGGCCGACAAACCTTGGCCATCGTCGGCCACCAAGATGCGCGTCAGCCCCCCGCCGTCAGCCTGGATTTCGAGGCGGGTGGCCCCGGCGTCGAGCGCGTTCTCGACCAGTTCCTTGACCGCGCTCGCAGGCCGTTCCACCACCTCGCCAGCGGCGATGCGGTTTACGGTTTCGGGCGGAAGACGACGGATCGGCATGGCGAGGCTTTCGACAGTTCCTCCATATAGGACGATTCCGGAGCGGCGGATGGTGTTGCGATACGGGTTGGGCCTCTTGGCCGCCGTCATGGTGTTGGCAGCTCCGGTCTTTGCGCAGGTCCCGCTGACGGGGCCCCGCCCTGACCTCAATGATCCAGACGGCATGCTTGTCGAGGAACTGGTGGTCACCGCCCGGCTGCCGGGACCAGCTTGGTGGACTGTCTCCAATGGCGCCACGACCGTCTATGTCTTAGGCGCGCCTTCGGTGGCGCCTAAACACATGGCGTGGGACCGGGCCGTTTTCGATCGGCGGTTGGTGGGAGCGAGCGTCGTGATCCTGCCGTTCCAAGATGTGCGGGTGACAGTGACGGGGGCGGTTGGCGCCGCGTTCAACTTTCTTCGGCTGCGGGGTGGCGGTCCCTTCGAAGCAACGTTGGATGCCACCTCCAAGGCGCGGTTCATTGCGCTGCGCACGAAATTGGGCGAGCCCGCCGACCACTATTCGACGCGCAACCCACTCGCTGCGGGCTTGGTGCTCGCCACCGACTACCGCGAACGCACGGGCCTGACCGCGTCCGATCCCGCGAAGTTGATTAAGCTGTTGGCTGCCCGCTCCAAGGTCCCGGTGGCGCAGAAGAGCTATGACCTAGGGCCGCTGATGGGGGCTGTCATCCGGACACCGCCGGCCGCTGGCCGTGCCTGCTTCGACGAGGTGCTGGCGCAGGCGGAGGCCGGCCCGGGCGTCACTCTGGGTGCAGCCAGGGCCTGGGCCACCGGAGACGTTCGCGCAGCCCTGGCCAATGAGCGGACCTATGAACGCTGCATCGCGCTTGTTCCTGGAGCTCAGGCTTTCGATGCACGCGTGAAGGCCGACCAGGTCGCCCAGATCGAACTTGCGTTGATGAAGCCGGGTCACGCCATCGCCGTCGTGCCCCTAAGGCCTTTGCTGGCCCAAGGCGGCGTCCTTGATCAACTGCGTGCGAAGGGCTTCACGGTGACGACGCCGGGCGAGGAGCAATAGCCCGTTGGCTCACTGGGGTCCGAACGTGGCGTCCACGAAGTTCTTGTAGTTGTCGAGCACGTGGGCATCCTCACGCACGATCTTCACGACCTGCCGGGGAATGAGTTTCAAGTGATCCTGCATGGCCTCGGGCGTAACACCCATCGTGAGGCCAAAGGTACGGAAGATTGCGTAGGACTTCTGCTCGTAGCCGGCGACGTCGACCTTGGTCGGCCCCTGCGCAAAAGCGGCGACTGTGGTATCGTAGAAGGCGTGCATATGTGGATCGTTGATCCACCTGTCCGCGCCGTTTCCCTGCAGGTTGTCTGTACTCTTCGCCGGTGCCGGCGCGGTCACGCCATGTTGAGCCGCAGCGCTTGAAGTGAGCGCCAGAACACAGGCGAAAGCGCCGCCTACAATCCCGATCAGAGTGGGTCGTTTCATCTCGATCTCCCAGAGGTTCGACAAGCCGCTCTCATCCCCGGAATGCGGTTGTCGCCGCAGCTTCGGACTGATAGGGCATGACAATAAAGTCTGACATTATGTAAAAGATTTCATACATTAGGTCGAGCATTTATTGCATAGAGGCCAGCCATGTCGTTCCGTGAGGAGTCAGCCTGGATCACCCTGGTGACCGTGCTGATCAGCTTCGGCGTCTATTTCGGCGCACTGGCGATCAGGCACGTCCACGGATTCCATAGCCTGTTCCTGCTGCTGCTCTGGGGGATCGCACTGGTGGCGCTGCAGATCGTGGCTGCGGCGACCACGCCGAGGGATGGTCGCGCGCCGCGCGATGAGCGCGAAACCCTAATTCAGTGGAGGTCGCACACGCTTGGCTACTATGTGCTGATGGGGCTCGTGCTGGCGCTCTTTGTGCCTGTGCACTTTCGACACTCAGCGATCGATATGGCGAACTTCGCACTGCGGGGTGTGGTGATCGCAAGCCTCGTCGTCGCCGTGGCTCAGATCGTCATGTTCCGGCGAGGCGCCTGAGATGGTCTTGCCTATCGCCAACCAGATACGCCGGCTGCGTTTTGAGCACGGCGAGATGACTCAGTCGGAGCTCGCCGAGAAGATCAGCATGACGCGACAGACCGTCGCTGCGATCGAGGCTGGCAAATAGTCACCTTCCCTATAGGCAACCTTCCGCATCGCCCACGTGTTTGGTGTGACGCAGGACGACGTATTCCAGTGGACCGCGTAGTGCGAGGAACCTAGAGCCCCGGAAGCTTGAGCTTCTTGTCGCCTTCGCGGGCGATGATCACAGTCTTGCCACCGGTCAACTTTGAGATGCGATCGGCCTCGGCCGCAGCGTCGATCGGCGTGGCGTCGGAGCCGACGGCGACCGGCGCGGGCGCGGCTGTCTTGTCAGCGCGCCAGAACATCACGCGGTCGGCAAAGCTTTTTTCCTTGTGCGCCACGTCGCCAAACTCGTCGTCGACCACATAACGGATCAAAGGATCGGCCTTGTCAGCGCCGGCCTTGGCGACCAGCAGCTTTTCGCCGTCCGAGCGGCTCTCCCCCTCGCGGGCTCCAAGCAAGGCCGTACGCGCCGCGCTCTCTGGCTGCAACTCCTGCGGCCGCGGCTTGCCGGGCGCCGGGGGGCGGAGGGCAAAATCGGGCGGAACCACCAGGGGGGCCTTGGTGACGACGCGGAATTCGTCAGGGGTCACTTTATTCATGCCGAGCGCATCGCGCGTCGACACACATCCGGCGATACCCGTCGCCGCAACTAGGGCGGCCGCAGCGAACACTCGGTTGACGTTCATGAACTTGGTAGCTCCTAACGCCGCCCCCGGCCGCAAAGGAAGAGTGGATAGCGCAAAGCGGGCCCCGCGCCAACGCCGCATCAGGACGCATCCCCCGCCGCACCCGAGGCGCGCGCACGGCTGTCCTGGAACAGCATGTCGAGAAGCAACAAGCAGATGCCGATGCTGATCGCTGCATCGGCCACGTTGAAGATCCATGGGAAGAATAGTCGCGAAGCGTCAATGAAGTCCGTCACGGCTCCGAATCGAATGCGGTCGATGACGTTGCCAATCGCTCCGCCAATCACCAGGCCGACGGCGACCGCAAATAGCGGTCGCTCGGTCGTCCGCACCCAGACGGCCAGCACGGTTGCCACGATCACGGAAAAGGCGGCCAGCAGCCATCGGACTAGATCGTGCTGCGCCTGCAGGAAGCCGAAGCTGACGCCCTGGTTCCAGACGCCCGTCAGGCGGATTGGCCCAAGGATTCCGACGCTCTGGCCTTCCTGAAGGTGCAGGACCTGGAGGATCCAATATTTCACCGCCTGATCGGCGGCGACGACGACGAGCGCCAGCAGCAGGGCGGTCCAGCCGAGCTTGGTGATGCCGGTCATGCGAGCCCCTTGCTGTGGGTTTCGTCCCAGGCGGCCACGGCGTCGGCGTCGCGCAGGGAAAGGTCGGAATAGCGCGGGTCGGAGCCCACCTCCGGCAGGATACGCCAGGATCGGGCGCATTTGCGGCCAAGTGCGCGCAGCGGCTCGACGGCGACACCGGGGACCTCAGAAAGTCGGAACGCTTCGGTGGGACAGTCGCCTGCGATCAGCGCCGCTTGACTTGTGCGGAAGACCTCGGCGGCGTCGAGGCCTTCAAACGCGGCCATGAGCTCGGCGTCGGCGATATAGGCGTTGGGAGCTGCTTCCAGCGCAGCGCCCAGGCGTTTTTCGCGGCGCTCGATTTCCAAGGCGCCGGTCACGACGGAGGTGACAACCTGCACCTTGGCCCAGCGCACCGCTTCGGCATCGTTTCGCCAGGCAGCCGGCGTATCGGGGATCGTGCGCAGGCAATTGGAGCCAGCGTCCGGATAGCGGGTGGTCCAGGCTTCTTCCATGGTGAAGGGGATCAGCGGGCTCAGCCACGCGGTGAGACGGCTGAACACCGCCTGCATCACCGTGCGGGTGGCGCGGCGTCGCACCGAATCCGGCCGGTCGCAGTAGAGAGCGTCGCGGCGGATGTCGAAGAACAGGCTCGACAGCTCGTTCTGGCAGAATTCGGTCACCGGTCGGATCACGTCCTGGAATAGGTAGCCCTCATAGGCCGCGCGGACCTGGCCATCGAGCTCCCACAGCCGATGCAGTATGAACCGCTCCAGCGGCGGCATCTCGTCCAACTCAACCGCCTCGTCTGGCGAGTAGTCGGCCAACGCGCCCAGCATGTAGCGGACGGTGTTGCGAAGCTTGCGATAGGCGTCCGACGTCGTCTGCAGCACCGTCTTGCCGATCCGGCTGTCATCCGAATAGTCGATCATCGCCGCCCAAAGACGAATGATCTCCGCCCCGCTCTCGCGGATTACCACCTCAGGGTCGACGACGTTGCCCTTGGACTTGGACATCTTCTCGCCGGCCTCATCCATGGTGAAGCCGTGGGTCAGGATCGCGTCATAGGGTGCGCGGCCTCGGGTCCCAGAGCTTTCCAGGAGGGACGACTGGAACCAGCCGCGATGCTGGTCAGAACCCTCAAGATAAAGATCGGCCGGCCAGTGCGTGTGCGGCCGGTGCTCAAGTGTGAAGGCGTGGGTCGAGCCGGAATCGAACCAAACGTCGAGGATGTCCTCGATCTTCTCGAAACGCTCGGGATCGTGCTGGCCAAGGAAGTCGGACACGGGTCGGGTGAACCATGCGTCGGCGCCCTCCGCCCTAATCAGCTCGACGATCCGCTGGTTCACCACGTCGTCGTGGAGCGGCTGACCGGTTTCCTTGTCAACGAACATGGCGAGAGGAGAGCCCCAGGCGCGCTGACGACTGATCAGCCAGTCCGGGCGGCTCTCCACCATGGCGCGGATGCGATTGCGGCCGGCGGCCGGATAGAAGGCTGTGGCGTCGATCGCCTCGAGCGCCGTCTCACGCAGGCTGCGGCCCTTGTGCGCCGGGTCATCCAGCGGCTCGTCCATGCGGATGAACCACTGGGGCGTGTTGCGGAAGATCACCGGCGCCTTGGAGCGCCAGGAGTGTGGGTAGGAATGCTCCACGCGACCCCGAGCCAGTAGATTTCCGGCCTCGATCAGCTTTTCCATAACTGCAGGATTGGCCGAACCGAACTTGCCTGCCTTCTTGCCCTCGGTCTCCAGCACCTTGAGCCCGGCGAAGAGGGGCACTGTTGGATAGTAGGCGCCGTCCGGATCGACAGTCTCAGGGATTTCTCGATGACCGTGGGCGATCCAGACCATGTAGTCATCGGCACCGTGGCCAGGTGCGGTGTGAACGAAGCCGGTTCCGGCGTCCTCAGTGACATGGTCGCCCGCTAGCATCGGCACCTGGAAGCGATAGCCCGAATCCAGGTTCGCCAGGGGGTGAGCCAGCACCATGCCCTGGCAGTCGATCGTCTCAATCTTTTCGAATTCCGCGACCTTGGCGGCAGCCATGACTTCGGCCGCCAGGGTCTCAGCCAGGATCAGCTTGTCACCGGCCTTGGCCCAGGGCGCGAACTCCAACCCTTCCTCAATCGCTTGCACGCGATAGACCGCATAGGCGATGTCGGGGTTGTAGCTGACGGCTCGGTTGGCCGGGATGGTCCAGGGGGTGGTGGTCCAAATGACTACGCTTGCGTCCTGGGCGGCGTCTGAGCCTTCCACCACGGGAAATTTAACCCAGATCGTGGGGCTCACATGGTTGTGGTACTCGACCTCGGCGTCGGCCAGCGCTGTGCGCTCGACCGGGCTCCACATCACGGGCTTGGACCCGCGATAGAGCTGACCGGAGGCCACGAATTTGTGGAACTCGGCCACGATGGCGGCCTCGCTCGGATAGTCCATGGTGGCGTATCGGTTTTCCCAGTCGCCGATCACGCCCAGACGCTTGAAGCCGTCCATTTGAACGTCGATCCACTTGGCGGCGTAGTCGCGGCAGCGCGTGCGGAACTCAGCCTTGGACACCTCGTCCTTGCGGCGTCCCTGGCCGCGCAATTCTTCCTCGATCTTCCACTCGATCGGCAACCCGTGGCAGTCCCAGCCCGGCACGTAGTCGACGTCGTAGCCCAGCAGGAATCGCGAGCGAACGACAAAGTCCTTCAGTGTCTTCTGCAAGGCGTGGCCGATGTGGATCGCCCCGTTGGCGTAGGGCGGGCCGTCATGGAGCACGTATAGCTTCGCACCGGCATGCTGCCGGGCCTTGCGCATGGCATTGTAGAGATCGGCCTTCGCCCACTGCTCCAGGATCATCGGCTCCTTCTGCGGAAGGCCTGCGCGCATGGGAAAGGGCGTGTCGGGGAGAAAGACGGTTTCGCGATAGTCGCGCGATGGGGTGGCGTCGTCGGCCATTGAACTTTCCAGCGTGGTCCGGTGTGGAGTTGAGGTCGCAGGGATTTCCCGGCGCGCGCAGACGGCTCTCGTCCGGCATCACGCCGGGCGGGTAATTCGCGAGCTCTTCCGGACCGATTTCATGGCCGTGGCTCTAACAGACGCAGGCCGCGAACCCAAGAGCCTGTCGAGGGTGGATTTTACTCTGGCGATCGGCTGAGTTGTTCGGACGTAGCCGCGTAACACGGGGATTCCAGCGTGACCTTCAACTTCCGATCCATGGCCGTGGGCGTCGTGGCCCTGCTCTTTACGAATACTGGCGCCGCCGCCGCGCCTGTCGTGAAAGGGCCGGAAATGGGTACGCTGATCAATGCCGGAGGCGGGAGCCTCGGCCCCGAAGTGCTGGGCCGTTTCATCAATCTGGCGGGCGGGCCGTCGGCCGAAATCGTGGTCATTCCGACAGCGGGTGGCGAAGCCAAGTAGGGGCCGGATTGCACCTGCATCAAGATCTTCAAGGAGTTGGGCGCAACGAACCTGACAATCTTGCACACCGCCGACCGCAGAGAGGCCGACAGCGCCGCCTTCGTTGCCCCCGCTGAAGCGGGCCAAAGGCGTCTGGTTCGTCGGTGGTCGGCAGTGGCGCCTCGTGGACAGCTATTCGGGAACGAAGACCGAGACCGAGATCAAGAACCTACTCGCCCGCGGTGGCGTGGCAGGCGGCACGTCGGCCGGCGCCTCGATACAGGCGTCCTACCTGGTGCGGGGCGCGCAGGAAGGCAATGAAAAGATCATGGCCCTGGGCTATGAGGCCAGCTGGGGGCTGATCCTGGGCGCTGCGGTCGACCAGCATGTCACGGCCCGCCACCGCGAGGGTGACCTCGACGCAGTGGTCAAGGCACATCCCGACGTCCTCGGCATAGGCATCGACCAATCCACCGCGATCGAGGTGATGCGTGACGGTTTCATCGTGCTGGGTGCAGGCCACGTTTTCATCCACGATGGCCAGGAGCAACCAAACGGCGGTCACTACTTTCTGATGCAGGCCGGCGACCGGTTCGACCTGAACAAGCTCACCGCTTCGGCGAAGCGTTAGCCGAAGTCCGGCATCAAGAGGTCGCGTGCCTGCCTGGCGTCTTTCATGACCTGGACGGTCATGCTTTCCAGGCCGTCGAACTTTAGCTCTGCTCGCAAGAAAGCGATGAGGTCGGTCTCGATAACCTGGTCGTAGATATCCTCGTCGAAATCGAAGAGCCAGACCTCGAGCAGGGGAATGCGCACGCCCTCGATAGTCGGATTGACGCCGATGTTGGCGACGCCCGGGATATTGCGCCCGTCCGGCAGGCGGGTCCGCGTCGCATAGACCCCGAACTTAGGGATCACGTAGTCCTCCAATGCCACGTTGGCTGTGGGGAACCCGAGTTTGCGGCCGAGCTGGCGGCCGCGCTGTACAGCGCCTTCAATTGCGAAGGGACGGCCCAGTATCTGTGTGGCGGCCTGTGGGTGGCCGGCGCGGAGCGCTTCGCGGACGCCGGTGGAGGAGAATTTGTCGCCCGCGCTGTCTTCCACGGGTTCGGCCACCGAGACGCCGAAGCCCATCTCGTCGCCGTAGGTGCGCATGGTCCCGGGACTGCCCGTGCGGTCCTTGCCGAAGGAGTTGTCGAAGCCCACGGCCACATGGCGCGCGCCTAGGCCTGCGTGCAGCACTTTTTCGGCGAACTCGCGGTCGGACATTCCGGCCAGCTCGGCTTTAAGCGGAAGGACATAGAGCACATCAACGCCGAGCGCCTCGAGGGCGCGTGCCTGCTGATCCGGCTTCATCAAGAGGAAAGCGGGTTCGTTGGGCCGGAAGTAGCCGCGTGGATGCGGGTCTAGGGTGATGACGCCGAGCGGCGCGCCGATCTCGCCCGCAGCTTTGGCAGCCAATGCGATCACCTGCTGGTGGCCACGATGGACGCCGTCGAAATTGCCCATGGCTACGGCCGCGCCGCGATCGCCTTCCGGCAGGTCTTTCCAACCTTTGATGACCCGGAGACGCCTCATTTTTCCCTGCGAGGGACCATAATCAGCGCCTCGCCATCGACCACGGTTTTGCCGTTCACGAGGCAGGCGGTCTCAAAGGTGGCGTGGGCCTTGGCGTCGTCCAGCGCCATGACCGTGACGCGGGCTACAACCGAGTTGCCGATCCTCACCGGCCGCCGGAAGCGCAGCGACTGCGACAAGTAGATTGCGCCTGGTCCCGGAAGCTGGTTGCCCAGAACCGCGGAAATGTAGGCGGCGGCCAACATGCCGTGGGCGATCCGGCCGCCGAAGGCTGTGGTCTTGGCGAAATCCTCGTCCATGTGGACCGGATTGTTATCGCCCGATACCGCAGCAAAGGCCTCAATGTCCTCAGCGCCTACGACATGGGTCGTCTCTGCCGTCTGACCCACGCTTAGTTCGTCGAAATAGAGCCCCAGCACGCTCGCTCCCCGTCAGGTCGTGGTCACCACTTAGCGACGATTGGGTCCGCTCACCAGACCAGGTCGGCGATGGCGTAGGTCGCGGTCAGGCCCGCCTGATGCAGCAAGTCAGCGACAGCGGGCGCGTTGAGGCCCTCGGGTCCGATGGTTTCGGCGCCGTGGATGCCGCTCGCCACGAACAACACGTCGAGCCCGCGGGCGTTGGCCCCGCGCACGTCGGTGGGTAAACCGTCGCCGATGCAGAGCACCTTTGCTGGATCGACAGGGCGCCCCAGCGCCTCGGTGGCCTTGGCCATGGACAGGTCGTAGATCGCCCGAAAGGGCTTGCCGGCCATGGTCACCCGCCCGCCGAGGCTTTCGTACAGCTGGGCAAGCGCGCCGCCGCAGTAGATCAGCTTTTCTCCGCGCTGGACGACGATGTCGGGGTTAGCGCAAATCATCTCAAGGTCGCGCTCGACGCACGCAATAAAACGGTCGCGATAATCGGCGGGCTCGTCGTTTTCGTCATCGTAGGGACCGGTCACCGAAATGAAGGCGGCGTCCTCGAGGTCGGAGAAGGTGACGCCCAGGCCTTCGTAGAGACCGTCATCGCGGTCGGGCCCGATCTTCCAGGCTGGCCCCGGCGCACGCTTGGCCAGCAGCAGGAGGGTGGCGTCGCCGGAGGTAACAATCTGGCTCCAGGCCTCACGCGGAACACCTAGGGCGTCGAGCTGTTCGATCACGGCCCCGCAGGGACGTGGTGAATTGGAAATCAAGACGACCGGCCCCCGCTCGACGCGGAACCTTGCCAGCGCAGCACAAGCCATGGGGAAGCTCTCCCGCCCGTTGTGGATCACGCCCCAGACGTCGCAGAGGAGCGCGTCGTAGGCGGTGGCGAGGTCGGAGAGGCCGGCGGCCGGACTGGAAGCGATCATCAAGCGGCGGTAGCGGCGTGGAGGTGCGGGGTCAATCCTACCCGAACGCCGTCCGACGCAATGGGAATTCCGGCCGCACGACGATTGGAGGCGGGCCAGCCTCGCTCAGAACAGCTTCCTTGATAGCGCGAGGCTCGCCGAAGAGGTGACCCTGGCCGAATCCAATATTGAGGTCGAGGACGTCGACCACTTGGCGCTCAGTTTCGACCTTCTCGACGATCACTTCGACTCCGTAACGCCGTGTGAGCGTCGTGAAGTCCTCGGCGGCGAGGTCGGGCAGCGAGCTCAACACCTGTCGGCCGTCGATCTCGGTCAGCTCCTCCAGTAGGAACTGGGCGCCGATCTTCAGGAACTTCACGTCGGAGCGGGCGAGATCCTGCAGGTCGAGGTCGAGGTCGGTGA
>JAYUBY010000062.1:0-27896 GCA_043740635.1 Alphaproteobacteria bacterium
GACCCCCGCCATAGATTTGCGCGCCCGCAGCAAGACCGAGGACCAGCCGGGTCGTGAAATCTACAGCCGCCGCGCCAAGGCTCTGGTGCAGGTTGGCCCAGCTTCCGCTCAGCCGCAGCCCTGGGCGCTCAAGCCGGTGGGTCTGAGCCTTGAGATCGTCCCGGACGCGAACCCCTATGCCGTGGGCGCGGGGCAGGACCTGCCGGTCCATGTTCTCCTGGATGGGAAACCCCTGCCTGGCGCGCTGGTAATGCTCAACAACCTAGATTTCGACGGTCGCCCGCTGGCCACCGCCAAGACCGACAGCGCCGGCCGTGCGGCGTTCAAGACCCCCCGGACCGGATCCTGGCAGCTGAACGTGCTCTGGACCAAGCCCCTCAAGGGCAATCCCAAGGCCGACTACGACACGACCTTCTCCAGCCTCACCTTCGGCTTCCCACCGACCGCTTCTACCCACTGACCTAACCCCAATCGCAGATGCGACATGACCTTGTCGGTCGATGTCCTTCGTCACGACTAGAATCCCAAGTCGGGCGACGCGCTGGAGCGCGGAGACATGTGAGGATACGCGCCGGCCGGTCTTCGCCACTCGTCACGCCGCAACGAATATGAAGGCCGCGCTGGTTCAGATCGCGCGTCCGCCCACAACCCAATGCGTGCCGGATGCGGCGTACCTGTTCAGGATCGTAGGCGCGCCGAGGAATGGATTGGCGTGAGATGGGTGGAGCCGGCGTGGGGGTGAGCATCGAGCGACCCGTGATGATCGCTGGCCTCGACACTGATCAAGTTCAATTCGGTAAGAGTTACGCCGCGCTCGGCCCGCACGCTGTCGGCGAATGCGCGCACCGCTTGCGTGTCGCCCTTGAGTACGGTGGTTTCCAGGCAGTTCTCGTGATCCAGGTGGACATGCATCGTCGCGACGACCAGGTCGTGACGTGCGTGGGCGATCTCCGTCAGTCGCTGAGCGAGCGCCCGAATGTGATGATTGTAGATGTAGGACAGATTGGCGACGCAGCGTCCGCCGACTTCATCGGTTCGACGGCTATCCAGCGCCTTGCGGATCAAATCCCGCATCGCCTCCGAACGGCTCTCATAACCCTGCTCGTCGATCAGCCCATCGAACGCCTCGCCGAGAGCGTCATCGATCGAGATCGTCACACGCTGCAATTCTCTACCTCCAGATTGACCTTCAGGAACCCCTTAGGAAGAAACCGTCGAACCGTGTGATCCACCACGTTTGTAGGAACGTATGGGATCATGTTCATACGAGACCGGTGACGGGCCGTTCGAACTCAACTTAGGCCCGTGATCGGAGAAAGCCATGGACCGACGCTTCCTGGCGGTGCAGCTCGCGAGCCTGGCGCTGGCGTCACCGGCCCTCGCCGCCGAGGCGCCGACCGGCGTCGCCGCGGCCGACGCCCCTGCGAGCGTCTCGTCTCCTGCGAACGCCGACGACCGCCCGGTGAGGACCGCGCCCGCCGTAGAGGTCGAAGGCGTCTACGTTTTCGGCAAGCGGCTGGAAGGCGTAGGGACCGCAGCTTCCGCCAGCGAGGGCGTGGTCTCCTTCGCCAAGTTCGAGGACCGGCCTCTGCTGCGCCCCGGCGAACTGGTCGAAGTGATCCCGGGCATGGCCGCCACGCAGCATTCCGGGAACACCAAGGCTAATCAATACTTCCTGCGCGGCTTCAACCTCGACCATGGCACGGACTTTTCGGTGCGGTTCGACGGCGTCCCCTTGAACCTACGGACCCATGCCCACGGCCAAGGCTACCTCGACTTGAACGGGATCATCCCGGAAGTCATCGAGACGATCAAATACCACAAGGGCCCTTACTACGCGGACGGTGGCGACTTCTCGAACGCCGGTGCGGCCACGTTCGAGACTTTTTCAAGCCAAACGCCATCGTTCCTGGAAGCGACCGCCGGCGAACACGAGTACGGCCGGCTGCTCGCCGTCAAGAGCTTCGGGCAACGCAACTTCTTGGCTGGAGAGCTGGACACCTATCGAGGTCCCTACGACCACCCCGACAATTTCCGAAAAGTCGATGTCGTCGGCCGTGTCGGACTGGGCGAGGACTGGTCGCTCACCGGTCTCGCCTATGCGGCCAAGACCAACGCCAATGACCAAATTGCACAGCGAGCGGTGACCGCGGGTTTGATCAGCTCGCTGGGCGCGCTCGATCCCACGGACGGGGCCAGAACCTCGCGGTACATTCTGTCGCTGCAGCGGACCAAGGACGACGGCTGGTACGTCGACGCCTATGCCCAGCGCTACTATTTGGCGATCTATTCAAACTTCACCTACTTCCTGCGCGACCCGGTCAACGGCGACCAGTTCGAGCAGCTGGACGACCGCTACACCTTTGGCGGGTCGGTCGTGCGGACCTGGCCGAACGAGGTCTTGGGCGCGAAGGTCCGCACCGGCGTTGAGGTGCGGGACGACTACATTCCCAAGATCGGCCTCTTTTACACCCATCAGCGGCAGGTCCTGTCGACCGTCCGACAGGACCGGATCAACGAATATTCGGCCGATGTCTGGGCGGACGCCACGCGCGCGTTCGGGCCGGTTCGCGTGACGGCCGGCGCGCGCTTCGACGATGTCGGTGGAAGGGTCTCTTCGAGCGATCCGCGCAACAGCGGGTCGGCCAATTCGACGCTATTCAGCCCAACTGTCACGGTGGCCTGGCGGCTCTTCCCGACGTTCGAGCTCTATGCCGATGCCGGGCAGGGTTTTCACTCGAACGATCTTCGCGGCGCCACCGAAACCATCGTGCCTGGAACCAGCGATCCGGCGCAAAAGGTGCCCGTGATCTCTGCATCACAGGGCGCGGAGATCGGCGCGCGCTATCAGAAGGGGGGCCTGACGACCACCTTGACCGTGTTCACCCTGCATCTGGATTCCGAGCTGGTCTACAACGGCGACGGGGGCGACACATCAAGCACCAGCGCGACGCAGCGCAAGGGTGTCGAATTCCTCGTCGACTATGCGCCGTCCCGCCGGATCGACTTCAACTTCAGCGCTGCGGCGTCGGACGCTCATTATGTGAATAATCCGGCGGGGTCGCGTGTCCCCAATGCCCTGGAATATGTCATCACCGCTGGCGTGACCGCGCGGGTGACAGAGCATGCCACGGTGACCATAACCGGTCGCCGCCTTGGCCCGGCCCCGTTGATCGAGGACAACTCCGCACGGTCCAATCCGGCCACGCTGTTCAACGCGCTCGCAGACTACGATTTCAAGCGGTTCAAACTGAAATTCGAGGTCTTGAACCTCTTCGACAGTCACGACGACGAGATACAATATTTCTACACCTCGCGCTTGCCGGGCGAGCCCGCAGAAGGCGTTGACGACTACCATTTCCATCAGTTCGAGCCCCGGACCTTTCGCGTGGTGCTGCAGGTTCCGCTCTAACTCAGCTCCCTTTCGGGAGAGGGTTCGTCGTCGAGTTTAGGCGTCGAAGATGATCACGGAGCGGGCCAATTCGCCCTTCTTCATGTCGTCGAAGCCCTCGTTGACTTGCTCCAGCTTGATGCGCTGGGAGATCATCTGGTCGAGCTTCAACTTGCCGGACATATAAAAGTCGACGAACCGCGGCATGTCGACGGGAAAGCGGTTGGAGCCCATTAGCGAGCCCTGGAGTTTCTTCTCGCCCAGGAAGGCCGCGCCCATTACCGAGACCATCTGGCCGACCGGGATCATGCCGATGATGTTCGCGGTGCCGCCGCGGCGCAGCATGTTGAAAGCCTGCTCGGCGGTCTTGGCGAGACCAATGGCTTCGAAGGCGTGATGCACGCCGCCCTTGGTCAGCTCGATCACTTCCTTGACCGCATCGGTTTGGGAAGCGTCGATGAAATCCGTGGCCCCAAACTCCATCGCGAGGTTGCCCTTCGATGCAGTGGTGTCGATGGCGATGATCCGGCTCGCGCCAGCGATCGCTGCGCCATTGATCGCTGAGAGACCAACGCCGCCGCAGCCGATGACCGCGACTGTCTCACCCGGCCGTACGTTCGAGGTGTGGATCGCTGCGCCCACGCCGGTGGTCACAGAGCATCCGATCAAAGCGGCGCGGTCGAGCGGCATGTCCGGGCGGATCGCCACGCAGGCATGCTCGTGAATCAGCATCTGTTCGGCGAAAGAAGAGAGATTCAGGAATTGCATCATCGGCCCAGTGGGCGCCGAGAGCCGGGGCTCATCGTCCTTACCGCGCTTGGTCTCGGGCGAGACGCAAAGGCTCATGTGGCCCGTCAGACAGAATTCGCAGTGACCGCAGAAGGCGGACAGGCAGGTAATCACGTGATCGCCCGGCTTCACGGTGCGCACTTCCGACCCGACTTGTTCGACAACGCCTGCGCTCTCGTGGCCGAGCACGGCAGGCAAAGGATGCGGATAGGAGCCCTGCATGAAATGAAGGTCGGAGTGGCAAAGGCCGGCCGCGGCAGTGCGGATCAGCACCTCATGCGGGCCTGGCTTGTTGATCTGGACTTGTTCGATCTGAAGCGGTTGACCCACTTCGCGCAGCACGGCGGCCTTCATCGCAGTTCCCCTATGATTGGCCCAACGGTCCGGGGGCCTTCCGGGAAAAGCCTTATCGCTGATCAGATGGGCGGGCCAAGGGCTTTTGCCTCGCAACCATCCAAAAGGGTCGACAGCCAGACAGTCTAAACGCAAGACAGGTCCAATGGACGATACGCCGACGCCGAGCCGCGCCTGGGAGGTGTTCCGGGCCTTCCTAAATCAGGGCCTGACGGCTTTCGGCGGACCGGTCGCGCACATCGGTTATTTCAGGCGCGAATTCGTCGAGCGACGGGGCTGGTTATCGGAGGCGGCGTTCGCGGACCTGTTGGCGCTCGCCCAGTTCCTGCCGGGTCCTGCCTCCAGCCAACTCGGCATGGCAATCGGCCTGCGTCGTGCGGGCTACTTAGGCCTGCTTGCGGCCTGGCTCGGTTTCACCCTGCCGGCCGGCGTCGCCATGGTCGTCCTAGCCTACTTGGCGCCGCAACTTGAACCCGGCTGGGGTGACGGCGTGTTGCACGGGCTGAAGATCGCTGCTGCGGCGATCGTCGCACAGGCGCTGGTGGCGATGGCGCGCACGTTGGCGGTCGGGCCTATCCGCGCCGGTATCGCCATTGGCGCCGGTCTAGGACTGCTCATCGAGCACGGTCCGATTGCTCAGATCTTCGCGCTTGTCGCTGGCGCGGCATTCGGTTTCACCTGGCTGCGCGACGTCGCCCCGGACTCACCTGACGATCCGGGAACCCAAGTCGTAGCGCCCGCCGTCTCGGCGGGCGCGTTGGTGATTTTCGTCCTGCTGCTTGGTCTCCTGCCCTTCCTGGCCGCGTGGCTGGATTCGCCGAGTCTGGGCCTGGCGAGCGTCTTTTATCGCGCCGGGGCCCTGGTCTTCGGGGGCGGCCATGTTGTCCTGCCGATCCTGCAGCAGGAAATCGTCCGGCGCGGCTGGCTTGATCAGACTACGTTCCTGGCCGGCTATGGCGCGGTCCAGGCCCTGCCGGGTCCACTGTTCAGCTTCGCTGGATTTGTCGGCGCGGCTCAGAGCGTCGCCCCAGGCGGTTGGCGTGGCGGCCTTGTGGCGCTTGCCGCAATTTTCCTGCCCAGCCTGCTACTGGTCGTGGGAGTCCTGCCCTTCTGGGACCGCCTCAAGACGCGGCCCGCCGCCCGCGGCGCGCTAGCCGGGGTGAATGCGGTGGTGGTGGGCATCCTTGCAGCCGCACTCTGGAATCCCGTCTTGACGACGAGCATCGAGCGGCCGAGCGACTGGGCTTTGGCGGGCGCGGCCTATGTCTTCCTGACCGTCGTCAAATTACCGCCCTGGCTCGTGGTTTTGAGCTTCGCGGCGCTCTTCGGTGTCTTCACTCACTAGGCCTCCGCGGCATGCCCCGGCGCGTCGAGGCTCAACGCATTTCGCAGATCGAAATCGGCCAGCCTCGGCCAGCGGAAGCTCCAGCGCTTACGGGCCGGGATGCAGGCCTCAAGCGCTGCTAACAACTGATCGGCCGGACCGTCGTTCAGGAAGTGGTTCGCGCCAGCCGAGCGAATGAAGTGAATGGGATGGCGCGTCACGGTTTCCGCAGCCAGCTGTTCAGCGGACTCGATCGGTGCAAAATCGTCCTGATCGCCGTGGATCATGTGAATTGGGATCGTCAGCCGCGCCAAGGCCCGCTTGGCATCCGCCAGTTGTGGGCGTTGGCCCGTGGCCTCGATCACGGCGTGGCGCAAATCGCGCGGGATGAGCTTCAGCGCCTTCGAGCCCACGTCGAGCAACCAGCGCGCGGTCGGTCCAGTTTCGCCGAAAAAGCCTGACAGGAGCACGAGGCTCTCCACCTTGCCCGGATTGGCTTCGGCCATCAGCGAGGCGATCGCTGCGCCGTAGCTCTGGCCGACCAGCATGATCTTCTGACCCCGCGCGGCCTCCAGCAGAGGCGCCAACGCCTCGGCCTGGACGCGGATGTCCGCCACCGGAACCATGGGCTGGGAGGCTGCATATCCAGGCCGGTCAACGACGATCATCTGACGGTCCTGGGGCAGTTCGGCCAAGGTCTCGGCCCAGTACTCCGCCCAAGAGGGCGCACCAGTGATGACCACAATTTTCCAGGGCGCCGGCGCCGAGCGCGGCGTCTCCAGAGCCGAAATGCGCCAACCATGTCCGCCGCCGGCCGTGAAGCTCGTGCGTCGCACCACCGTGTCGGGATAGTCAGATGAGGTCGGCGCATGCTCGGTGCGGCCGCGCATGGCGCACTCGAACGAGGCCCAGCCCATTGCCAGAACGCCCTTGGGTCTCTTGCGCGACACGGTGATTTACTCCTCAGGTTCGTATCATCACCCAGGAGTGTCGAACGCCGGATTAAGGGCTTAGTTCGACGCCGTTCATTTTAGGCGGTCGAAACTGGCGTTGCTGTGGATAACTGGTCACGCAACTCGCGCTTTAACACCTTGCCGGTCGGGCCGATCGGGAGCGCGTCGACGATCCGAACCTCATCCGGCGTCCACCATTTCGCTACGCGCGCGGCAACATGAGCCTTGAGCTCGTCGGGATCGGCAGTTTGCCCGGGCCGCAGAGTCACCAACAGAAGGGGCCGCTCGTCCCACTTAGGATGAGGAACCCCCACCGCCGCGGCCATAGCCACCGCCGGATGCGAGCAGACAGCGTCCTCAAGATCGAGCGTCGAAATCCATTCGCCGCCGGACTTGATCACGTCCTTGGCCCGGTCGGTCAGACGTAGATAACCCTGACCGTCGAGTGTCGCGATATCGCCGGTGTCGAACCAGCCATCGCCGGTGAAGACTTCCGCGCCGTCGTGCTTGAAGTAGGCCGATGCGACCCACGGACCCCGGACCTGCAGTTGCCCCGAACTCTTGCCGTCGCGCGGCAGCTCACCGCCATCTTCGCCGACGATCCGCAGGTCAACGCCCCAGAGGCCGCGTCCCTGTTTCAGCTTTCGCTGTTGGGAGACCTGAACGTCCTCGCCCGCATGCTCTGGCAGAGGCGTGTTGATTACCCCCAGCGGGCTCGTTTCCGTCATCCCCCAGATCTGGCGAACCTGACCGCCCAACCGATCTTCGATTCGGCTCACCAGCGCCGCTGTCGGCGCAGAGCCACCCACCGCAATTGTCTTCACCGACGTCAGCCGTCCGCCGGTCTGATCCAGATGGTCAGCGACGCCGACCCAGATCGTCGGCACGCCCAGCAAAAAGGTGACGCCCTCCATTTCGATCAACTCAGCGATGCTGGCGCCGTCCAAAGCCCGGCCCGGCAACACCAGGGTCGCGCCTACCAGCGGGGCCGCATAGGGCGTGCACCAAGCATTGGCGTGGTACATTTGGGCGCAGGGCATCACCACGTCGCGCGCCGAGAAATTGAAGGCGTCTGGCAGCCCCAGCGCCATGGCGTGCAACACCGTTGATCGATGGGAATAGAGCACGCCCTTCGGATTTCCGGTCGTGCCCGAGGTGTAGCAGAGGCCTGAGGCCTGCTTCTCGTCGACCTCTGGCCAGGTAAACTCCGGTGAGCTGCTTGCAATCAGCTCCTCGTAAACCAGGGCCGCGGCTGGAGCCTCAGCCGGCAGATGGGACCGATCGGTCATGGCGACGAACTGAGTCACAAGCGGCATCCGATCCTTCAGCTCGGCCACCTGCTCAGCAAAGGTGATGTCGAAGAAAAGGAACGCGTCCTCGGCGTGATTGGCCACCCAGACGATCTGGTCCGAATGCAGCCGCGGATTGATCGTGTGAAGCACCGCACCGATCCCGGTCACTGCGAAGTAGAGCTCAAAATGTCGATGCGTAGACCACGCCAGGGTCGCCACGCGATCACCCGGCTTGACGCCCATGGCGATGAGGGCGTTGGCCATCCGCTTGGTGCGCTTCAGCGCGTCAGCATAGCCGTAGCGGTGGATCGGCCCTTCGACAGTGCGGTCAACCACCTGCCTCTGCGGATGGTACTGCGCAGCGTATTCCAGGATCGAGGGCAGCAGAAGCGCCCTGTCCATCATCAGGGCGCGCATGGCGCCTCCTCTCTTCAATTCGAAGATATGAAGCTAGGCCGCCATCCGCGCCTTGAAAACCCCGTCGGGCAGGCGTCCCGCGCGCGTCGGGTGGATGAAGAAGTAATCCTTCCAAGGCCGGTCTTCGACTAAGGCGAAGCATTCCTCGAGCCGATCGCCTTTCAAAGCGAACATTCGGTACCCGCGGCGACGGAAGAGCTCGAGCACTTGCTCTGCCGTGCCTCCGAAACGCTGCGCCAACATGGCGGGGTGAATCCCCAGAAGGACGCTTGGCCGATCGCGGTCCAGGATTTCCCGCGCCCCCTGAAGGGCCATCAACTCAGCGCCCTCGATGTCCATGCGGATGAAGTCGACCCGAGCAATCCCGCGTTCCGCGCAGAAGCCATCCAGCGTCACCATCGGTGTCGGTTGCACTTCGGCGCCCGCGTCCTCCAGGTCGGGCCTGGCTTTCCCGTCCGGCGCTGCCTCGGCGACAAAGGCGTAAGCGCGGCCCATACGGCCGGTGACCTTGCGCGGCGTGACCAGCAGCATCACCCCGGCCTTGTCGCCGACGGCGGCGTAGACGGGCGTCACCCGATCGCGGATGCCGTGCCACGCCAAGGTGGTCGTCAATACAGCATAGGAAAATGCTGACGGCTCGATCGCGTAGATCGTAGCCTTCGGCGTCACTTGCGTCATGACATACGAATGCCGCCCGTCGCTTGCGCCCACGTGAAGGCAAACAGGCGCGCCCGACAGGAGATCGGCGAGGTAGGGGGTCTCCGGCTCGTGCTTGCGCCATCGCAGATTGCGGCGCCAAGTCCGGAAGGCGTGCCCGAGCACGCGAAAGGACGGCATCCAGAATTCCTTTCTCCGCCCCCGTAGAGTTCAACACTGCAACCCTAGGCCGCGTCGCGGCCGACCGTCATCATGTAGTTCACATCCACGTCGTGGCTTTGCGACCAACGACCGCTGAGCGGGTCGAACGCCACTCCATAGGGTCCGTCAACCGCCAAAGCCTGGCCGGCCAAAAAGCCGCGGAGTTCCTCGGGCTTGAGAAATTTGGACCAATCGTGTGTCCCAACCGGTAACCAGCGCAGGACATATTCCGCCCCGACTTTTGCCAGCGCGAAGGCCTTCAGCGTGCGATTGAGGGTGGCGACAATCATCAGGCCGCCGGGTTTCAACAGGGCGGCGCAGTCTCGCAGGAATGCGCCCGGGTCGGCGACATGTTCGATGACCTCCATGTTGAGGATTACATCGAAGGTCTCGCCGGCCGCCACCAGCGCCTCAGCGGTTGAACAGCGATAATCGATCCTAAGCCCCTGTTCGGCCGCGTGAGCGCTGGCGGTGCCGATGTTGCGCTCCGAGGCGTCAACCCCCACCACCGTAAACCCCAGACGGGACATAGGCTCGGACAGAAGGCCCCCGCCGCATCCGATATCCAGAAGGCGCAAACCTTCGAACGGCCGCCGCGACTTCGGATCCCGCCCGAACCGGTACAGGACCTGATCGCGGATAAACGCGAGCCGGGTGGGGTTGAACTTGTGCAGGGGCGCGAACTTGCCCTTCGGGTCCCACCATTCGGCGGCAATCCTCGAGAACCGCTCGACCTCGGCAGTATCGATGCTCGAACGCGCGTGTGCTTGCGAAACCATGCCCTCCCTTACTCCCCCTCAGCGTCAAAACGAAGACGTCAGGACATTGCGAGGCTCGACCGACGCCGCTATTAGGCTCCGCCCTTCGCAAGCGCAGCAACAAGGCCCGATCGCTTAGACCCATGTCCCGGCTGGTGATGAAATTCGGCGGCACGTCCTTAGCCGACCTGGAGCGCATCCGTCGCGTCGCGCGGCTGGTGAACGCTGAAGTCCAGGCCGGCAACCACGTCGCCGTGGTGGTCTCAGCAATGTCTGGAAAGACCAACGAGCTGGTCGCCTGGACCGATGGCTCCGGCGCCGCCGCCCGCGGCCTACCGCCGTCGGACGACGAATATGACGTGGTGGTCGCTTCGGGCGAACAGGTAACCGCCGGCCTTTTGGCCATGACGCTCCGAAATATGGGCCTGCAGGCCCGTTCCTGGCTCGGCTGGCAGATCCCGATCATCGCCGACGATGCTCATGGACGCGCGCGCATCGATGAAATCCCGCCTGAGAAACTGATCGCCGCCATGGACGCCGGCGAGGTCGCCGTGATCGCAGGCTTCCAGGGCGTGACCCGCGACGGGCGGATTGCGACCCTCGGTCGAGGCGGATCCGACACCAGCGCTGTGGCTATTGCCGCCGCGGTGAAGGCTATCCGCTGCGACATCTATACTGACGTAGACGGCGTCTACACCACCGACCCCCGGATCGAATCCAAGGCGCGGCGCCTCGCCAAGATCTCTTACGAAGAGATGCTGGAGATGGCCTCACTCGGCGCCAAGGTGTTGCAGACGCGGTCGGTCGAACTCGCCATGGCCCAAAATGTGCCGGTGCGAGTGCTATCGAGTTTCGTGGAGCCAGGCGAGGCTCCTGGCCAAGGCACGATCGTATGCGACGAGGATGAGATCATGGAAAAGCGGATCGTAAGCGGCGTGGCCTACAGCCGCGACGAAGCGAAGATCAGCCTCTTCGGCCTGCCAGACCATCCGGGCGTGTCCTCCGCGATCTTCGGCGCGCTTTCCGACGCCAACGTCAACGTCGACATGATCGTTCAGAGCCATGCGCGCACCGCCGACACGGCCAACATGGAGTTCACGGTCGGCAAACGCGACGCCGCCCGCGCCGTTGAGATTGTCCGCGCCGCCCAACCGGAGATCGGCTTCGATGACGTGCAGGTAAACGACGAGGTCTCGAAGGTCTCGGTGATCGGCGTCGGCATGCGCAGCCACACCGGCGTCGCCAAGACCATGTTCGCGGCGCTGGCGGAAAAGGGCGTCAACATTCAGGTGATCTCCACTTCGGAGATCAAAATCAGCGTCCTGATCGATGCAGCTTATACTGAGCTGGCCGTCCGCGCCTTGCATTCTGCCTACGGGTTGGATCAGCTCTAACTAGCTCTCGAAGTCGAACATCACGACATCGTCGGGTGGTGGGATCACCCCGCCGGCGCTGGCGTAAAGCGCCATGGCGGCAATGTTCGATCGGTTGGTGAGCACAAACATTTCATCCCAGCGCCCTTTGGCGCCCTCGGCCGCCAGGGCCGCCATCATCGCCTTGGCGATTCCTTGTCGTTGGTGAATATCGGCGACGTCCACCGAGTAGATGAAGAAGCTCACGGCTTCGAAGCGGCGCAGGACGTGACCATATATGAAGCCTACAACTTGGCCGGCTTCCACGGCCGCGACGCATACCAGGTCTTTATCCGAGAGGTGTCGGCTCGCTTGTTCGAGCCAGACCGGCCCTTCGTCGGTCAGGGCCAATCCCCGGATGAGCAGTTCCTCGTCGCCGGGTTCAAGGAGGTGAATATTCATCGACTAGACCCTAGGCCCGCTCAGCCGGCCCGGTCAGCCGAAACGCCGCCCAGCTCCCGGCCACCGCCAAGGGGATCACGGCGACGAATACCCAGAACGATGTGGCGCGGGCGCTTTCCGCCGTCAGGCCCGCTGAGAAGCCGCCGAGGTTTGCCGCCACGCCGCTGATCGCAGAGCCTGCCGCCGCGCCAGTTTGGCGCACCACTGTAATCGCGGAGGACCCGATCGCCTTGTCTTCCTCCGACAGGGCCATCAGCACACGGCGGCTCATGAACGACCAGGAGAAGCCAAACGCGGCTCCCATCAAACCGCCGCCAGTCAGCACCCAGACAAATGGTCCGTCGGCCATGGTCCAGGCCAGCACGGCCAGGCTCGCTACGAGCAGCAGAGTTCCAAACCGGATCCAACGTCCGTCCCAGGCGCCCGTGGCGCCTGCTACCAGCATGGCTGCGAGCGTCCAGGCCGCCGATTCCGAGCCGATGGCGTAGCCCGCTCCCAGCGGCGTGAACCCCCGTAGCTTCTGCAGGATCGGCGGGGCGTAGATGGCGAACCCCATGGTCGCCGACGTCAAGGCGAACATTGAGAAATAGCCGGAGCCACAGATGGTCCGCAGGTCTCCGGCCCGATGCGGCAGCAGGCGCACACGCGCACGATGATCAATCCAGATAACCAGGGCCAGGATCGCCAAGCCGACCAGGACCAAGCCAATCGCCAAGGTCGCTGAACGCACCACATCGGCCACGGCAATGGCTGCGACGCCGGCGCCCAAAACACCGAGCTGAACCCACGGAATTCCTGGCCCGCCGCTCGCTTTCGCCGAGCCCTTGAGGAGGAACGGCGCGGTTATGCTGAACACGCCGGCCTGAAGCGCGAACAACCAGAAGACGTCGCGCCAGGTCCCCGCCTGCAGTACGGCCCCGCCGAACAGCGGTCCTAGCACTGTGGCGATTCCCCAGATGAAGGTCACGCTGGCGAACACCCGCACCAGGTGCCGTTCGGGGAACAAGAGCGCGATGGCCACCATCGCAAAGCCGGAAATCCATCCCGAGCCCAACCCCTGGATCAACCGACCTACAAGGAACGTCCCGACATCCGGGGCCAGCGCGCTCATGATGCAGCCCGCGGTCATGATCGCCCCAGCCATGGCGGTCGATCCGCGCAAGCCGAACTTCTCCGAGACCCGACCCGCGCTCGCACCTGCCAGGATCGCGCCAACCAGGAAGCCGGCCGTGGCCCAGCTGAAATATGCGTAGCCGCCGAGCTGCGCGCCGACGCTGGGCATGATAGTGGCGGTGACTAGGCTGTCGGCGGCGTTCAGCCAGACGCCTAGACAGATCAGCGCAAAGCGCGGCAGTCGGCCGTCGCCCAAGAGGTCGGCCCAGCTGTTCTGCCTCGTCTCGGCGGACACGGTCACGCGCGCTCCAGGATCGCTAGCGCCCGCGCCGGTTGGCCGGGTTGCCGAAGATAGGGATCGTGCGGCCCTACCGCGAGCGCGCTGCGCCTGGCGTCGGCAACTTGAACCCTGGATACCAGTGGGTCGCTGTCCCAGCCGTCACGTACCAACTCAGCAGAAGGGCGCAGATCAGAGCGCCGGGCACATAGGAATTGGTCCGACGATAGGTCAGCGCCGCGATGGCGCCGACCGTCGCCAACAGCGGCACGAACTGGATCGCTACGATCGTGTTCAGCGGCTCGGTGGGTGTGAACAGCAGGCCGGTCCTGAACAGCGTCGAATATTGGACGATCAGCAGGACAATGAAGCCCAGGCTCATGGCAAGCTTCCACGCTCCGGTCTGCCACATGAAGCCCTCGCCCTTCACGGCAAGGTTCGCGGCCAGCGCGCGAAGCGCCACCAGAAAGTAGACCGCCCAAAGGATCAGATAGGGGATCGCCATAACCGCATGGCGGGCGTCCAGTGGCTTTAGCCCCAACACCCAGAAGCGGTAGTCGGTCTTGAACACTGCATCGACGATGACCAGCGACAGGTAGCCCACCGCGATCGTCGCGACGGAGATGCCAACCGACTTTGGCCAGTTGGTGGTGAAGGTGGGCTTTCCACCCCGCACCACAAGGCTGAGCACCAGCGTGATCAGGGCATTGACCAGCGCCCAAACGATCAGCTGGTTCTGGACCGATTGCGGGAAGAGCTGCATCGGGAAGAACAGCACCCCCAGCTTCATCAGCGGAAAGTAAGTCAGCGCCGGGACAGCTGCAGTCAGTAGCGCCGCCAGCCACCACTTGGCGCCCCTGCGTTCGGCTACGGGTTGGGCAGGAACGTTCAGGCTCGCGAACAACGGCAGCAGCAACAGGACCTCAAACGTACCGAGCAGCAGGCAGACAAAGCCGACAAACGCGATACCTGTACCGACATCCTTCCAGAGCCAGATCTGGTCTTCCGGCGCCAACACGTTGGCCTCACCGTGCAGGGTCTTCTGGAACCAGTCGACCGCTCCGCCGACGCCAGCTCGGCTGAAGTGTTCCCAAGGATGCGTCACCGGCGGGTTTTCCAGCACCCGCGCGCTGCCGTCGGCGACTGTCCCGTAGATCTTTCCGACGAGCACCGGCCCCTCGACGCCGAACACCTTGGCGAGCTTCTTGGACTGGCCGACCATCGATCCCTTCGGTTCGCCCCACATGAGTGGCGCGAACTCGTCATACTGGCCGAAGACCACAGCTAGGTCGTTGATCTTGGTCGGCGCCTTGGCGCCCAGAAACCCAGGCGTCGAGCCCTCCAAGACCATAGATTTGTAGCCGTCCGGCTGGGACGCCGCAGCGGAGGCTACCGGCACGCCGCCCATGGAATGTCCCTCAAGGCCGATGTTCGTCTTGTCGACGAAGGGCAGGCTCTGCAGGTAGCGTAGGGCCGCAGGACCGCCGAGATCCTTGGACTCGCCCACTGCGCCATCGGAATAGCCGTGGCCGACCATATCCATCGCCAAGACCACGAAGCCGCGCCGGGCCAACTCGATGGCGAACGGGCTCTGCATCTCGCGAGTGTTGATGTAGCCGTGGCTCGCCAGAACGGCAGGCGCTGGATGGGCTGCCGTGGCCGACGCCGGAACATAGAGCAAACCGGACTGGGTGAGCCCCTGGTCGCCGGCGAATCGCACGTCCTTCAGTACGACCCCACCGGAGGTCTGGATCGCATTAGCCAGGTATGATCCGCCCATGATCAAGGCCAGGCCTAGGATGAAAAAGCCCCATTTGCGCAGCATGGCGTCCCCCCAGACGATGTTTGTTCTTTGGTTGGGCGTGACGATGCGGCCGTCTGCGAAAAACCTCAAGCTCGGGCGGCCGATTGCTGGGCAACGCCGCGAAACGCTGGAAACTGCCCTTTCCGTCTCCGTTCAGAGACACAAACCTGCTAGGAGGCGGAAAAGACAGAGGGAGAGCACGGAAGGACGATGGCCCAACCCGGCGTAGCCATACGCGGTCAGCGAAGTCTGCTTCGGCAGATCCGGGAAGCCTTGGCTGGGGGTGGCCCGGCGCAGGTGCGCCTGGATATGGTCGTGCGGATCATTGCGCGCTCCATGGTCGCGGAGGTGTGCTCGCTCTATATGCGTCGCGCCGCCGGCGACATGGAGTTGTTCGCCACTGAAGGTCTCGATCCCGCCGCGGTCCACGTCACCCGCATGAAGCCGGGCGAGGGCCTGGTGGGTGAGATCATGAAGCTCGGTCGGCCGCTGAACCTTGCCGACGCGCCCGAACATCCAGCCTTTTCCTACCGTCCAGAGACCGGCGAGGACCCCTATCACGCCTTCTTGGGCGTCCCATTGCTACGCGGCGGCCGCGCCATCGGCGTGCTGGTCGTCCAAAACCGTACAGCGCGCGTCTACACCGACGACGAGGTTGAGGACCTGCAGATCGTCGCCATGGTGCTGGCCGAGATGGTCGCCGCCGGCGGGTTGATCGGCGAAGCTGCACTGAAGGGCGTCGAGATCGCGCCCCATCGGCCCGAGCGCCTCAAAGGCACGAAGTTCGGTGATGGCCTAGCCTATGGCGTGGCGGTGCTGCACGAGCCGCCGGTGGCGCCTTCGCAGTTGCTGTCAGACGACGTTGCGGCTGAGGAAGCTCGGTTGGCCGCCGCCATCGCAAGCTTGCAGGCCCAGATCGACCAAATGTTGGAAGGCAATGCGGGCCTCGTCGACGCCTCCTTCGAGGTGCTCGACACCTACCGGATGTTCGCCCATTCGCAGAGCTGGCTGCGGAGCCTTCAGGACGCGGTGAGCAACGGCCTGACGGCAGAGGCGGCGGTGGAGCGTGTGCGCTCAGAGCACCGCGCCCGTTTGGGCCAGGCGCGCGACCCCTATCTTCGCGAACGGTTGCACGACCTGGAAGACCTGAACGATCGCCTGCTGCGGCACCTTTCGGGCGCTGGTCACGTTGCGCGAGAGTTGCCCGACAACGCGATCCTGATCGCTCGGAATCTCGGGCCAGCCGACTTGCTGGAGTACGACCGCACTAAGCTGCGCGGTCTGTTGCTGGAAGAAGGTTCGGCGGCCAGCCACGCAGCGATCGTCGCAAGAGCCCTGGATATCCCCTGCGTCGGGCGCTTGGCCAGCCTGCGTGACCGTGTCTCCGAAGGCGATCCGGTGATCGTCGACGCCGAATCTGGTGAAGCTTATCTGCGTCCCCGCAGCGACGTTGTGAAGGCGATCCAGGCGCGAATCGATGTGCGCCTCCAGCGCCGCGCCGAATTCGCGAAGCTGCGCGACACCCCAGCCTTCACCCGCGACGGGGCGAAAATTACTCTTTTGATGAACGCTGGCCTCGACGTCGACCTCGACATCCTGGCGGAGACCGGCGCGGAGGGCATCGGCCTCTTCCGCACAGAGTTCCAGTTCATGGTCGCGGAGGAGATGCCGCGCTTCAACGCCCAGACCGCCCTTTACGGCCGGGTGATGGAAGCCGCAGGCGGCCTTCCGGTGACCTTCCGCACCCTGGACCTCGGCGGCGACAAGGTGTTGCCCTACATGGAGGCTGAGCGAGAGGACAATCCAGCGCTGGGTTGGCGCGCCATCCGCATGGGCCTGGATCGTCCCGCCCTGCTACGCCTGCAGCTGCGCGCCCTGATCGCCGCCGCCCGTGGACGGGAACTGCGCATCATGTTCCCGCTCGTCGCCAATGTAGACGAGTTCCGCGCCGCCCGCGCGTTGGTGGACGTGGAGATCGCCTGGGCCTTGCGTCGCGGCCGCTTAGAACCCTCGCGACTTCATGTCGGCGCGATGATCGAGGCGCCGTCTCTGGTCTGGCACCTCGACGCCCTGCTGCCGATGACCGACTTCGTCAGCGTTGGGACCAACGATCTGATGCAATACATGTTCGCCGCCGATCGCGGAAATCCGCGTATGGCCGAGCGCTATGATCCCCTTTCACCACCGGCCCTGCGCGCGCTTGAGCAGATCCAGCGCGCTTGTGCCGAGACTGGCACGCCGGTCAGCGTTTGCGGCGAGATGGCCGGCCGGCCGCTGGAGGCGTTCGCCCTCGTGGCCTTGGGCTTCGAGCGGTTGTCTATGCCGCCGGCGGGTGTCGGGCCGGTCAAGCAGATGGTGCTATCCTGTGACCGTGAAGCCGCGCGTCGCGGGGTCTCTGCTCTCCTGAAGAGCAGCGCAGGCTCGGTGCGCAACGAGATCGAAACCCTGGCGCGCAAGACCTCCGTGGCGGTCTAAGGGGATGGCTGCGGTGGCCAACGATACCGACCCGCCTTCGCTGCACTTTGGCGGCGACATCGGCCAAGCGCTCAGAGCGGTTCGCGAGCACCGCAAGCTCTCGCTAGAAGAGGTTGCCGACATCACGCGCGTGCGGCGCGCCTACCTGGCCGATATCGAGATCATGCGGCTCGACCGGTTACCTTCGCGCCCGTTCACGATCGGCTATATCCGCGCCTACGCCGATGCCTTGGGGCTTGATGGCGAGGCGGCGGTCGAACGCTTCAAATCCGAGGAGCCGGACCTCAACGAGCCGCTACGCGCGCCGGTCGGCGTCAGCGACGTAGGCGACCCGCGTGTTGCGGCGATCATCGTCGGGATCGTCTTGGTGCTGGTCGCCATCATCGTGTGGAACGTCGCCCAGAGGGCGATGCTCGCCAACGCACCGCCACCGCCCACGGCCTCTGCAAAAGCCACGGCTGAAGCCCTAGCGGGGCAGAAGCCTGGCGTCTTCGCGCTTGGTGCGCCTCTGCCCGCGCCCGTGGAGTCCACTACGCCGCCGCCCTACGAGACGCCCGGAATGCCAAGCGCCAATTCCGATGGCAGTGTGACCACCCGCAGCTCGGCCGGGGCCAAATCCGGTTTGACGCCGGACGCTTTGCCCGCCGTCGATCCCAAAACGCTTTCGCCGGTCTTCGTGCCAAACGGCACAATTTATGGCGCTATCGCCCCGCAGCCGTCCGCCGTAACTCTGCAGGCGCTGAAGTCAGCCTCGCTGATCGTGCGCGGCGCCGATGGTCAGATCTATTTCGCCCGCCAGTTCGCGCCCGGCGAGGCCTATCGCGCACCTGAGCTTGCCGGCCTGACCGCTACGGTTTCCGCCCCCGCCAGCTTCCAGGTCTTCGTCGGTGGCCAGTCCAAGGGGGTCCTCCCTGCAGCTCAGGTGTCGCTTGGCAAACTCGCCCAATAGGATGGCGAGAGATCCCGACTTGGGTTCGTGGGGGGAAGCGCCTATTTTGCCAACGACATGAGCGCCAAAGACCACGTCCAAGATCATACCGCCGTCCGCCCCTGGCGGGCGATCCAGCGGAGGAAGAGCCGCAAGATCCGCGTCGGAAACGTGGAGGTCGGCGGAGACGCCCCGATCACCGTCCAGTCGATGACCAATACGCTCACGGCCGACGCTGTCGCGACCATCGACCAAATCCGCCAACTGGAGGAGGCTGGCGCTGATATCGTCCGGGTCTCCTGCCCTGACGAGGACTCCACCAAAGCGTTCAAGGCCATTGCCAAGGCCTCGAAGGTCCCGCTCGTGGCCGACATCCACTTCCACCACAAACGCGGCATTGAGGCCGCTGAGGCGGGCGCCGCTTGCCTACGCATCAACCCGGGCAACATCGGCTCCGCCGACCGGGTGCGAGACGTCATTCAGGCCGCCCGCGACCATGGCTGCTCTATGCGCATCGGCGTCAACGCCGGCTCGCTCGAACGCGACCTTCTCGAAAAGTACGGCGAACCCTGCCCCGACGCGATGTTGGAAAGCGCGTTGCGCCATGCTCGTATCCTTCAAGACCACGACTTCCACGAGTTCAAAATCAGCGTGAAGGCGTCCGACGTCTTCATGACGGTGGCCGCCTACAACCTCCTGGCTGAGGCCATCGACTGCCCTCTGCACTTGGGGATCACCGAGGCGGGCGCCCTTCGGACAGGCACCGTGAAATCTTCGATCGGGATGGGCAATCTGCTCTGGGCGGGTATTGGCGACACGATCCGCGTCAGTCTCGCCGCTGACCCGGTTGAGGAGATCAAGGTCGGGTTCGACCTACTGAAGTCGCTGGGACTGCGCCACCGGGGCGTCAACATCATCGCCTGCCCCTCCTGTGCTCGGCAGGGCTTCAACGTGATCAAGACCGTAGAGGCGTTGGAAGCGCGACTGGCGCACATCTCGCAGCCCATGAGCTTGTCGATCATAGGCTGTGTCGTGAACGGCCCCGGAGAGGCCCTGATGACCGACCTCGGCTTCACCGGCGGCGGCAAGGGCGCGGGCATGGTCTATGTGGCCGGTCGTCCGGACCACAAGATGGACAACGAAGGCATGGTCGACCACATCGTCGAGCTGGTCGAGGCGCGTGCCGCCGAGCTCAAGGCCGCTGAAATCCCGCAGGCCGCCGAATAATCTTCATAAAAGTGACGCCTGCGTCACTCTTGCGCCCACTCCTCAGACGCGCTTAGGTGCGGCCACCATTTTTGGGAGCGACGCGATGTCCGCAGACGGCAACTGGAAGATCACCATCAACACGCCGATGGGCGCGCAGGAGGTGACGGCTTCGATCACCACCAGCGGCGACACCTTCACCGGCAAGACCTCGGGCCGCATGGGCGACAGTGATGTCTCGGGCAAGGTCACGGGCGACACCCTGACCTGGAGCGCCGCCATCACCCAGCCGATGCCCATGACCTTGGAATTCGAAGCCACTGTCAGCGGCGATGCGATGACCGGCAACGTCAAGCTCGGCGCTTTCGGCAACGCTCCTCTGAGCGGCGTTCGCATCTAAGCTTTCTGCGCCCTCCAAGGCGCATGGGAATGGCCCCCGCCACTATTCGCGGGGGCCATTTTCATGTCCGGGCGCTCGCTATGACTTTGCCGGCGCAGCCTGGGATGGTGTCGCGGGGCTCGAGGCGGCGCTGGTCGCGGGACCTGACCGGACCGCCGTCGTCGGGCTCTGAGTGACGAAGAAAAACACGACGATCGCCACGAGCGCAATCAGGCTAAGGCCGATCATGACACTGCGGGCGCCGGGTTCGGAGCCTGCGGGCTGTGGTGTGAAAGCAGCGCCGGTCATCGGAAATCTCCATATGCCCCGGCCCATATAACGGGCTCCGGCGGCGCATGTTCCGGTCGACACCTGTCAGCGCCGTCGGCGCGGGACCACACCGTTGAACACCTCGAAGCTCTTCCAGGCGGGCTCAATAGGCGACACCTCAGCCTCGGGAAGGTAGATTGAGGGCTGAACAAGCTGCAGGTTTGGCACATACCGCGGGCAGTTGGGGAAGATGTCGCTGGGCGTCACCTTGATCAGGAGCTGCGCGCCCGGGATCTCCGCCATGTCCGGATCGTGGCCCACGACCTGCGCGGTCCCGTTCACCCGCAGCCGTTTTGGCGCTTCACCGAACGTCAGGAACAAGATTCCGACGTTCGGATTGACCCCCAGATTGCCCAAGCTCTTGAACATGCCGTTGCCGTCGTAGTCGGGGAAGACCAGCAGGTCGGGCGCGACAACACGCACAAATCCCGGCGGCCCTCCCTTGAAGGTGCAGTCTGGACGTCCTTCGGCGTCGGCCGTGGCCAGGAAAAAAAAGCCCAATGAAGCGATGAAGGCCGCGTCGTCTTCGGTGAACTTATCGCGCCTTAGCCTCTGCTCCAGCCGATCGGCCAGCGCGCGACTACCGAATGCGTCTTGCAGCGTCCGATTGCCCTCGTGATACATGAGAGCCCCCCTCCCAGATGATCCAGCCCGTTTGGCAACTGGCCGGCGGAAGGCTAGAGGAAGCTCCCCTTCTCTTCAGGCGTCCAGACTCTTGCGACTTCCCCAAGCCCGGCTCGATCAGGTGCTCGACCGCTTCCGAGAAATCGAAGCGCGGATGGGCGCGGCTGCCGGTGGGGCGGAAATCGTCCGACTGTCCAAGGAGCACGCAGAGCTCAAGCCCGTTGTAGACGCGGTGAACGCCCTGCAGCGGGTTCGTGACGAAGCGCCTGAACTTGAGGAGATGGCGTCCGGGCCCGACGCGGACATGGCCGCGATGGCCCGCGACGAGCTGGAAGCGCTCAAGGAGCGCCTGCCCGGCCTCGAACACGAGGTCGCCTTGCTGCTCGCTCCTAAGGACAAGGACGAAAACGCTTCAGCCATTCTCGAAGTTCGCGCCGGCACGGGCGGCGACGAGGCGGCGCTCTTCGCGGGCGACCTTTTCCGAATGTACCAGCGCTACGCCGCCGAGCGTGGCTGGCGGGTGGAGATCGACAGTCTCTCGGAGGGCGACGCCGGCGGCTACAAGGAGATTATCGCAGCTGTCACCGGCGACGGGGTCTTCGGAAGACTGAAGTTCGAGAGCGGTGTCCACCGCGTCCAACGCGTGCCGGCCACAGAGGCGCAAGGGCGCATCCACACCTCCGCCGCCACGGTCGCCGTCCTGCCCGAACCGGAGGAGGTGGAGATCGATATCAAGGACGCCGACATCCGGATCGACACCTACCGCTCCTCCGGCGCCGGAGGCCAGCACGTCAACAAGACTGACTCTGCGGTGCGCATCACCCACTTGCCGACGGGGATCGTCGTGACCTCGTCAGAGAAATCGCAGCACCAGAACCGGGCGCGAGCCATGAAGGCGCTCAAGGTGAAGCTCTATGATCAGCAGCGCGAGGCCCTGGACGCTGCGCGCTCTGACGCGCGCAAGAGCCAGGTGGGTTCAGGCGACCGCTCCGAACGCATCCGGACCTACAATTTCCCGCAAGGCCGGGTCACCGACCACCGCATCAACCTAACCCTCTACAACCTCCCGAAGGTTATGGAAGGCGAGGCGCTGGACGACGTGATCAGTCCGCTGATCGCCGAGGACCAGGCGGCTCGCCTATCGGCTTTGGAAGACGAATTCAGCTAATCAGGGCTGCAAGGCTCGACTCCTTCGCGCTGTCGCGGGCCTCATCGGTCGTCCACCAAGCGATCTTGAACAGCAGTTCTTTCAGATTGATCGGCTTGCCGATGTGATCGTTCATGCCTGCTTTAAGACAGGCCTCGATGTGCTGCGGCAGGACGTTGGCAGACAAAGCAAGGATCGGAGTTGCCGTCGGAACGAGGAACATCACCGGGAAGCTATGCTGGCCAAACGCCAGGGCGAGGCTTGCCGCCAGCATGACAAACGACAATGCCCCCAACGCGTGGTGATCGCCACGCGAAGGGCCCGCAGCGACTTTGGAGTGAGAGCCAGGACCGCCGGTGTGATGATCAGAACTCCAACGGCGTCAGTCGCAGCTCAAGAACGGCGGAAGAGCGGTTCCGCCATGAAGGGCCGCGAGATAGTTCCCGGCTAGAAAAGCAGGCAGCAAAGGCGCGCCGACCGCGGCAAGGATAGCGAAGGCGCGCAAGTCCCTGGGACGCGACAGGTCGACATCGCCATCCGTCAGCCAAAACATCGATGCGGAACAGATGAAGATTTCAACGCTGTTCAGTCCCGAAAGCAGGATTGATTGCGAAACAAGTGAGCTGATGAGGACGTTTGCGACCAAGTCGCCGACAAACGCCGCTGCCAGAATGTGCGGCCAGGATTGCCTTCGCGAGCGGATGAGCAAGGCGACGATGACGGCGTTGGCAGGCCAGGCGACCGGCAGCTGGCCGACACGTCCGCGCAAAAGCATCGCCGAGAGGCCCAGGGCGCAGACCGTAACGGCAATGACGACCAGTTTGGCCGCCACTAGCCATATCCGACCTGGTCCGCGCACCTTCGAGGTTCCCACGTCAGCGAATACCGCTGCCGCATGGAACGCGAGCGAAAACCAGGGTCATCAGAGCGCCCTATATGGGGGTCGTGAAATCCTTCCCATCCGCCGATTAGGGATTGGTTAATTCTGGGAACGATGGCCTGACGCGCGGCTTGCCGCGCGCTGCGTCATGCGGCAAGGGGCGGGTATGAGCGGGCACATCGCAGGAATCTTTCGCCATCCAGTGAAGGGATTTACGCCGGAAGCACTGGAGGCCGTCCGGCTGGCGCCCGGCGAAGGGTTCCCGTTTGACCGGCTGTGGGCCGTGGAAAACGGCCCGTCCGGCTTCACCCCAGCCGCACCGGCCTTCGTTGCCAAGCAGAAGTTCACCGTCCTGGCGCACATCGCCAGGGTCGCTGCGGCGCGCAGCCGCTACGACGCCAAGACCGGTCTGCTGCATGCCACCGGCCCAGACGGCTCGGAATTCGCCGGGCGCCTCGATGAGGAGGCCGGGCGCGACGCCTTCGCTGGCTGGCTCACGGAATTGCTGGGCGAGGACGCCCACGGCCCGCTGCGCGTCATCGAGGCCCCGGGCGAGCACCGGTTCACTGATCATCCACTGGGCCAGGTCTCCATCGTCAATCTGGCGAGCGTCCGCGATCTCGGCCAGCGGATGGGCGTCGAGCTCGATCCCTTGCGCTTTCGAGCCAATCTCTACGTCGAGGGCTGGCCCGCTTGGGCCGAAAACCAGTGGATCAGCAAGGAAATCCTGGTGGGTTGGGCGAAGGCGCGCGTCTTCAAGCCTATTGTCCGCTGCGCCGCCACCCACGTCGACCCGACCACGGCCCAGCGCGACCTCGATGTCGTGAAGGCGCTGTTCGACAACTACGGCCACATGTTCTGCGGCGTCTATGTCCGGATCACATCGCCAGGCGCTGTCGGCGTCGGCGACGCAATCACGACGCCCACAATGGAACCCAAGCCCGAGGATGAAATCGCATGAGCTTGAACCTTGTGCAGGCTTGGCAGGGTGCACGAAAACGCCTGGAAGCCGCAGGCCTCGCGGGGCCCGTGATCGATGCGCGCTTGCTGGTCGAAGCCGCCGCCGACGCGACCCGCGCCGACATCGTCACCGACCCCCATCGTCTGCTTACCGCTGAGCAGGAGGCCAAACTCAACGACTACCTCTCTCGCCGTGAGCACCGCGAACCGGTCAGCCACATTCTGGGCCGCAAGGGCTTCTGGAAGATCATGCTCAACGTCACGCCCGACGTTCTGACGCCCAGGCCCGATACCGAGACCGTGGTCGAGTGGGTGCTGCGCGATTTCCCCGAGCACAGCTCTTGGTCGGTGCTGGATCTGGGCGTGGGCTCTGGAGCAATCCTACTCTCGATCCTGGCCGAGCGGCCGGCAGCGAAGGGGTTGGGGGTCGATGTTTCGGAAGAAGCGCTCGCCGTCGCCCGCGATAATGCCGCCCATCTAGGCCTGGCTGGCCGCGTGGCCCTGCTGCGCGGCGATTGGACCGAGGGCCTGGCTGACGCCAATTTCGACCTGGTCGTCTCCAACCCACCCTACATTGCCAACGACGTCATCGAGACCCTGGAGCCAGAGGTGCGCGACCATGAACCACGCGTCGCACTGGAGGGCGGCCCGGACGGCCTGACACACTATCGACGCCTGGCGCCGGAGATTCTGCGGGTGCTCAAGCCAGGCGGCCGCTTCGCCGTGGAGATCGGTTACGACCAGAAGGAGGCCGTCGAGGCCTTGTTCCGAAAAGCCGGTGCAGCCGATGTCCAGACGCTCCGCGACCTCGGCGACCGCGACCGGGTTGTCGCTGGTGCGAAAAATCCCTTGGAAACCTGAGCCCGACTCGTTACTTAGGAGGGGTCTCCACCCAAATCTTCGGCTTCAGGTAGAGGCGTCCCCACAAAGGACGCACGCCGGACTCGAGGGGCGCGACGGCTCCCAAGGCCTCTCGCTTAAGAGCTCCGGGCGGAGACGGGGAACACTCAAAAGTCTTCGACATTCGAAACCCCGGGCCAAGCGCCCGATCCCGCTGAAGGCTAGCGCAGGCCGACCCGAAAAAGGGCCGGCCGTAGGGAAACCGAGACGGTTATTAAATAATGAGAGATTTCAAGGGCATGAAGCGTCAACGCGGTCGCAATCGCAGCGGCGGAAGCGGCGGCGGCGGCGGGGGGGGTGGCAAGCCCCAGGCTCAGAATGCCAACCGCGCGTTCGACTCAAACGGCCCGGAAGGGTCGAAGGTCCGCGGCAACGCCCAGCACGTGTTCGAGAAATATCAGCAGCTCGCCCGCGATGCGTCCGCCGCTGGCGACCGGGTCCTCGGCGAAAATTGTCTACAACACGCCGAACACTACTTCCGCCTCCTTCGGGCTATGCAGCCCACCCGTCCGGCGAGCGAAATCCTCGGCCGCGACCACTTCTCCTCGGGCTTCGACATCGATTTTGAAGACGAAAGCGCCCAGGCCCAATCCGAAGCCGCTGACGCGGCCTCTGCTGAAGCCGGGGACACGCCGGAAACCTGGCAGGCGCGGGAAAATGGCGGCGGAGAGCGTCCGCGCGACGAAAACCGCCCGCAGCAACGCGATGATCGTCCTAGAGACGGTGGACAGCGAGACGGGCAACGCGACGACCGCCCGCGCTACGAGAACCGCGATCGCAACGACAACACCGGCGGCCAAGGGCGTCGCGATCGCCCCTGGCGAGATGAGCGGCCCAGCGACCGAGCCAGGGACGACCGACCCAGAGATGGGCAACGCGATGACCGACCGCGCGATGAGCGTCCCCGGGATGATCGGCCCCAGAGCGAGCGGCCCCAGAGCGAGCGGCCCCAGAATGATCGGCCAAGGGACGAGCGTCCGCGCTATGACGACCGCCCAAGGGATGATCGTCCGCCGCGCGAGGAGCGTCCGCGCTTCGAGCGCAACCGCGACGACCGTCCAGAACGCGACGCAGGCCGCGACCCTCTGGCTGTCGTCGAGCCACAGGCCCAGGCGCCGCTCGCTCCGCCCGCCCCGGAACGCAAGACCCGCGTCCTGCGCGACAGCGATGGCGGCGAAAGTCATGCGCCAGCCTTCCTGCAGGCCCCGGCTCCGCGCGCCGAGAGCAGCGACGAGGCTCCCAAGCCCCGTCGCCGTCGTGCACCCCGCGCCGCTGGCCCCACCGCCAGTGAAACGGAAGAAGCCTAGGGCGTTGCAGCGGATGGCTGAGGGGAGTTAGCTCTCGGACATGTATTCTCCGGACTGCCAGCACGATGACGGAGCCCACCCTGGTCTGACGGGTCATGCGCTTCGGCATGCGATCAGTGTCGCCGAACATCGTTGCATCGACAGTCAGGAGCGCCTCACAACGCCACGCCGGCGAGTGTTGGAGCTGTTGCTTGAAAGCGATGGCCCCTTGAAGGCCTACGACCTGATCGCAGCCTTCGGTGAAAGTGGCGAGCCCGCCAAGCCGCCCACCGTCTATCGCGCTTTGGAATTCCTCGAGCGGGTGGGCTTCGCCCATCGGATCGAAAGCCTGAACGCCTACGTCCCATGCCGACTCGACGGCACGAGCCACGCCGCTGCGTTTTTGATTTGCGACTGCTGCGGCGCTGCCGAGGAGTTCGAACCTGACTTCGCACCGGGCCGCGCCGCGGCCGCCGCGAAGGGCTATGCCGTGACGTCGGTAACCCTCGAGGCCCGCGGTCTTTGCCCGGCGTGCCAAGCGGGGTGAGACGCCGCATCCACGACGCCTCACCCACAAACTCGATCTCGGCTTACAGGTAGCGCGCTATAGCCGAGCGCGCTTGATTACCAAAATATCCCGCGAACGATCTGAATGATGCGGCCCGTGTATTGATCAAGCAGGAGCGCATCTCCGCCCACCCGCACCCATTCAGTTCCGGGTGGGGGATAGGGCAGTCCAAAGTCGAGGAAGTCGTTGAGCCAATAATTCTGGACGTACCAACCGCGCGGCAGGATGTCGCCGTACCCCCAGGACCGCACGTAGTAGCCGTAGGGCTGGCGATAGGCGCCTGCATGGAAGCGGTCATTGCTCCAGTAGACTGACGGCGCGCGCCCGGGCTGCCATCGCGCCGTCCCGCCCGGCCCGCCGCCCCACGGGTTATTGTGGCCCTCGCGGCGAGCCTCAAAATTGCGATCACCGCCGCGCTCATTGCCGCGCTCGGCGGCGCCCGGCGGGACAATTTCGCGAGGTCCGCGCTCACGCTCGAAATCGTGGCCTGCCCCCGAACCGGGGTTGGGACCTCGGTCGTATTGGCGCTGACCACCCTCGCCTGGCCCAGGGCCGCGTTCGAAATGCTGGAGACCAGGTCCGCCATTCGGCGAGCTTCTGCCTCCGCCGCCTTGGCCCTGATAGCCCTGCCCCGAAGGACCCTGGCGCTGGTAAGTCGGGCCAGGAGCGGCTTGGCCGCGGACGCTTTGGGAGCCTGCAGGTTCGCCCGAGTGCGGTCCTCCAGGCGGCCCGCTCGGGCCACGGTTCAGCGGCGGCGCGGCCGGCGCGGCCGGCGCGGGGATTGTGCTCTGGGCACGGGAGGCCTCGCGGTCGTGATCGTGCTCCTGCGCCAGGGCCGCAGGGCTCGCGCCTGCGACGAGGAGGAACGCCAAACCGGCTGCAATCCTGGTCTTCATGGTCTCGCTCCAAGGGCGCTGCGGCCCGAACGGTTTGTGTGTGTCGTACGCCTACTATTGCTCCGGGCCCTGAACCGCGCTTGAACGGCCCAATGCATACAAGTGTCATCAACGAGGACGCGCAGACGTGACCGCGCACCCCAACGATGTTGTCAGCTTCTGGCTCCAGGCGG
>JAYUBY010000063.1:0-3453 GCA_043740635.1 Alphaproteobacteria bacterium
CGCCCGAAATGCTCGCGCCGGATCTTCGCGACCGTCTCCACTACCAACATCCCCGTCTCGATCCGCAGCTGAACAAGCCGCCGATCTGGCCATCAAAGCGTCAAGGACAGGGGGTCATTTTTCGACGCCGATATCCCCAAGATGGGGGTCAATCTTCCACGCCGATTCACACTTGAGGGCTCGATAAGCAGCCTTAAGCGCGTTCAAGAGCGTGCGCCTTGCAGGCTCTGCGAAATTGTGGTTTGCTCTTTGACGCACAATAGGACTATTAACTGGCTCCTGAACGCACATGCCCGCCCGCAACACGCTACTCCTCGCACCGCCCTATCCCGTGGAACTTGCCCTGACAGAACTCGGGGCAAATCTGCGGACAGCGCGCCTGCGTCGAAACCTGACCGTCGAGGAGGTCGCCCAAAAGATTGGAGCGGGTCGCCGCGCCGTGTCTGACGCCGAACGTGGCAAGCCAACAACCAGCGTCGCGATCTATGCCGCCCTGCTTTGGGCCTTCGACCTTCTCGCCGACATGCACAGCCTGGCCGACCCAGCTCGCGACCATGAAGGACAGATTCTTGCACGCTCGAAGGCCAGGATCCGCGCGCGGCGCGGTGAAGCCTTGGACAACGACTTCTAAGGCCGATGGCAGAGGCCTTTGTCCATATCACCCTGCCTGGGGCAGTTGAGCCGATCACCGCCGGTCGCTTTGTCATGGAGACCGACAGGACCGGCACGTCCGTCGGACGTTTCGTCTATGGCCGGCGCTACCTGGCGCATCCTGAAGCCGTCGAAATCGATCCGGTCGAGCTGAAGCTCGCACCCCGCACCTACGAGACCGCCGCGCTCGGCGGCGTATTCGGCGCCCTGCGCGACGCCAGCCCCGACTATTGGGGCCGCCGCGTCATCGACAAACATGCCGGCAAGCCGCAGCTCGGGGAAATCGACTACCTCCTGCACTCCGCCGACGACCGCGCCGGCGCCCTGGGTTTCGGCCTCAATGCGGAACCCCCGGCGCCGCGCCGCGACTTCAATCAGACCGTCGCGCTGGAGAAGCTGCAGCGGATCGCCGACGCCCTGATCGCCGACGAAGAACTCGCGCCCGACGCCGCCAACCAGCAGATCCAGGATTTGCTTCTGGTCGGCACCTCCATGGGCGGGGCCAGGCCCAAGGCCGTCGTCGAAGACGAGGGCGCTCTATGGATCGCCAAGTTCAATCGCCAGGATGACCGCTGGAACAGCGCCCGCGTCGAACACGCCATGCTCACGCTTGCCCGGGCCTGCGGTCTGGAAGCCGCCGACAGCAAGGTGGTGCCGGCGGGAGGGCGGGACGTCCTGATGGTCCGCCGCTTTGACCGCGAACGCGTGGCGGCAGGCTACACCCGCGCCCGGATGATAAGCACCCTAACCCTCCTGCGGACGGAGGACAGCCATCGGGCGCGGGATCGCTGGTCCTATGTGCTGCTGGCCGAGGAACTGCGCCGGGTCAGCGCCGAGCCCGCCCGGGATGCGCGCGAGCTTTTCCGCCGGATGACCTTCAACGCCCTGATCTCCAACGCCGACGATCACCCTCGCAATCACGCGATGATCGCCAAGGCCAGGGATTGGCGGCTGTCGCCGGCCTACGACCTGACGCCATCGACCCCGATCAGCCTGGAACGCCGTGATCTGGCGCTGGTGATCGGAGACGCCGGCCGCATCGCCGCGGCGGAAAACCTGATCTCACAAAGCGCACGCTTCCTCCTCAAGACCGACGAGGCCGCCGCCATCGTCGCGGACATGGAGCAGCGGGTGGCGAGCACCTGGTACGAGGTCGCCCGGGGCGCCGGGGTGAGCGCGCCCGACTGCGAGCTGATCTCGGGAGCCTTCGTCTATCCGGGATTTCGGCCCGAACCGCCGCCGCTCTGACCGTGATCACGGCCGCCACGGCTAGATCAACCCCAGCGCCTTGAAGCTGGCGACCTCGGCGCGGCCGACAATGACGTGGTCATGCACCGCAATACCCAGGGTCCGTGCGACGTCGATGATCTTCCTGATCATCTCGATTTCGGCCGACGAGGGGGTTTGATCGCCAGATGGGTGATTATGGACCAAAATCACGGCCGACGCGGACACCTCCAGCGCACGCCGCACGACCTCACGCGGATAGACGGGCGCGTGGTCGATGGTACCGTGATTGAGGATCTCATCGGCGATCAGCTGGTTCTTCTTGTAGAGGAACAGGCCGCGGAACGCCTCGCGGTCACAGTGGGCCATGGTGAGCTTCAGGTAGTCGATGAGCGCCGTCCACGAGAGACGACGCAACGCCCTCGCACTTCGGCCGCCGCGAGCCGGCGCGCGGCGTCGTAGATCAGCTGCAGGTCGATGCCGACGCGGATGTCGACGAACGCCGAAAGCGCGGCAAGGTCGGCCGTTAGCACCCGCCGGAGGCAACCGAAACGGGCCAGAAGTGCTGCGGCCGTAGCCCGGGCGCCGTTGGCCAGGGACCGAGAGAGCAGGAGTTCGAGCGCCTCGGCGTCGCTCAGGCCCGCCAGGCCGCCGGTCGCGGCCCTCGCGCCCAGCGTCCCGTTTGACGGGGCTGAAGACGAAGGCCGGCGTAGCGAGCGACCACCTACCGGCCAGCGCCGCGGCGAACAGATCGGCGGTCTGGGAGGGCGTGGCGTCGTTCCGGTGAGAAGGTCTGGGCATGGAAGCCTCAAGCAGCCAGCGCCGGGGCCAAATCCCGGGTCGCTCGCGAGCTCCCGCCCGTTCTCCGACTTTCCCGTCGGGCCGGGCAGGGCGGCGGCCGACCCGCCAACCCTCGCAACACCGGCAAGGGCGATAGTGATCTCCAGATCGAGCGACACTTTTGACCGGACGCGTTCGTCGCCGGGGGCTGCAGATAATTGCCTTCAACTATGTCGAGATACTTGTAGTCGCGGGATCGAGCGAAACTCTTGACCAGTGCGTGGCGTCGGATCGCCATGCCCGAAACCGGACCCTCCCAGAGTTCGCTAAGGGGGGTGGGACTAAACCGCTCGCGCAGTAGTGCTGAGCTTTGAGTGGATGAGCAGCGGGGTTCTCCTGTCTGAAGCGGATGTGGGTCGGCCACGTCCTCCTCGGGACAGGAGATGCGTTGATGACGGAAGAGGCCACCAACCCGCTACGCTGCAGGATGATCGAGGACATGACGGCTCGCAACCTCGACGAGAAGACGCAGCGGGGTTACGTTCGATCGGTTAGAGCGTGCTGCCAGTTTTGCGACAGGCGGCCGGAGCAGCTGACCTACGAGGACATACGGCGTTTTCAGCTGCAGCTGATGCAGAGCGGATTGGCGCCTGGGACCGTCAACAGCGCGATGATCGGGCTGCGGTTCTTCTTCAGGACAACGCTGCGGCGGCCTGAGGCCTTGGACTACATCCCCATGGCGCGTGAGCCTCAGCGACTGCCCGTGATCATGACGCCGGAGGAAGTCGCCAGCCT
>JAYUBY010000064.1:0-2190 GCA_043740635.1 Alphaproteobacteria bacterium
CAGCACTGCACCGGCGCACCGGGTATGATCAACGCCCTGGCCGGCTCGCCAGAGGATCCCCTCACCGACGAGCTTCTGCTGGCCGCCGGCGAACTGACCTGGGCGGCCGGACCACTCGCCAAACTTCCCAGCCTCTGTCACGGCGCGCCAGGCAGCGGCTACGCCTTCCTGAAGCTGCACGCCCGGACCGGCGACGATGTCTGGCTGGCGCGCGCGCGCCGGTTCGCCATGCACGCCATCGGCCAGGCCGACCGCGGCGTCGACACCCATGGCCAGCGTAAGTTCTCGCTGTGGACGGGCGACGTCGGCCTGGCGCTTTACCTGTGGGACTGTGTGTGCGTGGCGAGCGCGTTCCCGTTGCTGGATGTCTTCTGAAAAGCCCCTGGCGACCCCGGCAGGACTTGAACCTGCAGCCCCCTGCTTAGAAGGCAGGTGCTCTATCCGGTTGAGCTACGGGGTCGTGGATGGGCGTGTCAGTGCGTCCAGGGCTGCTTGCGGTTGAAGGCGAAGTTGTCGGCGTAGGCCTTGACGATCTTGCCCGGGGTCCGGTCCGGCAACACTTCGAAGGCGATGCCGTGTCTCTGGGCGTAGGCCACGGCTTCGGCCTGATCGTCGAACAGCAACCGCACCTGCCCGTTCATGTCGCCGGTGTAGGTCCAGCCCATCAGCGGGTCGGGGGTGCGGGCCGAGGCCGGCTCGAACTCCAGGGCCCAGGCCTGGGTCTTGGCCTTGCCCGACTGCATGGCGCTCTTGGCGGGGCGGAAGATGCGGGCGAGCATGACGGTATCCCTTGTCGCGTTCGTGTCGGTCGGTGGTCGGGGCGGCAGGATTTGAACCTGCGACCCTCTGCTCCCAAAGCAAAGACAAATCTCTTATAATACAAATACTTAGTCTGGGCTCGGAGTTGCACGCCAACTTCTAGCGCCTTTTGACCGTCCGTTCCACTCGTGTAGCGGTCGGCGGTACGCTGTGGTTGCAGCCGTGCGGCAAACATGCTTCGCTTGCGCCAAAGCGGGACGGGGCGAAACGATGAACTGGACTTGTCCGTTCTGTGGGCGCGATCAAGTCGTCACGGGAGGACAACGGTTCACGCGGCTGATACCTCTAGACTTGCAGCATACCAAGTACAAAGGACCGCTATTCAATTTCTTCGCGATAGCGTGTTCAAATAAAGATTGCGGCGAAGTATTTCTCTCAGCTTCATTTGGAACGGATACCGATCCGAAGGGGGATGTGAGAATTACCGATTTTGTTGATCGCTGGACGTTGCGTCCTCGCAGCCATGCTGTGGCGCATAAGTCTTTCATTCCGATCGTGATTTATGAAGACTATTCGGAAGCCTGCCTAATAAGAGATCTCAGCCCAAAGGCAGCTGCAACTCTCGTGCGCCGCTGCCTTCAAGGCATGATCCGCGATTTCTGCAAAATATCGAAGGACACACTGTTTAGCGAGATCAAGGCGCTAAAGGACCAACTCGATGCCGGCACTGCGCCTCCCGGAGTGAGCCACGAAAGCGTCGAGGCGATCGATCACGTGCGAGGCATCGGGAACATCGGCGCGCATATGGAGAAGGACGTGGATTTGATCGTCGGCGTCGATGCATCTGAAGTCGATACGCTGCTCGGCTTGACTGAGATGCTTTTTGACGAGTGGTATGGCAACCGCGCGCGGCGCCAGGAAAAACTCAGTCAATTGAAAAACATTGCGGATGCTAAGAAGGCCGCGAAGTCTGGTCAGACACCCTGATTTTTCCACGATGGTCGGGGCGAGAGGATTTGAACCTCCGACCCCCTGGTCCCAAACCAGGTGCGCTACCAGACTGCGCTACACGCCGAAAAATGGTGGAGGTGACAGGCATCGAACCTGCGACAGTCTGCTTGCAAAGCAGGTGCTCTACCAACTGAGCTACACCCCCGAAAACTGGTGGATTGACCTGGAATCGAACCAGGTGGTATCCCGAAGGAGAACGGATTTACAGTCCGCCGCAGTCACCAATGCTGCTCTCAATCCAATACTGGAGCATCGTGAGAGATTCGAACTCCCGACGCCCTGCTTCGAAGGCAGGCGCTCTGTCCATGCTGAGCTAACGATGCAAAAACTAAATTCGTTCGCCATTCGCGAATAACGAATTCTGGTAGTCGCAGATGGGATCGGACCATCGACCACTGGCTTATGAGGCCAGCGCTCTAC
>JAYUBY010000065.1:0-5046 GCA_043740635.1 Alphaproteobacteria bacterium
TGGTCTGCTGGCCGCAGCGCCACTTCGACTCGCCGAGCGCCCTTCTCTTGCATGTGGTTCAGCATCCGGCAGACGAAATCGGCGATCAGCTCGGTACGCAGGGTCCAGCTGTTGCGTAGATAGCCGAATACCCAGGCCATATTGGGCACGCCGGTGAACATCATCCCGCGATAGGTGACGGTCTCGTGGAAGGCCAGAGGCTTGCCGTCGATCACAAAATCGATGTCGCCGAGCACATTGAGGTTGAACCCGGTGGCGGTGGCGACGATGTCAGCTTCGAGCACCTCGCCGGACTTCAACCTGATCCCTTCGGGAATGAAGCGCTCAATCTGGTCGGTGACCATGCTCACCGAACCCGCCTGGATCGCCTGCAGCATGTCTCCGTCGGGGAGGATGGCGATGCGCTGCCGCCAGGGGCGGTAGGTGGGGGTGAAATGCCGGGCCACCGTTTCCGCGCCGACAAAGGCCTCCACGCCGGCCAGGAGTTCCTGGCTCAGGACCTCCGGCTCCTCGAAGCTGCGGCGGGTGATCTGGTCCATGTCGGTCACCACCTTGCGCCGGACAAGGTCGTGCACCAGCAGCTCGTCCAGCCCAAGCGGCTTGAGCTGCTCGTGGAACTCATTGGCGTTCGGCTGGGCGATGTAATAGGTCGGCGAGCGCTGCAACACCGTAACGTGTGCGGCGTCCTTGGCCACGACTGGCGCCATGGTGGCGGCAGTGGCGCCCGAGCCGATAATCACGACCCGCTTGTTCTTGTAGTCCAAGTCATTCGGCCAGTTTTCTGGATGAGCGATCACACCCTTGAAGCTGGCCATACCGGGCCAGTCCGGAGTGTAGCCTTCCTCGTGCCGGTAGTAGCCCTGGCACATCCACAGGAAGTTCGCCGTGAACCGCGCCTGGCGTCCGTCGGCGGTTTCGGACGTGATCGTCCAAAGGTTGTCCCGGCGCGACCACACCGCTGAACGCACCTTGTGACCATAGCGGATGTGCGCGGCGAGATCGTTTTCAGCGATCACCGCGCCCATGTATTTAAGGATTTCGCCCCCCGCCGCGATGGGCGCTCCCACCCATGGCTTGAAGCGATAGCCGAAAGTGTAGAGATCGCTGTCCGACCGTATCCCCGGAAACCGGTGGCTGAGCCAGGTGCCGCCGAACGACTCCTGAGACTCGAGGACGACATAGCTCCGGTCCGGGCACTGCGTCTTCAGATGGTAGGCGCTCCCGACGCCGGAGATTCCAGCCCCGACGATCAACACGTCGAAGTGCTGGGTTGGGTGGTTGCCCACGGCGACGGGCCGAGGGTCTTCCCTGGTCCGAGACTCCATTGTTCCTCCTGGGGATGCAAAGGTTACGGCAAGGCGTTGATCGCTGATGGTAAGGCCTTCGATGCGGTTTCGCGGGCACTGTCAAACAAACGGGCTAGCGCCGCCACATTCGTTTGAGCTGACGACACCTATTTCTCCCTAAGCGGTTTGAACCGCGCTGGGCCAGCCCTGCGATCCCTCCGGTCCGGGGATCCGGCGAAGCCACCACGACCAGTCTTCGGGCAGCAGCGACAGGGGATCATCGTGGGATAATTCCCGTGCGGCGTAGAGCGGCCAATGCGGGTTCGACAGCGCAGGCCGCCCGAGCAGGACAAGGTCGATCATCTCCTCACGAATGACCCGATCGGCCACCGCCGGAATGCCGAGGTTCCAACTGACACCGACAGGGACGCCCGTCTCCCTGCGCACCCGGCAGCCCCGCTCGACCATGAAGGCCAGCTGGTCGAACGGCACGTCCTTCACCTGGTCGGTGTTCATCCCCAGGCTGAGGTCCGCCAGATCGAGCCCGTGGTCCTTCAGCTGGCCGATCGCCCAGACGGCCTCGTCGAACTGCACACCGTCGGGATGGAAGTCGTCAGAGCCCAGTCGGATTGTCAGCGGCAAGCGCTCTGGCCACACCGAGCGCACCGCATCCATCGCCTCGCGATGAAAGCGCAGTCGGTTCTCAAGGCTCCCGCCGTACTCGTCGTCTCGCTGGTTCGCCAACGGTGAGAAGAAGCTGGCCCCCAGATAACCGTGGGCGAAGTGCAGCTCGAGCCACTCGAATCCGGCGTCCAGGGCGCGTCGCGCCGCATCGGCGTAGGATCGGTGAAGATCCTTGATTTCCGCCCGGCTCAGGGCCTGCACGGGATAGGGGAACCGGCCGCCGAACGGGATCGGCGACGGGCCGCGCACCTGCCATCCCTGCGGGTGGTCGGGAGGCGTCTGCATCTTGCCCTCCCACGGCTTCGTTTCGCTGCCCTTGCGACCGGTGTGGCCCAGTTGAATCCCCGGCGTCGCCCCCATTCCCTTGATGATCGCGGTGACCCTGGACAGTCCCTCGATCTGGCCATCATCCCAGATCCCCGCACAACTGGTCCCGGTTCGTCCATCCGGGGTGATGGCGATCTGTTCAGGAAACACCAGGCCAAAGCCGCCGGCGGCGCGCGAACCCATCAGCATGATGTGGAAGTCAGTTATCCGGCCGTCCTCCCCGGCGCGATACATCGTCATCGGTGACATGGCGATGCGGTTGCGTAGGGTAACGTCTTTGAGCGTAAACGGGCTGAACAGGTCCGGCATGCGAAGGTTATTGCAGAAACGCCTGCCGCTTGCACGCCAGCGACCGCTATGCTGGGACAGGTGGGCGACGGCTGGGTGCTGTCAGTCCAACGGTAACTCGGCTCTGGCAGGGCGCAATGACCCCAACCCACGCCTTGGCTCTGGCCCATGACCACCCGCCACTCAGCCAGGGCGGCGAGCGTCGTTATCGGTAGAGGTCTCGGCCGATGAGGTGGCGTTCCTGATTGAAGTGGTTGAGGACCGTGCCGTGGACGGCGGCGAACTTCTGGAGTGTCTTCATCCTTCGAAATGGTGCTGTCAGCCCAACGGCAGCTTGTCTCCAGTTAGGCGTAATGCCCGGCCTGCGCCTGGCGCTAGCCCATGACCGTACGCCACTCAGCCAGGGCGGCTGTGCTTGCGCAGGATGCGCACGATGCGGTCGGAGATCTCGTTCATGAGGGCGTTGATGACGCGTCGGTCGCCTGATGGCCCGATTTTCTGCGCGGCCGTCACCTGCCCGGTTGCCGCGTCTCCCTCGTGTTTTTTAGAAGTACAACGGCTGCTGCCCGAAAACCGGAGCAGCAGCGGGGCGAAGCTCGCTTCCATTGTTGGGCTGACAACACCGCAGCCGGCTTTCTTCGCCCCATGCCGCATTGGCTAGGGGGCTACTCGCCCAGCAGGGGAAGCCGGTTGCCAGCGCGCCGCCGTTAGCGGTTAATTCGAACATCGTCTCGTCCGGACAATGCGCGATGCTGCGCCTTGCCTCTGCGGCCGGCGATTCTGGAGGTTCCCGATGACTGCGCGAGCACTGTCCTTGGCTTTCTGCGTCCTCTCGGCGTCGTTCGCACTCTCGGCGACCAGCACCAATGCTGCCGCTATCGTCAATGGCGGCTTCGAAGCTGATGCGGCCAGCGTTCCTCCGGCAGGCGTCTACTACGGTGCGATCACCGGCTGGAACTCGCCAGGCTACCTGGAGGCGGCCGGCTACTATAGCGCGGCGCCGCCGGAGGGCCGGATATTCGCACTCATTGGCAACGGCATCGATGGCGGTAGCACTCAGCGGTCCCAAACGATCACCGGCCTGATGTCGGGCGCCAGCTACACCGTGAAATTCTGGCTGGCTGGCGAGGACTTCGTCATTCCAGGCGCCGTCGAACAGGTCGACGTCTTCATGACGAGTGGCTCGGCGTCGGCCTTACAAACCTACAGTGCGCCGGTGAGTTCGAACACAACGCCCTTTGGCAGCGGGCCACTTTGGGATCATTGGAGTTCGTTCAACTATAGCTTTGTCGCCAACGCGACCAGCGCGACGATCAATTTCATGCAAACAACGGCCACGCGTGGGTCCGGTGACACTGGAATCGACAACATTTCGATTTCCGGCGGCGTGCCCGAGCCCACCACCTGGGCCCTGATGGTCGGCGGCTTCGGCCTAGCTGGCGCCGCCCTACGCCGTCGCCGAGCGACGGTCGCGGCCTAGGTATCACGGCTGACTTCGACGCGCCGCCGGTCCGAGACCGGCGGCGTTGTCATGTCTCCGGACGGCCAATTGGCAGATTGCCACCACGTCCGCCGCCTTGTCGCGGGTGATGGTGACCAAGGACTCCAGCACCTCGCCCTCATGATCAACGGCCCGCCAGAGGTAGCGCATCTCGCCGTTGATCTTCACCTAGACCTCATCGAGATGCCATCGCCAGTGGGTGTGGCCCCGCATCCGATCGACCCGCTTCTTGCGGATCTCCGCGGCGAACATCGGGCCGAACCGGTTCCACCACTCCGCACCGTCTCATGGCAGATGTCGATGCCACGCTCGAACAGCAGGGCCTCGCAGTTCCGAAGCGACAGCGGGTATTTCACGTACATCATCACCACGAGCCGGATCACGTCGGGCGAGGAATCGAAGTAGTGGAAAGGGTCGGTCGAGCGCGCCATCCGACGCCGCTATGCTGCGTCGGTTAGCGCGCTCTGAGTTTGGGCTGACAAAGCCATGGGCGCCCATGAACCCCTTCGCACCTAGCTTGCTCCCAGAGATGGACTTGCCGTCTCGCAGACACTGCGTCGCTTCGGCGTCGGCCAGGAAAGAGCAGCGCTGACCGGCTTGCTGACGGGGTGCGGCCTACGCCTGTGCCATGCCATCAGTCGGGCCCTGGCGGACAGGGGCCCGCCTCACCGGTTGCATCGTCGTGGTCGTGACTCCAAGCTCGGCGTCAATCGCGCGCACGATCATGGCGGCGGCCCACTTGTGGGCCGTGAAGAAGTCCGCGAATGCCGAGCCCGCGACGGGCACGGCGCCGACGATGGTGCGGCAGCCGATCAGAAGAGCCGCGCCGCCCAGCACCGCACCCGGGACGCCGGCGCGCGCGCCCTGGACAACGATGAAGCCGCCGGCGAGCGTGCTGTAGACGTCGCCGAGACCCGGGACCCAGGCCAGGACCCCGTCAAGGCCGAGGTTGAAGGGTCC
>JAYUBY010000066.1:0-13444 GCA_043740635.1 Alphaproteobacteria bacterium
GATGGCGGATCTCGAAGATCGGCTGACGAGAGATAAATCATCCAAGGCTTGTCCCACGAAGCCGGAAGGGCGAAGCGGAATTGGCGGAGAGGGTGTCCGTTAAACTCCCGTCCAACGGTGCCTAAGAGTGGTCAAAATTCCCCCTCTCCTATAGGGAATTAGGGCCGATCCATCTAGACACGGCCAAGGCTGTCCAGCACAATCCACCCCAACATTGGGGCGATTTGTTGGGGTGATTGGATGACACGAGAAGAGGAAATCCTCTCGGCGAGACGGGTCGAGACAGTGAAGGAAGCCGGCCGCTACGCCGACGGTTCGGGCCTGTACCTGCTGGTCGAGGCGAGCGGCGCAAAGCGGTGGTGCTTTCTCTTCCGCTGGGAGGGCAAGCTCAAGGAAATGGGCCTCGGCGGCATGAAGGCCCGCGCCGGCAAGAAACCCGTCAGCCTCGCCGAGGCCCGCGCCAAGGCCCGCAAGGCTCGAGAGATTCTTGGGGCGGGCCGCAATCCAATCGTCGAGGGGATCGAGGACAAACTCATTCCAACCTTCGGCGAGGCGGCGGACCGACTCGTCGAGGATCTCAAGTCGCAATGGCGGAACGAGAAACACCGCGAACAATGGGCGATGACGCTTCGGGAGTATGCCGCCCCGATCCGGGCGAGGAAGGTCGATGAGATCGACACCGAGGCTGTTCTGAGCGTGCTCAAGCCGATCTGGCAGGAGAAGCCGGAAACCGCCTCACGCCTCCGTGGGCGGATCGAGCGGGTCTTAGACGCGGCAAAGGCCAAGGGCGAGCGCCAGGGCGAGAACCCCGCGCGGTGGCGTGGCCACCTCGATCACCTTCTCCCAGCCCGCCAAAAGCTCTCTCGGGGCCATCACGCGGCGATGCCATTTGACGACTTGCCGGCTTTCGTCGCGTCGCTGCGGGAGCGTGAGGCTGTGTCGGCCCTCGGGCTCGAGTTTCTGATCCTGACGGCGGCACGGTCGGGCGAGGTTCTCGGCGCAAGGTGGGATGAGGTAGATATTGACGCGAAGGTTTGGACGGTACCGGCCGGGCGTATGAAGGCTGGCAAGGAACACCGCGTTCCGTTGTCGGCGCGGGCGGTGGAAATCCTCCAAAAGGTCAAGCCGCTTCGGGATGGGGATTACGTGTTCCCCGGCCAACGCAAGGCTAAGGGACTCTCGATCATGGCCTTTGAAATGTTGCTGCGCCGGATGGGCGCCGACTACACGACTCACGGATTCCGCTCGGCGTTCCGCGACTGGGCGGGCGAGGCGACGAACTTCCCGCGCGACGTGGCGGAACAAGCTCTCGCGCATGCGGTGGGTGACGCTACAGAGCGCGCCTATCGCCGGGGCGATGCCCTGGAGAAGCGGCGCAAGCTCATGGACGCATGGGCAAACTATTGCGCGCCGCGCCTAGGCGGTGTCGTTCGCAAATCTTGAGCGAACATCGCGGTCCTAGGTGTGTCCGAACACCGCATTCACTATCCAGAAGAACACATTCAGCGCCGCGAACAGTCCGACGAGGGCAATAACGCCGACCGGTAACCCAATGAAAATGAGCTTCCCGAGTTTATCGGCAAGCCACAAAGCTGGAGCCTCCCGTCGGTTTGGCGGTGTTAGATCAAAGCCTCTTTGCCGCATTTTTATTTCCCCCTCAATTTCACTCCGTGGCGACACTCTTTCTCGAATCTCCGAAGCGGCATAGGAAATTCTGGCGCGGGGATAGGTTAGCTCCCGAACGCCGGACGCACCGCCGGCTTCCCCACGCGCCTTCCTGGCGGTGCAAGCGCGGTGTGGCGCATGGTCGATGATCCCGAACGGGAGAAGCGGGAACGGCAGAGGGCGCAAGTCGAGCGGGCGCGGCAAGCTTCCGGTTCAGTTGTGGGGAGTGGGCCGGGGCAATGGCCACCGCCAGATGAATCGACAGGCATCGCCGCCCAACGTTGCGACTCCGCTCCGGTTCGCGCCGCCCGCGCGGAACCCCTAAGCAGGCGCGAGGAGATATGGATCGAGAAGTATCTCGCCCGCCAACATTGGAGCCTCCCCGAAGCCCTAGCGTGGGTGGCATTCCGGAGCGGCAGGACTGCCGCCGAGGTTCTCGACTTCGGCGCATCGACCCTATACCGCGATCCTCCAAGTTTAATCGATGCTGTCTTGAACCTTACAGCGCGCGACCTAGGTGCGGCGGAACGTGAGCCGCTAGACGCCCTTCATCTCGCTCTAATCCGAAATCAGGTTCACGCCTATCAGACGTTTCAAGCCTACAATGACCCGCCATCCTTGGATGAGATCGCCGCCGATCTTTGGCAACACTTGGAGTTTCGGCACGACGACGGTGTGAGCTTCGCCCAAGATGTGCGGCGCAACCCGTGGGTAAGGGGTGGGAAGGTGTTTGGAATCCAATTTGATCGGGCGTCGGTTATCCGAGCCTTCCCGGAGACGTCTGAGCCGGACGCCGAGTTGCGGGAGTCGCCCCAAGCCGTCGTTGCCGGAGTCGAACCGTGGCGGCTTCGCCCTGGGGAGACCCAAAAATCCTATGCGCTCCGCCCGGAGGTTGTTGAGGAGGCCAAGCGCACACAAACGCGGGATAGCGAGGCAGCACTCTGCGAGGCTATTGCTCGGCTATCGGAAAAGTTTAAAGCGGCGTCGGTAGCATCCACGCGCCGGACAAATCGCGCGAACTAATTTCGCGAATTGAATTCGCCCGTTTCGCGAACTTTGAACGGCTGATCAGCGCGGCGGTCTTGCCTCATGACTGCAATCCAAGGCCGTCCGGTGGCGGCCGATGGAGCGCGATTAACCAGTGTCACACACCCCTATACCGCTTACGCCCATCGCGTTGAGCATCTCCGATTTCACAAGGGCGACAAGCATTTCGCGGAGCGGGGCTTACAACCTCATTCGGGATGGGAAGTTGAAGGCCGTCAAGATCGGCGGCCGGACCGTCATCCCGTATGCTGAGGCCGAGCGCCTGATCCGTGGGGCCGTCTGAATGAGCGCGCACAAACCGGGCGGCGCGCGCCGATGAACGCCCTTCACTTCTCCGAAGCCGAGGTCGCGACCCTCGCCCGCAAGCTCTATGGCGAACCGAACCGGCAACTCTCCACACAGCGGGAACTTCGTTTCGGCCGACGCGGAAGCCTTGCGGTGATCCCCGCGCGGGGCGTGTTCCAAGACCACGAAGCCGGGGCCGCCGGTGGAGTGCTCGACATGATCGTTCATTCCGGACAGGCGAGAACTCGGGCCGACGCGGTTCGACTCCTGAAGTCTGACGGTATCGTTGCGGCCCCAGAGAATCCCGCCGAGCGGCGCGAACGCGAAATGAGGGAGGAAGCCGAGGCGAAGCGGAAACGGGCCTGTGCGGCCAGCTACGTGGCCTCGGCGCGGCCCCTGAGCGGTACACTTGCCGAGACGTATCTCGGAACGGCTCGCGCCATTGGCGCACCCCTCGGGATGGCGGAATTGGGCTTCCTCGCCGAGGTGTCGGTCTATCCATATTCGGTCGATTGCCGGGACCGGCGGCCGGCCATGGTCGCCAGGATCGGCGACGCTGTCGGGCTCATGATCGGGGCGCATCTCACGTTCCTGCGGCCCGACGGCCTGGGCAAGGCGTCGCTCCCTGTCGCGCGCAAGGTGGTCGGGAAATCGGGTGGCGGCTTTGTCCGTCTCGCGCCAGGCGCGCGCCTGGTGGTGGCCGAAGGTATCGAGTCGGCGCTCTCGGCCTGGGAAGCGCTCGGCCCCTCGTCTGATCTCGGGTGCATCGCTGGAATAAACGCCGAGGGCCTCGCGCGGCTAAAGTGGCCGGCCGGGACCGCCGCCCTGATCATTGCGCCGGATCAGGACGCTAGCGGGGCCGGCGAGGCTGCGGCGGAGCGCCTCGCGCTTCGCGCCGACGCAGAGGGGTTGAGCGTTTCACTCCTGCGGCCCCCTGCGGGTTTCAGCGATTGGAATGCGTGGGCGATGTCCCCTGATCTTACAGGGCGAAAACAGGCGAGGGGCGAATGAGCCTCGCCATGGAAACACCGTTTATTCATCCGGCGCCCCGGCCGCTGATCCCTACTCGGTCCGCACCGTTGCCATACCCCGTCGAGGCCCTCGGCCCCATCCTGGGTCCGTTCGTTGAGGCGGTGGTCGAATCTACAAGGTGCGCCGACCCGACCGCCGCGCAATCGGCTCTCGCGGTCGCCAGTCTCGCGGCCCAAGCTCATGCGGACGTCGCCACGCCGGCCGGCCAGATTAAGCCGTTGTCGCTGTTCTTCCTGACAGTCGCCCTCAGCGGCGAGCGAAAGAGCGCGGCGGACGCATACGCCTTGGCCCCCATCCGTGAGGTCGAGGCGGCCGAGCGCGACCGTTATAAAACGGAGCATCGCGACCACCTCAACAGCCTTGAAGCCTGGGAGGCCCAACGGGTCCACATCAAACGAGCCAAGGGCGATCGGGACGAAAAGAAGCGTTGCCTCGATGCACTCGGCCAAAAGCCACACCCGCCGCTGCGGCCTGAGCGGACGCTTGACGACACGACCGCCGAGGGCCTGATCAAGACCTGGGAGGACTGCCACGGCGCGCGCGGCTTGTTCACGGCCGAAGGCGCGAAGGTGATAGCCGGTCACTCCATGAGCGCGGAGGCGAGGCTCCGGACGGCTGCGACATACTGCGGCCTATGGGATGAGGGGCGGGCCGAGCGTATCCGCGCCGGTGACGGCTTCCTAAGCCTGCGTGGCCGGCGGCTGGCGGTTCACCTCATGGCGCAACCCGGCGTCGCCCAACTTCTCATTGGCGCGGCGGACTTGGAGGATCAGGGCCTTACGGCTCGGTTTCTGATCTGTGAGGCCCCCGAGATGGCCGGGACTAGGTTTTTCAAACCTCCGGCCGCGAGGGGCGATCCCCGGTTCGTCGCCTTCGCCAGCGCCATCCGGGGCTTGCTCACAATGGCGCCCGACACTTGGGACGGCAGGAACGAACTCAAGCCGCGCGTCTTGCGCTTTACCGATAAGGCGCGGGAGGTGTGGATCGCACTTCACGATCATATCGAGGCCCGGCTCGGGACCGCCGGGGAGTTGGGTGGCGTTAAGCCGTTCGGAAGCAAGCTCGCCGAACACGCCGCGCGCCTTGCCGGTGTCTTGACGCTAATGGACGATCCGCAAGCCCTGACGATCGAGGCCGCGACGATCGAGCGCGCGGCTGATCTGGCGAACTACTACGCGGCTGAATCCGTGCGGCTCAATCGCGAGATGCGTCTCGATCCGCATCTCGCCGAGGCCGAGAAGCTCCGGCTATGGCTCGCCGATTGGGCGGAACCGCTGATCTCCCTACCGGACGTCGAGAGCCTCGGCCCCAATCCCCTACGCCCAAAGGCGATAGCCGAACGGTGTGTCGAGACGCTCGTTCAGTACGGGTGGTTGATCCCCGAGGGGCGGGCCGAGGTGGGCGGTAAGCCACGCCGGGAGACGTGGCGGATCGTTCGCGAGAGGTCGAGGCCATGAGCTTTACCCCGTTCCGATTTGTGCGGGAGACCACCGCGGAAACTGCGAAAGCTGCGAAAGCCGCGAAAGTCGAGGGTGCGGCGGTCGAACTTTCGCAACTTTCGCAACTTTCGCAATGTCCCGGCGATCTCGCCGAACGTGCGGCCATCATCGAGGAAGGCGCGAAGGTCCCGCGCGCCTGGGCCGAGGGCTTCGCCAGTTTGGAGGCGGCCCCGGTCCCGGCTGGGGTTTCAGTCCGGGACTGGCGAGCGATGGTCGACAGCGCGGGCCGGTTCCTCGATGCGTGGGGGACCAAAGCCGAAGCGTTGGGATGGAGCGCCGCCGAGTTGTTCGGGCTTGATCCAATGGCCCCACTGGGCCGCTTGGATAGGCGTGGGGCGGCGTTCTTTCTCACCAGGGCCGAGGTGTTGGCGATCACCTCAGTTGCCATCACGGTCCGCGTAGGGGCCTCAATTCAGAACATCCGCCGACGCGACGGCTTCACCGTCCCGGCCTGGGAGATCGCCCGATGAACTTCGCGGATGGCAACTGGAATCCCGAGGTAGAGACGCACGCCCAATGGAAACGGCGGCGGATTCTAGAGGCTCAACGATCGCGACGCTCGCAAGAGCGGCGAATTGACTACTACGCCTCGCCCGAGGCGGTGGCTGTCGTTGATAGCCTGCGGGTCCCCTCCGTTGGCGGCGACGCCAGCTCGATCCTGAATCGTATCGTCACGGAATGGGCGGAACGCGGAGCCCGGAACAGCGCGCGCGCGCGAGGCAAGAGCCGGTGACGTTGGGGACGGCTTCCGGAATTTTCACACCGATACGCGCGGGCGCGCGCGCGAGGCGATCCAATGAGCGGAAATGAGCGGTTGAGGGCCTATGTAGCTGGGGTGCTTAGCGATGGCGACTTCGCCGCAAAGAAGCGTCGCTTCAAGGCGATCATGGTGGAGTCCATGAGGCTGATCAACGAAGCAGAGAAGGCCAGGGAGCGGGGTGACTACCTGTTTGAGAGACCGCCGCTCCCCGGCATGCCGCCGGAACTGTGCGGCCTTCCCTGCGGCGCGCGAACTCGGGCCGGAACGCCTTGCAAACGGCTCGACACGTGGGGTAACGGCCGGTGCAAACATCATGGCGGAATGAGCACGGGGCCGCGCACGAAGGCCGGGAAAAAGAGGGCGCGGGCGAACCTCAAACTAGGCCGCGTGAAACGGGAACCCCACGGGAAGAGAACAAATGACAACATTCCGGGCCGCCGCGCCGAGGCCGTCCCGCCGACGGGAACCCCATGAGTCTGGAGGAAATCGCAACATTCCGGGCCGGGAAAAAATCGGGACCTTCACCGGCCGGTGGGCAGCTTCCGGACAGAGTGCCGTCAAGTATGATCGGCCCTTCCGAGTTGAAAACAATCAAAGGAAATCAACTCCCAGCCGTCCCTCGGGCCGCGCCTTCCGGAATTAAATAGCGAGATTTAGCAAAGACGCCTCTGCGAGGGGGCGGGCGGTCGTGTTCGGACTGTCGAACATGAACCAAGCCTCCCGTTGTCTGGCCCGGACGAGACGCGGGACGCCATGCCAATGCTCTGCGACCAAGGGGCGGGCGCGGTGTCGAATCCACGGCGGCGCAACGGGCTCCGGAGGACCTAAGGGCGCGCGCAATGGCGCGTTTCGGCATGGCGGCGATACAGTCGAGGCTGTTGCGGCTCGAAGGGCCGTGGCGAACCTTAATCAGGCTTGGCGAGACCTAAGTCGAAAGGTTCAGGATGCTAAGGTCTGACACCATCGATAGCGGACTGCGGGTTTGCCCTACATACGAATCTACATTTTCGGTTTGTCGAATCCGCTTCACCCATCCAATCTATTAAGTGCATCGCCCAATTGCGATTGCTATTGTCGATGAATGAAAATAGTGAATTGCGGAATGCGTAAAATAATAACAATGCGCCACCTAGGTGAAAGGAATTTGGGTTCAAAAACGTTAACCATGTCGGTAACGAATCAACGAAAATTAGGATTATTCCGCATACTGCTAGAGCGTCGTTCCGCCTAATGTCCTTTGTGTCCCGTTCATAATGTTCATTGAAGGCACTATAAACTTCAGTGCTATTGAGGCCAGCATGAAACATGTTGGTGTGCATCGCGATTCTCCTCTCGATTTGGTCTGGATCAACCGCAACAGGCCGTGGCGGGCCTTAGTTGGGCTTGGCGGGGGATTCGGAACCGGGTCGGTAGAAGCGGACCATGTTGGGCCGGCTATCGACGCCGATAGGGTAGAACGAAGCGGCGCCATTTCGCGGTTAACGGATTGTGAAACTGAGGCTGATCGAAATCCCATTCTCGCCAAGCCCAAAACCACGCAGGGGCCTTCGCGGTAAGATCATCTTCAAAGCTGATTCTGTTGAACACAATCAGATCGAGTTTAGCCTCGCCCGCTTCTAACTTTCTTAAAAATGCGTTATCTGCATAAAGCTGTTCTGCTGGGGCTAGATCGTCTGTCAGCCTCTTGTATGGACGAGATTTTATACACCGCAGGTGCTTTAAGCGATGGCCTGATATAACGGCACGCTGCATAGAAAATTCGAGAGCGCTATAAATGCAACCACCCGGATCGTCGATACTAATCTCAAGGATATAATTACCATCTTTAGAGCTTCGATTTAGGCTCGCCACACCGAACCTTCCCGCATTAGATCCATCGACATCGAACGTAATTTTCACTGGCAATAAGGGTTCTTCAGATCGGTCTGCATAAATACTTGCACCGTGTAAAATGCCGTAAGCGCACGGACTTTCGTACGACCACGATTCAGGCGGCCATCCACGAAATTGCGAAAGCTTCGAGATCGCGACTTCAAACTCCCCGTAGCGGTATAATGCGGCGTAGGGTAATTCTAGGGGCGATACGCAAAACCGAGATGACGGTATCGCGGGAGCGTCCTTCTTGCGGCCAAACATGGCGGTGTTTCCGTTCGTTGTCGGCTCGTCTCGTCCCAGCAACCTAATTCCGCATATCTATTTTTGCCGCAAGCCCGAAATGACGCAGCCGTCGGTGACCGTCGGCGACGTGAAATTGTCCGCGTCTGTTCGCACGAACGGGCTTGAACAATCTGCATATGCTCGTTAGAAGATTGTTCAACGAAGCGGAGCGAGCCAATGCAAGCGGTGGTTTCATACATTCGGGTGTCGACGGCCAGCCAAGGCAGGTCGGGACTGGGCATTGAAGCCCAACGCGCGGCGCTCGCCCGCTTCACCGAGGCGGAAGGTTGCGAGGTGCTCGGCGAGTTTGTCGAAGTCGAAACCGGCAAAGGCGCCGATGCGCTCGACCGCCGGCCGCAGTTGGCCGCCGCCCTCTCCCTGGCCAAGAAGTCCCGCGCATCGGTTGTGGTAGCCAAGCTCGACCGACTGTCGCGGGACGTGGCCTTCATTTCCGATCTGATGGCGCGACGCGTGCCATTCATCGTCGCCGAGCTTGGCGCGGACGCTGATCCGTTCATGCTCCACCTATACGCGGCCCTCGCCGAGAAAGAGCGCAACCTCATCGCCGACCGGACCCGCGTCGCCCTCGCGGCCCGAAAGGCGCAAGGCGTGAAGCTGGGCAACCCTACGAACCTCGCCGAGGCCGGAGCCAAGGGCGCAGTCACGCAACGCGCCGAGGCGGACGCCTTCGCTGCTAACGTCCTCCCCATCGTTCGCCAGATCGAAGCGGCAGGTGCGACGACGCACCGCGCAATCGCCGAGGCCCTGAACGCTCGTGGTGTTCGCACGGCGCGCGGCGGGGACTGGCATGGCTCAACCGTCAGAAACCTCTTGGCACGCGCTGGCTAGGCCGCAGGAAGGTCCGCTCTAGGTCAAACCATCAAAGGCAGTTTGCGACCCATCTCGGACATTCCAATCGGCGCGTGATAGGCAAGCTCCACCATTTAGAATCGAGGGGCGAATGGAAATTCACAAGCCGAAGGCGGCTCACAACTGGCGCGAGTTCGCCGTTGAGATCGGAACCATCGTCTGCGGCATTCTGATCGCGCTCGGCCTGGAGCAGGCGGTGGAAGCCTGGCATTGGCACGAGGTGATTGGCGACGAGCGGGAGGCGCTGGGCGACGAAATCGGCCACCTTCGCGCCTCCATGAGCGCCCGGCTTGAGCTTGAGCCGTGCTACGTGAACCGGCTCGCCGACGTGAAGGAAGTCATTCGCCGTCACGACTCTAGTGAACCTCTTGATATAAAGGGCCCCCTCGGGCGACCGCTCTATGCCCCTACGCCGCACCCCATCTGGGATTTGGCGGTTGCAGACCAGTCGCTCGCCCACATGAAGCTGGCGGAGAAACGGCGCTTTACGGACGTCTACAATTTGATGCCCATCTACGATGGCATCGTCGCCGACGAGCGCGCAGCGTGGCGGCTGATGCTGGTGTTGAACCACGCCGATAAGCTGACGTTGGCCGACTGGTCGGCTGTGCGCGAGGCCTACGAGCACGCAGCTGAAACTGACCAGATCATGGCGGGCAACAGTGCTGCCTTCCTAGCGGCCTTCGCGCAGTTGGCGGCCCGTGTTCCAGGGGAGTCGGTCAGGCATGCGCCTCCGGTCGAAGCCTTCTGCACACCCATGTTGGCCGAACCCGAGACGTCGCCGAAACCGCCACCCCGCTGAACTCTGGAGAGCCGGCACCGCGTGAGTGGGCATGTGGTTTTCGCCTCATTAGCCAAAGGCCGCTTTCCACCCGACTCGGAAATTCCGGAGGTCCGCTATGGGCGCGTCGCGCTAGCGGCCCGCAATGCCCAAGGCGTGAGGTTAGGCAACCCGCGCAACCTCGCCGAGGCAGGGGCCAAGGGTGCGGTCACGCAGCGCGCCGAGGCTGACGCCTTTGCGGCTAATGTGCTCCCCATTGTCCGCCAGATCGAAGCGGCGGGAGCCAAGACCGATCGGGCCATTGCCGAGGCCCTGAACGCGAGGGGCGTCCGTGCCGCTCGGGGCGGGGAGTGGCATGGATCGACGGTGCGAAACCTCTTGGCGCGCGCGGGCTAGGTCGGGCGAAGGCATGGTTGGGCGCGACGCTCAGGTCGATTAACGACCCGACTTGGCTATTTGAAGCCTGCTATTCAGCGGCGGGTCAATCGAAAAGCCGTTGGCTCTGCCGTCCAGTCGTTAATGTCCCATCCAATCAACGATTCAAGCGAGCCACCGCTAGCCGTGTAGGTCTCATCATCCGATGTAAGTGTGATTTTGGAGACGATTACAAGAGCAGTTAGGCCGCACTCCGCTCTGTGAAGATCGACCTCGTTGCGCGTCATCAATATAGCATCTGCACGGTCGCTAGTTGTACCTTTTACCTCAACTTTTAGAACTATCGGTCCCTGAGTTGCTTCCAGGTCGTAAGCCTTTGTGGCTGAGCAGTCCTTCACGACGTATCCTTGAGAACGGAGCCACTCGTCGGCTAGGGCGACTGCACGCGCTTCGACGGCCTTCTTTGCCGCAACAGGCAGGCCGTATCCCTGTCGTCGACTGCCCCCTCGCCCCGGGCTGAGAATCGCGGCTACCTCAATCTCTTCCTGATCGGCCGGGCTCAGATCACGGCCTACAGCTTGGGCCTCATAGATGGCCCGCAAGCGTCTTGCTGCCTCTATAAGCAGACCTTCGAGGTCAACGCTCTCAATCTCTCCCACCGGCACCCTTTTTGCTATCGCAGTCGCCCTCTGGAAAGAAAGAGGAAGCGGCCGTGTCGCTCCAAATTGAGAGGAATCCGTAAAGGGTTCTATATTTCCAAATTGTTCGGATATTACCGCCCGCGCCCACGCGGTCTGGGCGTCAAGTTCGTCGTCTGGAAGGACAACAGAGTAGCCATTGAAGAAACGCGAAGAGCCGCAGCCCAATGTCACATGAATAGCACTCCCGTCGGTAGAGAAATGAATTACACAGTAAAATCCCTCCGTTGGGCGCGGCGACATAGACCTTGAACAGTACCGTATCCATGGCAGTTCGGTTTTTCGGCCAATACCGTCCGAAGCGCTGACGTGAAAATCGGATCCGAACCTACCAAGCTCGGGGCTTAGCATAGGTCTCAGGGCCTCGATGGCCAATTTGACCGGGCCGCGCAATAAACCGCCTCGCTCCTGCATCTCGGGCGTGTTGAGAGACGTATAGCTTGGCTGGAGCTCACATATTCGCTTCAGGTCGTTCTTAAGCTCGTTGGCCATGGCGCCTCTTTGCACATGGAGCCCTAGATTGACAATTCAAACCGCGATCTCGCTCCGGTCAAAACTGCCTAATCGCGCATCGGACCAGAGCGGCAAATATGCTGCCCATCGCCGCCAGGCTGAAGCGACAGGGCCTAGACCCATCTCGCCATCGCCGAGGCGCTCAATGCACGTGGTGTCCTAGTGGCTCGACCGTTCGGAATTTGCTGGCGCGAGCGGGGTGACCACCGGGAGGATGTGCAGTCGCATGCAGCTCGTGCGCGGCAGAGTGGGATGATTTTAACACCGTTAAAAAATGGCTGCGGATCGAGACCCCGGAGGAGGTGCCATAAGGGCAGTTCGGGCTGTCGCGAAACGATATCTGCCCGAAGCCTCGGTTGCGGACTCGCGTAGACCCTTTGCGATTCGGCCATGATTTTGTACACGAGGCATATTCGTTGGATTCCCTATGCCTCATGCTTTGCGCGTCTATCAGGAACTATCAAACACAAGCTTGGCGGGGCCGAAGTCGCTCGCAATAGCCAACGCAGTTGCGTCCGCGCGAGGCGCGCTTGGTAACTATGAAGAGGCCGTTACGGTTGATTTGCTTTGCGATGCGGGATGCGCCGAGGAGATAGCCGAGATGGTAGCGCGCGCTCTGGCGTGCTGTTTTCCGTCAGAACGTTGCAAGCGTAGTTTCAAAAGAAGCAAACTGAAATTTGACATGGTGCGGGCCGGCCTTCCCGCAGCATGCGCGGACACCCTTTTAGCTGCGCTTGAGCCGTGCGTTGTCACAGGTAGGGACGACGAGGTGCGGGCTATGATCCAGTACGTTCCAGCTCCCGGCCGTGTGGTGATGTGTGATTTCACCTTTCTGCGCAAACCGGAAATGCAGAAGGAACGACGGGCTATAGTCGTGTCGAAACGTTTTGAGGCAGTGAGGGGACGGTGCAAGGTAGTGCCGGTAAGCAAGGCTCAGTCTAATGCGGGTCATCCCCTCCACCACGAGTTTCTACCAGGGTCATATCCGTTCTTCCACGCGAACGAACCCGTGTGGGCGGTCTGCGATCACGTCTACACCGTCGGGCTCGGCCGTCTGTGGCAGGTGAACATCGCCCACAAGCCATATATCTCCGGGATTTCCGAGGCGGACCTGGCGGCAATTCGTGTGCTCCTAGGAACCAGTTTGGGAGTTTGAGGGTTTGACACCTGAGCACTTTTGGGCGGATAAGCTCATCATTCGCTGGGGACCGGAGCAATCTGATCCTTCAGATGACCGAGACGGGAGACCGTTGAGGTTGGGAATCGTCTGCGGACCTTTCCCCCAAACTGGAAGAGCGTCAGCGTCACCGCTGGCGCTCTTTCTGTTTCACTGATCTGCCAGCAGCCTCGGCGTCGAACGGTAAGGCCGCCCAAAGCGTAGCGGATGGTCGAAACCTATGAGTGTTGGGGTACTTTGTCGGGGTGAAACCCGCAATTTGCGGAATAACGTAACGATATCAATAGGAGTATGGCGGAGAGGGTGGGATTCGAACCCACGGTACCGATAAAGGTACGCCGCATTTCGAGTGCGGTGCTTTCGGAATGACAGCCCGCGACAGGCCACGACAGGGGGCACAACGGTTAGAGAGGACAGCGCCGCTCTTGCGCGTCTGGCGACGACATCCGATAACTTAGAGCGACGGGATTTTGTGCCCCATCTGTGCCCCGTCGGTGCTGGAGCGGATCAAATGGCGACGCAGAAGCTCGAGGATCGGACCTGTGCCGCCGCCAAGGTGGTATCAGGCAAGCGTAAGGAACTGTG
>JAYUBY010000067.1:0-21090 GCA_043740635.1 Alphaproteobacteria bacterium
CAAGCCTTCGCGGCTTACAGCGGCGGCGAGATCGTCGGAATGTCGATTTGGTTCGCCGCCGAGGGCGTCGTCTACTACCACCTCTCGGCGGTTAGTCCGTCAGGCTATGCCCTGGGTGCGGCCTATAGCCTGGTCGGCGCCGCGGTCGAGCACTTCGCCGGCCAGGGCATCATCCACCTGGGGGGCGGCGCGGGCTCAGTCGACGGCTCTGACGGCCTCGCAGCGTTCAAGCGCGGCTTTGCCAACAACGAGGTAACGGCCCACGTCTGCGGTGCGGTCCTGGATCACGCAGCCTACAAAAACCTGAGCGCAGGCCGCGGAACGACCGACTTTTTCCCCGCCTACCGCGAACCAGCTCGGGCGGCCTGCGCTGGACGAGCGAGTGCGGTCAGCTTTTCAGCAACACGGGCCATGTCTTCAGCGCCATAGCGATGGTCACAGGGGATCGACAGCAATTCGGCGTTCAGCGCGTGAACTCCCGGGAAATCCTCAGCGGGGCTTGGCAGATCCGGCCAATGGTGGGCGCAGTAAATTCGCTCAGCCGCCATGCGTCGGACGACCTCATCGCGATCCGCAATCCTTACTGGGAACACCATTGGCGCGAAGGCGATCTCTAGATCAGGCCATAGGCCGTAGTCCTTCAATGCCTCGGCAAGCGCCGCGAAGTTTTCCCGCCTGCGCAGGACGAGCGGCGCTGGATTGATCCCCTCAAGGACTTCGCGCGTAAGTTCGCTCATCGCCAAAGGCGTCGCATCAAACGCGGCTTCTTGGGCCTGGAAGCCCGGATACCAAGTTTCCGGTGCAAGACCCTTGGGATCGGCCAGCCGCGCGAGCTGCGGGGCAGCATTGACGGGCGAAGCCGAGGACTCTGGCGTCGGAAGCGCCCCTCTGCCCACCAGTAGGCCCCCGTCTGGCGCGCCGACAAGCTTGCGGGGGCTGTAAAGGGCGACTTCGGCCCATGTCGGACCATCGACGGCAAGGGCTTGGGCTCGGTCTTCGATCCAAAGGACGTCGGGGCGGCTGGCCGCCAGCGCCAGGAGGCCGGACGCCGGCGACTGCCCAAAGTAGGCGATCACCAGGGCCACGTCGCCGGATCGCAATCCCTCTGCAAGACGCGCTTCATCGGCGGACAAGCAATCATCCACGCCATACCAGCAAATCTCAACGCCCGCAGACGATGCGGCCTGCGCCAGCGCCGAACATGCGTAGGCGGGCAGCCAAATTCGCCGAGCCCGCCGAGCTTTTAGGAGAGCGCACAGGGCCGCGCGGGCTGTCCAGTAGGCAGCAAACGTGTGGCCGGCCGTCCACTGGGCCAGGAGACTCTCGCCAGTAATGGGGCCGAGCTCAGGGAGCGGCAGGACGCTGCCGATCGCGGGAGTGATCACGACGTCGGCCGGATCTCGAACATGCGGAAATCTCCGGGGATTGGCCGTCTGGCCCAAGGGTGCGACAGCCGGATAAACGACGCGTTAACCGTGCCGCGGCAAGGTCGTGTGCCTGCCTCAGGATCGCCACCCCCATGCGCCGCGAGACCTTCACCGCCCCTTCGCCGTCCGCGGAGGCGTTCGTCCATCAGATGGCGACGCGCGGCTGGGCTCATTTTCCGAGCGAAATCGAAGCTGCCGACTTGCCCGTGATGCGCACAGACCTGCAGCGGATCTACCGCCTGCGCCGCGCGGTCCAGGAAAGGAACGGCGTCGCAGCCGGCATGGAAGGCACGGCCCATCACATGCCGGGCGAAGGCGGTAGTCTCGACGCCTTCCTCAACAACCTGCCACTGGCCGACATGATCGAGCGCCATTTCGGCGGCAAATACATCCTGCTGAACTTTGGGGCCGTTATGCACCCGCCAGGCGGCAAAGCCTATACGCTCATGCCGCACCGCGACATACGTGCTTGGTCCGCCGACTGCCCGCTGTCCCTGAACATGCTGGTGATGCTCGACGACTTCACGGTCGAAAATGGCGCGACCTTACTCCTGTCGGGCTCTCACCAGACGCCGGCGATGCCGACGGTCGAGGCCTTCCACTCCGGCGCCGAGCCGGCCGTGGGTCGGGCCGGAGACATCCTACTGTTCAACAGCCTGTTGGTTCATGCCGCTGCCCCCAACCGCAGCAACGCTGAGCGGCGGGCTCTGACACTGTGCTTTGGCCGCCCGTTCATGAAGCCTCAGATGGACTGGCCGCGCTATCTTCCCGCAGACGCCGAAAAAGCACTCTCACCCCTCGGCCGCCAGCTGCTTGGCTATCATGCGCAGATCCCCGACAGTCTGGACGCCTACTACCAGCCCGCCGAGCGGTGGGCCTTCAGGCCGGATCAACGATGACCCCCGACAGCGGCGCCGACCTGGACATGGACTTAGCGGCCGAACAGGCCCGGCTGGAGGGCGTCACTGGCTCCTATGGAGAAGGCGCTGCGCCGTTCGACGCGGCGATGCGCGGCTACATGATGCGCACCTTTGAACCCTTCTTTGGAACGGGGCCATGCCTGCAGATCGGCTGCGCTCATGGCGACCAGACAAGCCTTCTGCTCGCCCGCTTCCCAGACGTGACGATCGTTGAGCCTGTGCACGAATTCATCGAACAGGCCCGCGCACGTGCTGGCGGTCGCGGCGAGTTCGTCGAGGCCCTCATCGAGACCTACCGCACCGCGCGGCGCTTTGAGACGATCATCTTTTCCCATGTGCTGGAACATGTAGCCGACCCACGGGCGGCGCTGGCGACCCTGGGTGGTTTGCTCACGCCGACTGGAAGATTGTTCGTGGTCGTTCCCAACGCAGAGGCGCCGTCTCGTCGCATCGCCGTGAAAATGGGCGTGCTCACGCACCTTGAGGACCTCAGCGCAGCCGACGTCGCTGCGGGCCACCGGCGCGTCTATCGACTGGATACTTTGTGCCGAGATGTCCGCGCGGCCGGGCTGACGGCGGCGCGTACCGGCGGTATTTTCTTCAAGCCGCTGGCCAATTTTCAGCTCGACCGGCTGATCGGCGGCCCGCTGATGGGCGATGCGTTCTTGGAAGGCTGCTTCCAGCTTGGGCAGGAAGACGCCACCTCCTGCGCCAGCGTCTATGTCGTCGCGGAGCGCACATGAGCATTCCCGGAAACAAGATTCGGCTACGGGCCGTCGAGGAAGCCGACCTTCCGTTGCTGCACGTCTGGGCCAATGACGAGCAGCTATGGTCCAATCTTGGCGGCTGGCGCTTCCCATCGAACTTCGAGTCGATAGAGCGCTGGTTTGCGGGCCTTGGAACTGATCCGCTGAACCAACGGTTCGTGATCGAAACGAAGGACGATGCCCGGATGATCGGCACCGCCAACTTGGTCGGTATCGACTGGAAGAACCGCAACGCGACCCACGGGATGCTGCTGGGGCCAGTAGAGCAGCGTCGAAGGGGTTATGGCGTAGACACCGTGATGGCGGTGATGCGCTACGCCTTCGACGAACTGGGGCTGGAACGGCTCGACACCGACATCATCGAGTACAACGAAGCTTCGCTCGGCCTTTACATCGGTAGATGCGGCTGGACCGAAGAAGGCCGGCTGCGGCGCTGGCATTTCCGCCAGGGCCGTCAGTGGGACAAGGTGCTGGTCGGTGTCACACGCGACGACTATGCGGCGCTGGTGAGGGCCAACAGGTACTGGGGCGACTGAGTCCAAAGGGCCTTGCGGTCATATCCCGGTTGCCAAGATGGACGACGCAAGTCCGAGACCTCGTCTAGTCCGCGATTGGTTGTCGGCGATTGCCTGGCGTCTTAAGGCCTGTGGAAAGTTTGTGACCCACCTCGCGTTTCACCCGCGCTGGCAGGACCGTGTCCCTATCCGCGAGGAAGCCTTCGACTCGGTCGGAGGCCAACTGGCGGCAGATCGGCAGTGTCCGCGCCGCGTCGCCCCGACCCCCTGACGCCAGCGTATTCAACCCCACCGTCAGCACCAAAGCCGAGCGGCGTAGCCATCGGTCGGGCGACATCGACCAAGCTGCAACCCGCGCGTCCTCGAGCTGACCCTTTGCCCACATCGAACCGGTCAGGATCGTCCCCAGAGCGTCGACGGCGTACCAAGACTGGGCGCGCCCAACGAAGCCTTCGATCTGCGCCTCCGTGATCGCTGCGAAGGCCGGCGGATGGAAGCGCACGAGCTCGTAAGCGACCCATTTTCCGGTCTGGTCAGCGTGAGCCTCCAGCTCAGCGACGGTTGCTAGACCGTCGTCAGCTGGCGCTTTGCGAAGCGTTCGTGACCAGCGCTTCCGGATCTCGCGCATCGAGGGTGTGTTGCGGCGCTTGAGGTCGTCGATCTCGCGGGCGATGGTGGCCGCAGCGTTCATGGCCTCAAGCCAGCATATCCCAGGCGAGCGGTTCGCCGCGCTTCAGGTCGCGTGATGCTGCACGTCCCAGGACCTCATCGAAGTGAACCGGCGGCAAACCATTGCCGGGGCGCACTGACCGGAAATTGGCGCGAGTCAGAGCCTCGCCCGCCTTAATGTCTGCTGTGATGTAGAGCGAACGGCGGAACTGTCGGTTGGCGCGTTCGGATCCTAGGAGATCGTAATGAGCGCGGCCGAGCGCAGTCCAGGCGTCTTTGCAATCGCGGACCAAGCCTGTGAATTCAGCCGGTTCCAGACTGAAAGCCGCATCTGGGCCGCCGTCGGAGCGAGCCAGCGTGAAGTGTTTTTCGATAACGCAGGCGCCCATTGCAATCGCCGCAATCGAGGCGGCCGCGCCATGCGTGTGATCCGAAAGACCGATGGGCGAAGCGAACCGTCCTGCCATGTCAGCCACCGTACGGACGTTTGCGTCGCAGAGGTCAGCCGGATAGCTTGAGACGCAGTGCAGCAGCACCACGCCCGCCGCGCCAGCCTCTAGCGCCGCGGCGCGGGCGTCCTCGATCTCAGCCAGGTTGGCCATCCCGGTGGAGATGATCAACGGCTTGCGTTGCTTTGCGGCGTAGCGGATCAGCGGCAGGTCGACAGCTTCGAACGAGGCGATCTTGTAGGCTGGCGCGTCCAGACCGCTCAGCAAATCGACCGCGGTCTCGTCGAAGGGGCTAGAGAACAAGGTGACGCCGCGCTCGGCGGCGCGCGCGAACAGCGCCGCGTGCCACTCGTAGGGCGTTTGGGCTTCGAGATAGAGCTCATGCAGGCTGCGGCCGTCCCAGAGGCCGCCGGTGATCTTGAACTCCGGCCGGTCGACATCGAGGGTGATGGTGTCAGCGGTGTAGGTCTGGATCTTAATCGCGTCGCAGCCAGTGGCGGCGGCGGCGTCGATCATGCTGAGCGCACGCTCCAGGCTACCGTTGTGGTTTCCGGACAGCTCGCAGATCACATAAGGCAGATGGGCCGCGCCGATCTTGCGGCCGGCGATCTCAATTTCTGGGAGGCTGGCAATCGAGTTCATCGACGCTCAGTCTAAACCCAGCGGCTAAAACGGGCGTTAACTAAAGCTGGCGGTCAGAGGAGCTCCGGGCTGGACGTCATCGTCACAGTCCTGGGCCTCGCGCCGGCGACTAGACCCATCGCAACTCCCGTACCCAGGCCGACCATGGCGATCGCCGAATAAAAGCGCAGACCCAGGCCAAGGGCGACGCCTGCTCCGAGGGCTGCGCCGACCAGGGCGACCACACCGGCGGTTTTCAATTCGTCTTGCATGCGCCGCTCCAGAATCTCACTTACATAAGGGCCATGTCCGACGATCGTTCCGAACTGCACCCCGAACCGCGACAAGTCCGCTGCCTGATCGTTGGATCGGGTCCTGCGGGCTATACAGCAGCCGTTTACGCTGCGCGCGCCCTTCTGAGCCCCGTGCTGATCCAAGGGATCCAGCCCGGCGGCCAGCTAACCATCACCACCGACGTGGAAAACTATCCGGGGTTTGCCGAGGTTATCCAAGGACCTTGGTTGATGGAGCAGATGCAGGCCCAGGCCGAGCATGTGGGCACAGAGATCGTCAATGACATCGTGCTCTCCGCCGACCTGTCCAAGCGACCTTTCCGGTTGACCACTGACAGCGGCCAGGAATGGCTCGCTGAGACCCTGATTATCGCCACCGGCGCCCAGGCCAAGTGGCTTGGGTTGGAGTCAGAACAGAAATTTCAGGGCTTCGGTGTCTCCGCCTGCGCCACGTGCGATGGCTTCTTCTATCGCGGCAAGCAGGTCGTGGTGGTGGGCGGCGGCAACACCGCCGTCGAAGAGGCGCTGTTCCTCACCAAGTTCGCCTCGAAGGTCACCGTCGTCCACCGTAAGGACGAATTCCGGGCCGAGAAGATCCTGCAGGAGCGCCTTTTCGCCCATGCCAAAATCGAGGTCATCTGGGATTGCGCGCTCGACGAGGTGACGGGCGGTTCCGATCCGATGGGCGTGACCGGCGCGCGGCTGAAAAACGTCAAGACGGGCGAAATCCAGGAAGTCCCGTGCGACGGGATCTTCATTGCCATCGGCCATGCGCCAGCCTCACAGCTGTTCAAAGGCCAGCTGGAGATGGATGCCTCGGGCTATCTAAAGGTGAAAGCGGGAACAGCTTCTACCGCCATCGAGGGCGTCTACGCAGCCGGCGACGTCACCGATGACATCTATCGCCAAGCGGTCACCGCGGCTGGCATGGGCTGCATGGCCGCGCTCGAAGCCGTACGCTTCCTCGCAGAGGAAGACCACCGCAAGGCCCATCACCCGATCAGCCACCACGACGCCGAAAAGATTGGGGTCTGGTGAACGGCGCCCACCCTGCATGATCCGCTACGCTCGCCCGACCGACCAAGCGACGATCGAGAGCGTCTTGGTGACCGCTTTCGGTCGGACGGACGAGGCCGAATTGGTCGCGCGTTTGCGTGCTGATGAAGATTGCCTGTTCGAAATGGTCGCTGAGGAAGCTGGCGAGGTGGTGGGACATATCCTCTTCAGTCGCCTGTGGGCCGACCGCTTTGAGCTCTACGGCGCGCTGGCGCCGGTGGCCGTGCGCCCCAACTGGCATCGGCAAGGCGTCGGCTCTCGGCTGGTCCGCGCCGGGCTTGAGAGCGCCCGGGAGTTCGGCTGCTTCGGCGTCCTGGTTCTGGGCGATCCCGCCTATTATGGACGCTTCGGCTTTTCCGCGGACGCAGCGCGCATGGTGAACGCGCCCTACGCAGGCCTAGCCGCATTCCAGGCCCTAGCTTTGGAGGATGTTGCGTTCGCGAGCGAGATTAGCGTCACTTATCCGGACGCGTTCAATCCACCTTGAGCCTAGGGACCAGGCTTGGCGGACGCGGGCACGGCTGCGGAAGCGTCAGAGCCCCTATCCATGGCCGCCAAGCTCTCATTGATGCGCTTGATCTCGTCCGGCGTCGGTTGGCGACGCGCCGTGGTGATGGTGCCGGCGCGCGGGCGTTCACCTGACGAGGCCGGTGTATCGACGATGCTGTAGGTCCGCACCTCGCCGGCGACGGCCAGTGTCACCTTGCGCTCGACTGGCGGCCCTGACTCCTGCAAGCCGAGTCGACCTTGAGTTAGCGGGTCCAGGCTAGCGAGCAGGGCTGGCGAAAGCTCAGATTCACGGCCTTCATAGCGGCCGCTGAACGCCGGGGGCTCTCCCCACGGGCCCGTCCAGCGATAGAAGATGTGCTGACCTACCTGGGTCATCTTCACCAGGGTCGGGGCCCAGTAAGGGATCACGTAGGCCGCGTGATAGTGCGTGGCCGAGCCGACATCCTTGTCGACGAAGCCCGCGAGGGCCCGCTTGGCGACATCCTGCGCCTGCCGCCAAAGCGCCTGCTGCGGCGCCCAGCGAAGCGATCCATCGCAGGTGAAGGTGAACTGACAGCCGGTGGACCGGGCGGAGCCTTGGTAGACCACGCCGCAGACTGACTTCGGATAGGCCGGGTGGCGCACCCGGTTCAGCACGACTTGGGCGACAGCTTGTTGGCCGCGGACTGGCTCTCGGGCCGCTTCGAAATAGATCGCCTGCGTCATGCAGTGGAGGGCACGCGCGCTGTCGTCGGCGCCGGCCGCCAACACGAAAGGCCTCATGGGGCGGATCGGCAATCCGGCGAACGGTCGAAGCTTGTTGAGGGCAACGGCGGCATCTCCCTGCTCGGTCGGGATGCCGAGATCGGGTGCTTGGCGTAGATCGAAATTGGACCAGCCGAGAGGCCGACCCCAGAGGTCCGCACGGCGCAAGGCCGGATCGTGTCGCCGCGCGAGATCTCGTGTGGCGAAGTCGAAGTTGGCGGTTATGGCGAGCAGCGCTCGATCTGACAGATTGCGCGCGGCCGTGGCTCGCACTTCAGGCGTCGCGGAATGCTGAGACGCAGGCGCGCAGGCGCAGAGCGCAACGGCCGCTAAAGCCACCGCCAAACCGGCGCGGCGCCATCTGAGGATTGAAGCTCGGATCTTGTCGTCTTCCCTATCTCAACCCGTCGGCTTGGCCGAAGTCCCGTATTGAACGCCAAGGGCGGGGGTTAGGCCACAAACCGGCCAAAAGATGATCAAGCGGCGCCGGAACGGGACATCCCGCCAAGCGGCCTAGGCTTTTATCCTTGGTTGCACGTCATCGCCAGCACTCCCATTCTGAGCCTTAGTGGTCCGTAACTGCAGTTTGTGTGCCGGAGACGCCTTCGTATAATGCCGTCCGAATGGCCAATCCGGTTCATTCCACGCCGCACGCCGCCGCTGTGGCAGGCCGCCCTGATTACCCTCGGCGCCTTTGCGGGCGCGATTTTGATCCGTGGGCTTTTCCTAGGGTTTGACAACGCGTTCGGCCTGTCGGCGACCTACTTCCCTGCGTTCATTGTCGCGACGCTTTACGCGGGCCCCCGTTGGGGCTGGGGAACCCTCGCAACCATCATGGTGACCGGCTACCTCGGCCCCAATGCAACAATTTCGACAATTTCGCGAACAGGGGTGATCATCCAGTTTGGCGTATCCGGCGCCGCGACGGTCATGGTTGCGGCCGCCCTGCGCGAGACTTTGTTGCGGCTCGACGAGGCCAAGGACACCGCGGCAAAGATCGCCGCTGACCTGGTCGCCACCGAAGCGCGTTTCCGAATGCTGGCCGACAGCGCGCCAGTGCGGATGTGGCTCGCCAAACCAAACAGCCAACGTGAGTTCGTAAATCACGCCTACGCTGAGTTCCTAGGCGTTCCCTACGAAGCCGCCATCGCCATCGATTGGCGTGACGCAATGCATCCTGACGACATGGATCGCCTCCCCGCATTTGCCGCTCAGAGGGCGGTTGACCCAGCGGGAACAACAATCCTAGAGGCCCGGTATCGCCGGGGCGACGGCGAATACCGATGGATCCGATCAGTGTCGCTGCCGCGCCGCCTCCCGGGCGGCGAGGTCGGTGGCTATATCGGGGTGGGCTACGACATCAGTGACGCTAAGCAGGCGCAGGCCGACCTCACCCGGATCAACGACCTCTTGGCCGAGCGGGTGCAGGCGAGCGTTTGAGCCCTTTTTCACGACCAAGGAGCCCGGGCGCGGCACCGGCCTGGGCCTCAGCCAGGTCTATGGTTTCGGCCGCCAGAGCGGAGGCGCAGTAATCGTCGAGAGCGCGCCGGGCAAGGGCGCTACGGTGCGGGTCTATCTGCCTCTCGCGCACGGCGTCACCGAGCTCGTCTCCGGTGAACAGGCCCCAGCGCCGGCGCCGCGCCGGGGCGCGACGCAGCGCGTGCCTCTGGTAGAAGACGACGCGAGCGTAGGCGAAATGGTCGAGGCGATGCTGACAGACCTCGGTCATGAGGTTTTGCGCGCACCAGCGGCCGCGCCGGCGCTCACTATCCTTGAGGGCGAGGGCCACATCGACCTGCTGCTCACCGATCTTATCATGCCGGGCGGCATGAACGGCGTTGAGCTAGCCAACGCCGCAGTGGCGCTCAGACCTGGACTGCCGGTGATCCTGTCGTCCGGTTATACCGGCGAGACGCTCGGCGCGGCGGCCGAGACGCCCTGGCCCCTGCTCGCCAAGCCTTACCCTTCCGAAGCGCTAGCCGCGGCGATCGATGCCGCGATGAGCACGACGCCAGCCGTGGCCTGAAACGAGGCCCCGTCCAGATAACTTCGTTTCCATGACTTGCGCTCGCCGAGGATCGGATTATATCTGATCCGATACTTTTGCTCGGATTGAGTATAAGTATGGATAGTGCGCCAGCCGGGCAGGCTCTCGTCTGGCGTTTTTCAAGCTTATGAAATGCTCAATTTGAGCATAAGGAGGCATCCCGATGGCCGCTGACGGGTTCCAGTTCGCCTTCACGTCGGACATCGAAGCTCAGACCGCCCCCGTGTGGGAAAAGGTCAAACGTCACGTCACTCCTATGGAATGGCGCGCCCAGGCCCCGCTGATCGCGGCGATCAATCAGCTGAAAACCGAGAAGGACGCCGTGATCCTGGCGCACAACTACATGACGCCTGAGATTTTCCATGGCGTCGGCGATTATGTCGGCGACAGCCTGGGGCTCGCAAAGGAAGCGGCAAGGTCGAAGGCTCGGGTGATCGTCCAGGCGGGCGTGCACTTCATGGCTGAGACCTCAAAGATCCTCTCGCCCGACAAGACGGTGTTGATCCCAGACCTTCAAGCCGGCTGCTCGCTTGCGGCCTCGATTACTGGGGCAGACGTGCGCCTGATCAAGCAACGCTATCCGAACGTGCCGGTCGTCACCTACGTCAACACCACCGCCGAAGTGAAGGCCGAGACCGACATCTGCTGCACCAGCGCTAACGCCGTGCAGGTCGTGGAAGAGGCCGCGCGGCTTTGGGGGACCGACCGGGTGATCCTGATCCCCGACGAATTCCTAGCCCGCAACGTGGCGAGGCAGACCGACGTCAAGATCATCGCGTGGCAGGGCCGTTGCGAGGTTCATGAACGCTTCACCGCCGCCGATATCCTGGAGATAAAAGCGGCCTATCCCGACGCCGAGGTCCTGGCGCACCCCGAATGTCCAGCCGAGGTGCTCGAGGTGTCCGACTTCGCCGGTTCAACCCAGGCGATGAACGACTATGTGCTGACGCGGAAGCCCAAGCGCGTGGTGCTGATCACCGAATGCTCCATGGCCGACAATGTCGCCGCAGATGCCGTCGACACTGAGTTCTTGCGGCCCTGCAACCTTTGTCCGCACATGAAGCGGATCACACTCGAGAACATCTACGAAGCCCTGGTCCACGGTCGCCATGAGGTGACCGTGGACCCCGCCATCGCCGAGCGCGCACGAATGGCTGTGCAACGGATGGTCGACTTGCCCCCTCCGGCGATCCCGGCGCGATACGACCTGATCAAGGCGCGCCACCATGTGAATGTGGAGCTGATCTGATGCGCCGGATCGCCCATGACGGCGTGCTGATTGTCGGCGCGGGCCTAGCAGGGCTTTGCGCGGCTCTGGCCGCCTCGCCACGCAGGGTGCTGGTGCTGACGGACGCGCCGCTAAGCCAGGGCTGTTCATCGGCCTGGGCGCAGGGCGGTATGGCCGCGGCGCTTTCCGAGGGTGATAGCGCCGAGAGCCATGCGGCCGACACGATTGCGGCCGGCGCGGGATTGGTAGTTCCGGCCATGGCGCGGCTCTTAACCGAGGAAGGTCCAGCGGCGGTTCGCACGTTGGCGACCCTCGGCGTGCCTTTCGACCGAACGGCCGATGGCACCTTTGCTCAAAGCCTTGAGGCGGCGCATTCGCATCCGCGCGTAGCGCGGGTGAAGGGCGACCAAGCAGGCGCTGCAATCATGAAAGCGGTGGTAATCGCGGTCCTGGCGGCGCCACACGTCAAAGTCTGCGTCGGCCATCGGCTGCGGGGTCTCCTGCAGGATGCATCCGGTCGCGTGTGCGGCGTGGTGGCTGAGCATGAAGGCGCACTGATCGAAATCACCGCGGCTACGACGATCCTGGCGACCGGCGGCGTCGGGGGGCTCTACGCGGTCACCACCTCACCTGCAGAGCTCCTAGGTGAAGGCCTTGGGCTCGCCGCTTTGGCAGGCGCGATCGTCGGCGACCCCGAGTTCGTTCAGTTCCACCCGACCGCTATCGACATCGCCGGTGACCCTGCGCCACTGGCCACGGAAGCCTTGCGCGGCGAAGGGGCAACGCTGATTGACGCCCGCGGCGAGCGGTTCATGGCGCGCTACCATCGCGACGCCGAGCTGGCCCCAAGAGATGTGGTGGCCCGCGCCATCCACGCCGAGCGCGAAGCCGGCCGAGGCGCCTTTTTGGACGCGCGCGAGGCGGTCGGCACGAAGTTCCCCGAGGAATTTCCGGCGGTGTTCGCAGGCTGCATGGCTGGCGGGATTGATCCTCGCGTCATGCCGATCCCTGTGGCGCCCGCCTGCCACTACCACATGGGCGGGATCGCGACGGACGCGGACGGGCGGTCCTCGCTTCCCGGCCTCTACGCCGCTGGAGAGTGCGCCTCGACGGGCGTGCACGGGGCGAACCGCTTGGCGTCGAATTCCCTACTCGAGGCGGCTGTCTTCGGCGCTCGGGCCGGTCGCAGTGCAGCGCAGGCGAATGAGCCCGACGCCCAGCGATTGGTTCGCTTGCTCGCTCCTGCGCTGCCCATGCCAGCGGTTGGTGTCCTGCGCCAAGCTATGACGCGCGACGCGGGCGTGGTGCGATCAGCAGACGGCCTGCTGCGCCTGATCGATCTGATCGACGGGCTCGAGGCCACCCACGGCCGGGCAGCGTCACTGGTCACAGCCCGCCTGGTGGCCGCTTGTGCGCTTGAGCGAACTGAGAGCCGCGGCGGTCATTTCCGGTCTGATGCCACAGAGCCCGACACGTTGCCTCGCCGAACACTCGTTCGTTGGACCGATCTCCCGCCCGTCAGCATCTGGAAGCACGCCGCCGAATGACCGAGCCTTTGCCCGATTTGCTCATCGCCCCGATCGTCCGCGCGGCGCTGGCGGAGGATCTGGGGCGCGCCGGCGACGTCACCTCCCAGACTTGCGTGCCCGCCGAGGCCCGGCTGCGCTGTGTGTTCGCGGCCCGCAAAGCGGGCGTCGTCGCAGGCCTTGCGTGCGCACGCCTCGCGATCGCCGAGCTTGATCCATCTGCCGACTTCAAAGCCGTCGTCGAGGACGGAACCCGCGTCAGCGTCGGCGGAAAGCTCGCCTGGGTAGATGCCAACGCCCGCGCCCTGCTCGGCGCCGAACGGGTTGGCCTGAACCTGATGGGCCACCTTTCAGGCGTCGCCACTCTGACGCGGGCCTATGTCGAGGCCATTGACGGGACCGGCGCGATCATCGTCGATACCCGCAAGACCACGCCTGGCCTGCGGGCCCTGGAGAAATATGCTGTGCGCTGCGGCGGCGGGGTCAACCACCGCTTCGGCCTGGATGACGCGATCCTGATCAAGGACAACCACATCGCCGCCTGCGGCTCGGTCGGAGAGGCGGTGCGGCGCGCCAAGGCCGCGGCAGGCCACCTGTTGAAGGTCGAGGTAGAGATCGACGGCCTTGGCCAATTGGAAGAGGCTCTGAAGTACGGGCCCGACGTGGTGATGCTGGATAACTTCGGCTTGGACGATCTCGTCGAGGCTGTCCGCCGAAACGCCGGCCGGGCCGTGCTGGAGGCCTCAGGCGGCGTGACGCTAGAGAACGTCAGGGCCATCGCTCAAACGGGCGTTGACGTCATCAGCGTCGGCGCCCTCACCCATTCCGCCAGCGTTCTGGATATCGGCCTGGACGCCGCTTGACGTTGGGGCGCGCTTGCCCGCCGCCAGCCACCGGTCCACCGTGCCGAAAACAGGGGAAGGACCGACCATGAGCGTGGCGCCGAAGACCGAGCCGGCCAGCGAACGACAGCGGATGGATGAGGTGCTTCGCCGCCAAAAGGCCGCGAACATTCGCGAGGGCGCGCCCAGCCTGGAGGTCCGGATCGCGCGACTGGACCGCGCGATCGGCGTCCTAATCAACAACGAAGCCGCCATCGTCAACGTCCTGAACCGGGATTTTGGGTCTCGAGCGCCTGCGGTCAGCGGCATCACCGATATCGGTGCGTCGCTTGGCCCGCTGAAGCACGCCAAGGCGCATCTGAAGACTTGGATGAAGCCGGAGAAGCGCAAGACCAGCCCGGCCGTGCTCGGCATCCTGGGCGCCAAGGCTGAAGTTCAATTCCAGCCGAAAGGCGTGATCGGCATCATCAGCCCGTGGAACTTTCCGGTAAATCTAACCTTTGCGCCGCTGGCAGGCGTCCTGGCGGCGGGCAACCGGGTGATGATCAAGCCCTCGGAGTTCACGCCCGCCACCTCGGATCTGATGAAGCAGATGTTCGCCGAGGCGTTCGACGAGGACGAGATCGCGGTCTTCACGGGAGGTCCCGACGTTGGCCAGGCTTTCTCTGAACTCGCATTCGACCACCTGGTCTTCACGGGCGCGACGTCGATCGCGCGGCATGTGATGAAGGCCGCGTCGGCAAACCTCGTGCCCCTAACGCTCGAGCTAGGCGGCAAGAGCCCCGTGATCCTCGGCCGCTCTGCGGACTATGCGACATCGGCGGCGCGGATCATGGCCGGCAAGACCATGAACGCCGGCCAGATCTGCCTCGCCCCCGACTATGTGATGGCGCCGGCTGACCAGCTCGAAACCTTCGTCAGGGAGGCGACGGCCGCGGTACACACCATGTTCCCGACCATCAAAGACAATCCCGACTACACTGCCGTGATCGCCGAGCGGCACTTCGAGCGGATCAAGGGCTATGTGGATGACGCCCGCGCCAAGGGGGCCGAGATCGTCGAGATCAATCCCGCCGGAGAGGACTTTAGCCAGCAAGAGCACCGCAAAATCCCGCCCACCCTGATTATCAATCCTACCGAGGAGATGAAGGTGATGCAGGAGGAGATCTTTGGGCCCGTCCTGCCGGTTCTGACTTACAAGAACGTCGACGAGGCCATCGCCTACGTAAACGCCCACGATCGGCCGTTGGGCCTCTACTACTTCGGCGCCGACGCCGCGGAGGAGGCAAAGGTGCTGACCCAAACCACGTCGGGCGGCGTGACCGTGAACGACGTGATCTTCCACGTCGCCATGGAGGACCTGCCGTTTGGAGGCGTGGGGCCTTCAGGCATGGGCAGCTATCACGGCGTCGACGGGTTCCGTGAGTTCAGCCACCGGAAGTCCGTCTACCGCCAGCTCAATAAGGACCTGGGGCCGATGAAAGCGCTGCGTCCGCCCTATGGCGAGGGCGTCAAGAAGTTCCTGGCCGGGCAGCTCAAACCCTGAAGCGTCCTATAGGTGCGCTTCCGCCGGGATGCCGGTATCGCCGTCCTTTTCGGGATAGGCCTGGGCGCCCGTCAGGCTGCGGTCGCGCATAGGTACGTTGGGGATCAGCAAAGTGACCAACAGGGCGACCGCCACCACGTAGAGACCAAGGGCGAAAACGTCGGTAATGGCGTCCGAAATGATGTCTTTGATGAAGGAAGGAAGCATCGGCGCTGCGCCCGCGTGGGTCATGCCGCCCATAGCCCTGAGCTTGCCCACATCGACACCAGGCATGATCTTGCCCAGCCCGTGGTTCAGGTTAGCGGTCAGGAATGTGCCGAAGATCGCAACTCCCATGGTCGAGCCGATTTGACGGAAGAACTGACTCGAGCTCGTCACCACGCCGAGGCGCTCGATCGGCATGGCGTTCTGGATGGCGATGCTGAAGAGGCTCTGGCCCGGTCCGAGACCGATGCCAAGGATCAGCATTCTCCAGGCGAGATCAAGGCGCGTCGTCTCGGCATGCATGCGGCTCAGCAGCCAGATGCCGACGAAGGTCACCACGACACCGCCGATCATGAAGCCCTTGTATTTCCCGCTCTTGCTGACCATCCGGCCGCTGAGGATCGAGGAGCTGAAGAGACCCAGCATCAGTGGCAGCTGCGCCAGGCCGCTTATGGTCGCCGCGACGCCCTGACCGAGCTGCTGGAACAACGGCAGGAACGCCACCGTGCTCATGAACGACATGGACACCAGGAAGCCTGCAAGATTGGCGGTCGAGAACACCCGGTTCTTAAAGAGCTCCAACGGCAAAATCGGATCCGACGCAAAGCGTTCGGCGAAGATGTAGAGCACCAGACCCAGCGCTGAACCTGCGAAAAGCCCGAGCTCAGTCAACGAGGTCCAGGCGTACTGGTGACCACCGAAGGTGAGGGCCAGCAGCAACGGCACCACCGTGGCGATGATCAGGGCCGCGCCAATGAAGTCGATCTTGCCCTTCGCATTGTGGGACATCTTGGGCATTTTCACGAGGATCATGAACAGCGAGAGCAGCGAAAGCGGCAGGTTCAGGTAGAAGACCCAGCGCCAGCCAGCGATCAGATGGCCTGCCAGCGTCACCGTGCCGTGATCAGTGAAGTAGCCGCCGATCAGCGGGCCGACCGTGCTGGAAAGCCCGAAGACCGCGCCGAACATGCCGCCGATCTTGCCGCGTTCCCGCGGCGGATAGAGGTCGCCGATGATCGCAAAGGCTGTGGTGAAAAGCGCGCCCCCGCCGATCCCCTGAATGGCGCGGAAGACGATTAGCTGAACCATTCCACCGCCGATCAGCGGCAGGTCGCCAAACTCACCGGAGAGCCCGGAAAGCCAGGAGCCCGCCAGGAAGATGCTGATCCCCGCCAGCAGCACCGGCTTTCGACCGAAGAGGTCACTGAGCTTACCCCAGATCGGTACCATGACCGTTGACGACAGCAGGTAGGCCGTGGTCACCCACGAATAGAGCGCCAGGCCGTTCAGCTCGGCGATAATCCGCGGCATGGCTGTGGCGACGATGGTTTGATCCAAGGCCGACAGCAGGAAGACGATCGCGACACCCCAGAGCGTGACGCGCTTTTCCGTCTCGGTGAATTCAATGCTCACGAACGCGTCCCCCCAGACTCGAGCGCCCTGCATAGCGCAGGGGACCGGCCGGGGGCGAGCGCCACGTGCTGCGACCCATCAGCTATTTCGGGGCGGGGGTGGGCGCTGGTCGCGGCGCGGGATCGGGCGCCATCGGGTCTTTTTCACCGAGGCCCACCACCTCGCCGCTTGCCAGCACATGACCGGCCATCGCGGCGGTCAGAGCCGCGTAATCCCTACCAGGATCGGACACAGTCGTGTCGAGCGCGAAGATCTCGAAGTGATAGTGATCCTTGGGCCCCGGCGGCGTTCTCGGGCCAGTGTAAGCTTGGGCTGCGCCCTTGTAGTTGGGGCCGTAGCCAGAGCCGGCCGGTGGCGTTGTCATGCCGACTTCAAGTTTGGTGACGCTCGCCGGGATGTTGAACATCGTCCAGTGCAGGACCGGCGCGCCACGCACCAACAGGTCATTGTCCTGCATGATCAGGACATAGGTTTTGGTTTCCTTCGGCCCCCTCGTCCAGGTCAGGCCCGGGAAGGTGTTGGTCCGGTACTGGGTGTTTTCGAAGGGGATGTCACCACCATCCTCAAACGCGGGCGTGGTGACGGTGAGCTTGGCCTTGGTCGGCATCATGTCGAGGGCGGTGCGGGCCTCCGGCTGGCCGGGAGTCGAGCGGGACACCTGGGCGAGCGCTGACGCCGCGGCGAGGCTGGACAACGCGGCGCAGGCCGCGAGGCGGATCGGCATGTTCATCTGTCTCTCTCCCAAGTTCTATTTCTTCTGGTGGCCGACCGCCCAGACGTAGGCGGACACGGCGGCCAGATCGTCTGACGAGAGCTGGGCGCCTCCCATCGGGGGCATTGGGCTGCGATATTGCTTGGGCGCCGGCACGCCCTTGGTGATCAGGTCGGTGATCGAGGTGAGCCCGCCGTCGGTCCAGAGCGGGCTGCCGGTGTTGAGCGGCGGGCCGACCGGTCCACCGGCGGCGTCCGGGCCATGGCAGGCGCCGCAGGAGCCGGCTTTGAACACCGCTTGCCCGTGGGCGACCTGGGCCGCGGTGGCCCCAGCGGGGACCGGCAGGGCCGAGGTGTCGCCGGAGGCGGTCTGGGTGTCATAGGTCGGCTGAGGCGCGGCGGTCGCCGGGGCGTTCGCAGGACCCTGGTAGGTCACTTTCCAGATTCGGCCCTTAGTGTCCTCGGAGATATAGAGCGCCCCGTCCGGGCCGACCGCGATGCCGGTCGGGCGGAAAATCGCCTTGCCCGTGGCCTTGCCGGGGCCAGCGAAGCCGTCGGCGAACACCACATAGCTACCGTTGGCCTTGCCGTCCTTCAGGGGCTGGAAGACGACGTTGAAGCCGTCTTGTACCGCGGGCGTCCGGTTCCACGAGCCGTGGAAGGCGATGAAGGCGCCGCCCCTATAGGCCGCAGGGAAGGCCTTGGCGTTGTAGATCTGCAAATCGTTAGGCGCCCAGTGGGCGGGAAAGGCCGCCACCGGAGGCGCCTTGTCGGCGCAGACGCCAACCGTCTTGCCGCCGTCGCCGCCGTATTCCGGAGCGAGCACCAGCTTTTGCTGGAAGTTGTCGTAGTAGCAATTGGGCCATCCGTAGTCGCTGCCCTGCTTGACCAGCATCAATTCCTCGGAGGGAAGCTCGGTCGTCGCCTTCACGTCGGGGTACAGCTTGCCCCAGTTCTGGATCAGCTGGTCGCGCCCATGTTGAGTGGCGAAGAGCCGCCCTGCGGCGTCGAATGACAGACCCATCCCATTGCGGATTCCGGTGGCGTAGCGTTCGGCCGGCGAGAACTTCTGGTCCAGCTTGTCGGCGGAATAGAGCCAGGTCCCGCCGCGGGTCTCCTTCTCGACGCAGGGCTCGGCGCCGGGCACGCCCGGCTGGCGGTTCTTCGGCTGGCAGGAGTTGGTCGCTGTGCCCATGTCGACGAACATTTGGCCCTTGGCGTTGATCGCGAAGGGATGCATCGGGTGGTCGCCGCCCAGCGGCATTCCTGAAAGCACCACCTGGGGCTTGCCCCTCGGCGCGTCCGAGCCCGGGGTCAGCGGATAGCGCACGATTTGATCGTTCATTTCGGCGTAGACGAAGCCCTTGTAGAGCCCGACTCCGGTGCCGCCCCTGGAGCCCTCGGCGGAAGTCATGCCGAAGTAGGTGATCTTATCGGCCTTGCCCGTGTGATGAGCATCCTGGATCGCGACAAGGAAGCCGTTTGGATTCGCGGTCGTGCCCCGGAAATAGGACGAGCCGTTCCATGTGTTAGCGTAGACCGTGCCGTCGGCGGCGACGGCAATGTGGCGGGTATTGCCTAGGTTGTCGGCGAAGACCGTGGCGCAGAAGCCGGGTGGCAGGGTGATGCCTGTATCGCCGCCCGGGCATGCCACTGCGTTAGCTGGCGGCGCCTGAGGCTGAGCCTGGCCTGCAAATGCAGCGCCGAGGGCCAAAAGCAGCGCCGATCCGAAGCCGACCGCGGCAGCGGCCTTGAGTTTAGGATTCATTGCCGGGGTCCATTCTACCGTTATGCAGTTGGTTTTCCTATCGCGTCACCCTCGCCAGTGGAAGGCCTAGGGCGCTTGGCGGGGCGCGATCTCAGGCGAGGGCGTAGCGCCCAGCGCCGAGGCCGGCAAGGATCGCAGTCGCGGTCTCCTCGATCCCCTGCGTGGTTGTATCGAGGAGATTCTCCGCGGCCGGGGCAAAAGTGCGGAAACGCTTCCACAGGCCCTTCACAACCGAAGTGTCGGTGAGGGAGCCCGGCGCAGTGCGCAGCACAGCGCGCGAGATCGTCGCAGCCTAGCTGGGCATCAAAACCACATAGCGCAAATCGAGCCGGTGTTTCCGCGCCACCGCCAGCCAGGGGTCCATGAACCAGGGGCCGACGATGCCATCGAAGATCACCTCGTAACCGCCGCAAGCATAGGTCGCGGCGGTGGCGATGAGCGCCTCCATGATCACGACATTCTGTGGCCGGGCCTCGGTGGTCCAGGGGGCCACGAACCCCTTGCTGATGTAATTGTAGAAGTCGTCGCTTTGGAGGTTCGTGGTCAAATCGGCCGAAGAGCCGACGGCCAATCGGTGAGCCTCGCCGAGCCGTCGTTTCCCTTTGCGGTCAGGCAGCCTGCAATCGCCTAGCGGCCTCGACCGCCGCCGCGCGTCGGGCGTCGACGACGGGGGCGATCCGGGCCTTCACCTGTTCCAAGATCTCCGGGCGCACAAGCTCCGGCCTACCGGCCTCGAAGGGCGGATCGGGCGCATATTCCAAGGTGAGCTGGATCGCTTGGGCCATGTTTTCGCCAGCCACGTGCGCGGCCACGGTGAGCCCTAGGTCGATCCCTGCCGTAACGCCGCCACCGGTGAAGACATTGCCGTCACGCTCGACGCGCGCCTCGGAGATGGTCACGTCGAAGGGCGTCAGCAGATCACGCCAGGCCCAGTGGGTCGCCGCGCGCTTGCCCTTCAGGAAGCCAGCCGCCGCAAGGATCAAAGAGCCCGTGCACACAGAGGTTACGAAGCGGGCGCCCGCGCCGAGCCGGCGGACCTGGGCCATGTAGATTTCGTCCAACATTGCCTCGACCGTCCCAACCCCGCCCGGCACGCAAAGGAGGTCGCAGTCCTTCACCTCGGTAAGGTCGGCGAGGTGGGAGAACACCAGGCCGTCTGCCTCGATGTCCTGACCTCCAATCGAGCCAGCGATCACGTGGGCGCCCGGCAAGCGACTGAAAACCTGATGCGGCCCGGTGAAGTCCAGCTGGGTCACGCCCGGATAGAGCGGAAAGACGACGACGATGGGCGACATGGCAGACCTCGCTGTTTGACGAGTCCACCATCACAGGACTAGGTTGCGTCCTAAATGACAATGTTCCCTCGAAAAGCGCCATGACCATGACCCGCAAGATCGCCGTCGTCGTCTTCCCGGACTTCCAGATCCTGGATGCCACAGGTCCCATCGCCGCCCTTGAAATCGCCGGCCGGTTATCGCCCGGCGCCTACGAAATCAGCGCCCTGGCGGCAGAGTGCGGCCCGGTGGGGAGCTCGTCAGGCGTCAGCTTGCTTACGGGACCCCTGGACGAAGCGCCTTACGACACTCTCCTCGTCGCAGGGGGCAACGGCAGCCGGAACTTCGAGGGCCTCACACCAACGGTGGATTGGTTGCGGCGCAGGGCGCAGGAGGTTCGGCGCACGGCAAGCGTCTGCTCGGGGGCCTACCTGTTGGCCGAAGCCGGTCTATTGAATGGAAAACGCGCGACGACGCACTGGAGTCGGTCTGACCACTTCGCGCGGCGTTACCCGAATGTCCGGCTTGAGCCCGATCGCATCTACGTCCGCGAGGGCGAG
>JAYUBY010000068.1:0-2451 GCA_043740635.1 Alphaproteobacteria bacterium
GGAATCTGATACGATTGAAAATTCAGGTCTTCCTCGCGCAGGGTCTTCCGAAAACTGACCAAACACAGTGATTGAAGGGGCGAGAAGGTCGGTTTGCGAGTAATTGCCGAACATGGAAGCAGCTGAGAGTCCGTCCGTGACTATGAAGAAAATTCGGATCAATGAACTGGCGAGGGAGCTTGAGGTCAAGCCAGGAGCAATCCTGGATTTGCTACCCGAACTCGGTGTCGCCGAAAAGAAGACCCACTCCAGTTCAGTCGACGAAGATGTCGCGGAACTGCTTCGGAAACGGCTGATCGGTTCAGACGTCGAGCGTTACGTGCATCCACCGCGCGGCGAAGAAGAATACGACGATCACGCCACGGAAGTGGCGGAAGCGCACAGCGTGGCCGCTCCAGCGGCTGCGGCGCCCACGCCCCAAAGTGAGCCGATTGCGGCCAAGCCCGTAGTGGAGCCGATGGTCCGCGAAGTGGCGGCGCATCCGCCAGCTGAGGCTCCGAGTGTGCCTCAGATTCGCCGGCCACTGCCGATCCGCCCGCCTTTGGCATCTCCCAGTGGATTGCGGCATATAGGGCCATCGGCGCCTTCGATCCCGATTCCCCCACGCCCCACGGTTCATGTGGCGCCTCCGCCCGCAGCGCCTGCTGCGCACGTGCAGGCTGCGGGGCATTTGGCGCCGGCTCCGGCCGCGCCAGTCCCGGCAGCACCGGCTGCTGCTCATCCGGCTCCCGCTGCGGCCGCTCCGGTGGCGAAGCCCGGCGCTCCAATAGCGCCCGCTGCACCGACTGCACCGCAGGCCCCTGCGACTACTGCTCCAGCATCTGTTATTGCACCAGGGCCAGCCATGCCGGCAGCTCCTTCTGGACCTTCTACTTCTTCGGTTCCGTCTGCTCCGTTGCCCAGGCCTGCGGCGCCCGCTGCGCCCGTTCGGCGCGCGCTTCCGGCGCAGCCGCGCCCTGCGGCTCCTGGACCTGTACGGCCCTCCGCGCCCATTCAACAGCCGCCGACCTTAGGGTTACCTCAGCCTCGGCCCTCGACGCCGATTCAGCCTCCGCCTGCTCATGCTGCGCCGCGTCCTGCAGGGCCATCCGCGCCGCGTCCGCCGGCGCCACCGCCCGCCCGCAATGTGCCTCTCGGCGGGCAGCATGTGGGCATGCCTTCCGGACCTCGTCCGGGAACGATTCTTTCAGGTCCGCGTCAGCCGCTCCCTGGTGGTGAGCAGCCGCGCAGCCCAATTCTGCCCGGTCCGCCGCGGCCGCACCTTCCGATGCCTCAGCGGCCAATGCACCTGAGCCATCCGCAGCAACAGCAGGGCGGCGGCCAGGGTCCGCAGGGCGGCCACCCGCTGCGCCCGACGCTGGCTGGCCAGCCGGCCGCGAGGCCGATCGTTCCACCACGTCCCGATATGGTGGCGCGGCTGTCACAATTCCAGGCTAAGGCTGGCCCGGGCCAGCCGCCCGCTCCCCGGCCAGGCATGCCTGCGCCCGGACGCCCACTTTACCAAGGTCCCCGGCCCGGTCAGCCCGGTCCGCGTCCTGGCGGTCCCGGTTCGCCGATGGGTCTGGGTCGCCCGCCGATGCGGGGCAGGGGTCCACATCCCACTTCGCCGGTGCTTGAGCCACCGTCCACTCCAGTCACTGACGCCGGCCGTCGTGATGCCGCAAAGAAGCGCGCTCAGCAACACGACCAGCGCGAACGGGACAGCGAGGGTAAACTCAGAAGCTTTGGTCCACGTAAGCAGGAATCCGCTCCGCTGCCCGTGATTGACCGCGAGATCACCATCTCGGAAGGCATCACGGTCAAAGAGTTCGCCGATAAGCTGGGCGTGAAGGCTAGTCTCGTCATTAAGACGCTGTTCGAACGCAAGGTCTTCGCCACCATTAACCAGACGTTGGACGTCAAAATGGCCGTCGATCTAGCCCGCGAGTTTGGCGCCAAGACCTCGAAGATGAGCTACGAGGAAGAGTCGGTCCAGGCTATCGAGGGGACTGAGGGCGAGGGCGATCGCGAAACCCGTCCGCCGGTTGTAACGGTGATGGGCCACGTCGATCACGGTAAAACGTCGCTGCTCGACGCCATCCGGGAAGCCAACGTCGCCGGGCGCGAAGCTGGTGGAATTACCCAGCACATCGGTGCCTATCACGTCGAAATTAAGGGCCGGACAATCGTGTTTATCGACACGCCTGGCCATGAAGCCTTTACCCGGATGCGTGCCCGCGGCGCTCACGTTACCGACATTGTGGTGCTGGTTATCGCCGCCGACGACGGTGTGATGCCCCAGACCAAGGAAGCCATCGACCACGCGCGCGCTGCTAAAGTGCCGATCATCGTGGCGTTGAATAAAATCGACAAGATCGACGCTCAGCCCGATCGAGTTAAGCAGCAACTCACCGACCTGGGGCTGATGCCCGAAGAGTGGGGCGGTGACACGCCTTTCGTGCCGGTCTCGGC
>JAYUBY010000069.1:0-3505 GCA_043740635.1 Alphaproteobacteria bacterium
GCCTCGCCGATCCGCGCGGCCTGCGCCAGGTCCCCCGGGTCCGAGCCGCCGAGCTGCAACGCCACCGGATGCTCGCGGGCATCGAAGGCCAGCAGGCGCGCGCGGTCGCCGTGCAGGATCGCCCCGGTGGTCAGCATCTCGGTGTACAGCAGCGCCTGGCCGCTCAGCATCCGATGCAGGACCCGGCAGTGCCGGTCGGTCCAGTCCATCATGGGGGCAACGGACAGTCTATGTTCTTGCAATTGCTGCACTTCTATAGTGGTCTCAACGAGTTAGGCGACGGCGTGTGCACTCGGTTTTACGACGTTTCACGCCGTTTTTCGCCACCTTTCGACCAGTCAGTGCACACGGAGCGCACACGGAAATGGCGTCGATCACGCGGCTCAAATCTGGCTCCTGGCGGGTTCAGGTCCGGCGAAAGGGCCGGTACGTCAACGAGACGTTCGTGCGCTACGACGACGCGAAATCCTGGGGGCTGGAGTCTGAGAGGAAGATCGATCGCGGCGAGACCCCGGTAACATCGCGCATAGCCAGGGCTCAGAGTTTCGGCGACCTCGTAGACCTGCACATCAGCGACATGAAAGAGGTCGGCAACCCCCGCCGACGTTGAGAAGGTACGCTTACTGGACAGAAGGTGGGCGTCCGCTTCCAGGCTGGGACTGAGCGGTGAGAAGCGACCCATCTCACCCGTTGAGAATGTCTGAAATCGGGCTTGAAGACCGCGCCTCGGTCAAACGGCGGGCTGCCGACGGTGAGCCAAGGGTGAGAGTCGACCCTGTGTGGACCGCTCCACAGCATCAATTGCGGACGTTATAGACGTGAGCAGTCACACCTCTGGAGCTTCGCCGAAATTGCGACCGGCTGCCGTAGGGTCGCGCCGGGAGACTCGCCGAGTCTCTGCCAAGGTGGGGCAAGTACCTTTGGCTGGTCCAGCGAAGATCAGAGGCTAGACATGATATCGATTTCGAGGCGCGGACTGTTGGCATCTGGAGCAGGTCCGCCCTATGACCGTATCAGCACGCGCCCCGCGATGGCGTCGAGTTTGGCCACGAGTTCCGGATCCCGTCGATCGGGCGATGTCACCACGGCGAAGTCCAGCGCGCGATCCGAGCCGATGGGGCAAGGCGGATGCTCGCGCGGCATGTCCTTCAGCACACGCAGCAGCAGCCTTTGGACCTTATCGATGTTGCCGGCCATCACCGCCAGCATGTCCGGGACGCTGACCTCGCCTGCCCGCCAGCAGTCGTAGTCGGTGACCATGGCGATTGTCGCGTAGCAGAGCTCGGCCTCGCGGGAGAGCTTGGCTTCGGGCATATTGGTCATGCCGATGACGTCGCCGCCCCAAGCCTTATAGAGGCGGCTTTCCGCTCGCGTCGAAAACTGCGGGCCTTCGATCGCGACATAGGTGCCGCCCCGGACGAGGGCGACCTGCTCGGCGCTAGCGGCGTTCGCGATGGCCTCGCACAGCAGGGGACTGACCGGGTCGGCCATGGAAACGTGGGCCACCAGCCCTTCTCCGAAGAAGCTCGACGGGCGGGTTCGCGTGCGGTCGATGAACTGATCGACCAGCACCAGGGCGCCCGGCGCCAGGGCCTCGGTGAGCGAGCCGCAGGCCGACACGGAGACCAGATCGGTGACACCGGCCCGCTTCAGCACATCGATGTTGGCCCGGTAGTCGATGGCGCCCGGCGACAGGCGGTGGCCGCGCCCGTGCCGGGGAAGAAACCGCACCGGCAAGCCGGCGAGCTCGGCGAACAGCACATCGTCGGAGGCCTGCCCCCACGGGCTGGCGACGGTCTCCCACCGCGCGTCGCCCAATCCGGGCAGATCGTAAAGTCCCGAGCCGCCAATGACACCAAGCACCGTTTTCATCGCAATTCCTTTGGGCGAAGCGGGCCGAACCTCAGCGCGTGAGCAGCACCTTGCCGTCACGCACCACGACCTTCGGGGCCGGCGCAAGGGCCAGGCCGCGCCCGTCGGCGCTGCGGCCAGTGCGGACCTCAAAGGCGTAGCCATGCCAGGGACACCGGATGCAGCCTTCGACCACGGGCGTAGCGTCCAGCGGACCCAGCCAATGAGGGCAGACGGCGGCGTGAGCGAAAAGCTCGCCATCCAGGTCGATGATCCGAAACCGCTCCCCGCCGAAAGAGACCACAAGCGGCAACCGCGCGCGAACCGAGGCCATCGAGCCCAGCGATTTGGGCTGTGCGGACGGACGGCGTCGCCGCCGTGCGCGGGTCGCCCGTTCGCGCCCGACGATCATCGCCTCGTCCTGGTCCCACAGGCGCTGGTAGATCTCGAGGTAGCGCTCGCCGATCCTGGCCAGCCGCTCGGGGCGATGCTCCGGCACGTGGAATTCCACGGTCACCGCCGTCCTGGACTTGGCCAGCGGCTTCAGCAGGGTGCGAACCTCGGTCCCCGCCCCCGGACCGCTAAGCGTGGTGGCGACGTAGGCGCCCGCCGCCCTGTCGGCGCGCATCTCCAGGATCTGTATGCGACCCTCGTCGTAAGGCTGCGTCACGAGCTGAACGCGCCAGCCCCAGCGGCCCTGGTCCAGCAAGTCCACGGCGCGGAAGTCATCGGCATGCAGCGCCGGCAGATGCTCCCAATCGAACACATTCTCCCAAACCCGGGCGATCGCGCCCGCCACCTCTCGATGGTAATCGCCCGCCAGGCGCAGTGCCGGGCGCGCATCAGACAGCATAGTCATTGGCCCATTATGCGGTCTCGGCCGCGGATTCCAATTCGCCGGCCCACCTCGGAAGGTTACCAGCCGGGTTCGCAACCCAAACCGCCAGTGAGCGCTGGATCAGAACCCCTTGGGGTTCGGCGCCATGCAATCGCGTTTCCTGTAACCCGAGACCTTCGTCGCCCGAATGTTCTTAAGCGCCGCAGCGACGGGTGGCCTCGACCCCGGAGATGGAATGTCAAACGCTAAGCACAGTCTGTCGAAGCGGGCCGTGCTGATCGGCGGGGGCCTCCTCGCCGCCCCGATCGGTCTCTCCACCGCGCGCGCCGATACGATTGGGAGGTTCATCGCCCGCACCGCCGGGACGGGCGTCTTCGACCACGCCGGGTTCGATAGCCTGCTCGCCACGTTCGCCCGAGAATCGCGCGATGGCGTTGTGCGGGTGAACTACGCGGCCTGGAAGCGGTCGAGCGCGGACCGCTCGGCGCTGCGCCGATACATCGACGCCCTGGCGGCCGCCGATCCCCTGAACCTCGGCCGGGACGAGCAGTTCGCCTTCTGGGCCAATCTCTACAACGCCCTGACCCTCGACGTCGTACTGGACGCCTATCCGGTGACCTCCATTCGGCAGATCAAGCCGGTCTTCTTCGCGCTGGGACCCTGGAAGAAGGACCTGGTCCGGGTCTCCGGAGTGAACCTGTCCCTCGATGCGATCGAGCAGGACATCCTGCGCAAGGGCTGGCGCGATCCACGCGTCCACTATTCCGTCAACTGCGCCTCGATCAGCTGCCCAAACCTGCCCCTGCGGGCTTGGCG
>JAYUBY010000070.1:0-5688 GCA_043740635.1 Alphaproteobacteria bacterium
CGCCCTAAACGGCTTCGGCGTGCGACGCCTGTTGAAGGCCTTGCGCCATGAGGCTCCCCTCGCCGACCGCGCCGCCAAGCGACTGGGGATCGAGGCAGGAGCCTATGTATTGAAAGCAGCCTATGCCGGGCAGTCTGGGAAGCTCGCCTACGCTCGCGTGTTTGGCAAAGTCCTCACCGACGGCGCCGATTTCGTATTGCCGGACGGGGAACGTTGCCGCGCGGGAGGATTGAGCTCTGTGCAGGGCGCACAACTGCGCAAGATCACCTCAGCGCCGATCGGCGAGGTCTGCGCTATCGGCAAGGTGGAGGCCGCGCAAGCGGGCCAGATCCTCTCCACCACGGGCCGTCCGCAGACGGTGACCGCTGCAGCGCGTCCCCGACGCCCGCTGTTTGCGGTGGCGTTGTCGGCCCGCAACCACAAGGACGACGTGCGGCTCTCTGGAGCCCTCGGCAAGTTGATTGAAGAAGATCCCGGCCTCACGCTGACCCACGACCCGGAAGGTCGCCAGATGATCCTCGCGGGCCAGGGCGAAGGCCACGTCCGGTTGGCGCTCGAGCGGCTGAAGCGCCGCTTCGGCGTGGAGATCGACACCGAACAGCCGAAGACGCCCTACCGCGAGACCATTCAACGTGGAACCACCCAGCGGTCGCGCCACAAGAAGCAGTCCGGCGGTCACGGCCAATTCGCCGACGTGACCGTGCAGATAAAGCCATTGCCCCGCGGCTCTGGCGTCGTCTTCAGCCAAAAGGTGGTCGGGGGCGCCGTGCCGAAGCATTGGATACCCGCCGTCGAGCAGGGCGTGCGGGACGGGCTCGAGAAAGGCCAGCTGGGCTTCCCGGTCACAGACCTGGAGGTCACACTCGTCGAGGGTCAGACCCACAGCGTCGATTCGTCAGAAATGGCCTTCCGGTTGGCGGGCCGCCTGGCGATGGAAGAAGGCCTGCCTGGCTGCGGAGCGATTCTTTTAGAACCGATCGAAAAGCTGACGGTCTATTCGCCGTCGCCCAGCGCCTCGAACGTCACCTCCGCGCTCACAGCGCGCCGCGGTCAGATCTTAGGGCTGGCCCCGCGAGAAGACTGGAGAGGCTGGGAACGGATCGAGGCGTATCTGCCGCAGTCTGAGCGTCAGGACCTGATCGCCGAACTGCGCGGCCTCACCCAAGGGCTCGGCGCCTTCGAGGCCGACTTTGACCACATGGCCGAACTCACCGGTCGCCTGGCGACCGAGGCAAGTCAGAGCAGTCGCGCAGGCGTCTAGCCGACATGGGGGATCGTGGCCGCGGCGCCACGGTCCTTCACAAAGGCGACCGAGGGGTGCGGCCTTCCCTAGCGGCGCCCGCGTCCTGGGATGTCCATCCAGCGTTGGAACCACGCCGGCGCCCGAAAACTAGTCGTCAGCAGCCGGACGGTTGTCTCGCAGGTGCAATATTTGCGGGCGCCGCAATGCAGCGACTGCAGTGGAACGCCGCTAATCTTGGCGGCTGGAACCAAATCCTCGTGGCCGAGGTAGACATGACCGCCGCAGCCGGCCCTCCTTAGGACAACAGAAAAGTCGAGGGGAAGAGACGTTCGGTCGGGCCACCACAACAGTTTTGGGGGTCCTGACGTGAACAAACTATTCGTAGGCGCGAGCCTTGTCGCTCTCGCTGCGCTAACTTCTACGGCTGCCGACGCTGCCGATGGCGCGGGCGCCGTTGGCTCAACTGTTGGCGAACTTATCGTCACGGGTACGCGCGCCACCGGCATGAAGGCGGCCGACAGTCCGGCGCCAATTCAGGTGCTCGGCACCACCGCTCTGCAACAGGTCGCTCAACCCGACCTGATCCAGGCCATCGCGCAGAACCTACCGTCATTCAACGCTCAGGCGTTCGGCGGCGATGCCGCCAACCTGACCCTTTCGGCCGCACTGCGTGGCCTCAGCCCCAACGACACTATGGTGCTGGTCAACGGCAAGCGGCGGCACGCCACGGCGAACCTGGCGGTCCTCGGCGGCAGTCCATATTCTGGGGCTGCAACCGCGGACCTTGGCCTCATCCCAGTCGGCGCCATCGATCACATCGAAGTCCTACAGGACGGTGCGGCTGCACAGTACGGCTCCGACGCCATCGCCGGCGTGGTCAACATCATCTTGAAGAGCAACCCCGAGGGTGGCGCTGCCAATGCGACCGGCGGCCAGAACTACGAGAACGGCGGCAAGAGCGGCGCCTGGTCGTTCAACGATGGGATGAAGCTGGGCGACAAGGGCTGGGTCAACGTCACGCTTGAAGAGCGCTACCACGAGCACACCGCCCACGGCGGCGGCGACCGACGGCTGTTCGACATCAATGGAAAGCTGCTAGCCAGCGACAGTGCTGCCAACGCGGCGGGCGCGGCGGCCTTCCGAGGCTCACCGATGGTGAACCTCATCAACGGCGACGCGCAGTTCAATATCTATAATTTCTTCTACAACGCCGGCTACGATCTGGGCGACGGGATCACGCTCTACAGCACGGGCAGCTACAGCCACCGCAACTCTAATTCCTACGAGAACTATCGGGTCCCCACCAAGGTCTCCGGGACCAACTCGCTTGGCGTGACGTACTTGCCCTTGCCGCAGGGCTTCAACCCGACCGAGTCCCTCGCCGAAGACGACTATTCCTTTGGCGGCGGTATCAAGGGTAGCTTCGACGGCTGGGACTGGGATCTGTCTACGACTTACGGCCAGGACAACGACGACATCTTCACGAAGCACTCGGCCAACGCCCAACTCTTCCCGGTGCTGGCGGCAGTCTCGGCCACTCCGGTCGTACCCCAGCGCGATTTCTTCGACGGCGCCTTCCGCTCGAGCGAATGGACCACTGGCCTCGACGTTGTGAAATCCATCGACGCTGGCATGTTCAAGCCGCTGGTGCTCGCTCTGGGCGCTGAGTACCGGCAGAACAAATTTACGATCGTGGCGGGCGAGCCCTCATCCTACTTTGGCGCGGGCGCCCAGTCCTTCACGGGTTACGACCCCTCAAACGCCGGAACCCATACCCGGCACAACTACGCCTTCTATGCCGACCTGGCTGCGGATCCTGTCGAAAATCTCCACCTCGACCTCGCCGCTCGCTACGAGAACTATAGCGACTTTGGTGGCACGACAGTCGGCAAGCTGACGGGTCGCTACGACTTCAGCCCGATGATCGCGATCCGCGGCACCGTTTCCAACGGCTTCCGCGCGCCGACCCTTCAGGAGGAATTCTACTCGGGGACCAACGTCTCGCCGTCCTCGGCGACCGTTCAGCTCCCCGCAAACTCGGCGCCGGCCGTGATCGCGGGCTTCCAGCCCCTGAAGCCGGAGAAGTCTACAAACTATAGCATCGGGTTCGTAGCCCATCCGATGGAGGGCGTGCAGCTTACGCTTGACGCCTACGAGATCGACCTGCGCAACCGCATCCAAACGACAGGCTTCCTCTATGGATCCGTTGTCGTTGGTGGAAAAAATATCGTCATCTCGCAGGCGGTCCTCAATGCGATCTCCGCGCACGGGAACACCTTGGACTCCGGCATTTCCTACGCGGGCATCTCAGTCTTCACCAATGCGGTCGACACGAAGACACATGGCGTCGAGGCGACGGTCACCTACGCTTCTGACTTCGGGTCCTATGGTCACGTGGATTGGAACGTGGGTCTGAACTACAACAAGACCAGTCTCAGCAAGCAGGCTGCCCTCCCAGCCCAAGACTTTTCTTCAGCGCCGACCGTAATCACCCAGACGTCACTCCTGTCGCCCAACGCCCTCACCGGCCTGACGACGGCAACGCCGAGGGAAAAGGTCGTCGGCAACGCCTATTGGACGCTTGGAAAATGGAGCGCCAACCTGCGTGAGACGATCTATGGCGAATCCTCTGAGCTGACATCGACGTCGAACATCACGACGAACTTAAAAATGCCGGCGGCCGCGATCACCGACCTTACCGTCGCCTACAGGGTCACCGACGCGATCAAGCTGGAGGTCGGCGCCAACAACCTCTTCGACAAGATGCCACCGTCAGTTCCGAACCTGTCGATCGGCAAACCGGCGAGCGGCGGCAACGTCTGGAACGCGCCGATGACGTTCTCGCCCTATGGGATCAACGGCGGCTACTACTACGGTCGCCTGACCTTGACCTTCTAGGCGACGACACTTTTTGGGGCGGCGCTGGGGCCGGATCGGGCTAACCTCGATCCGGCCCTTCGCGTCGAAACTCAATTTTGTAGGTCATGAAGAGATACCCAGGGGATGAGTGAGGGCGGCGTCGAATCCCCGACCGCCGTCATTGCGCGCGCAGCTGCGTTGTTGGCGACCGACCCCGCCCAAGCGCGGCACGACGCTGAGCGGCTATTCGCAGTGGCGCCCAACGATCCCCGGGTCCTGCTGATCCTCGCATCGGCCAAGCGGCGGCTCGGTGATATCCAAGGCGCCAAGCTTCTGCTGGCGCCTCTTGCGAGGGCTTATCCAAATGCGGCGAACACCCAGTACGAGCTCGGGCTGACCCTGGCCGACCTCGGCGAGGTTGCCGCAGCCGTCGCAGCGCTCCGACAGGCAACAGCCGCCAACCGAGACCTGGCCGACGCCTGGCGGGCGCTGGGCGATCTCTCTTTTAAGACCGGCGACGTGGCCGGCGCGGACACAGCCTATGCTGAGCATCGCCGCGCTTCGATCACCGATCCCGCCCTAAAGCCAGCCGCCGCGGCAATCCATGCCGGCCGGACGGCCGAGGCTGAACATCTGCTTCGTAGCCATCTGACCCGCCACCTGGACGATGCAACGGCCACCCGTCTTCTAGCCGAGCTTTATCTTCGGCAAGGCCGATACCCAGATGCCGAGGTCCTGTTCGCCCGATGCTTTGAGCTCGAGCCCGGTCACGACGGCGCGCGCTTCAGCTACGCCGACGCCCTGTTCCGCCAACAGAAAGCCGCCGCGGCGATTGTGCAGGTTGAGCGCCTACTGGCGCGTGCGCCGAGCGACCCTGCCTATCTTAACCTGCTCGCCGCGTGCCTGGCGCTGATCGGCGAGGACGAGCGCGTCATCGCGATCTACGAGGGGCTGCTGGTCGACTATTCGAAACAGCCCCGGCTCTGGCTGAACTACGGCCACACGCTTCGCGCTGTGGGGCGGCGCGACGACGCCGTGGAGGCCTATCGGCGTTGCCTGGCGCTCGCGCCGGCGCTGGGCGACGCCTATTGGAGCCTGGCCAATCTGAAGGTGGGCGTCCTCACCGAAGCTGACGAAACCGCGATGCTCGCCTGCCTCGAAGCGCCTGACCTAATCGCCGACGATCGCTTGCACCTGCACTTTGCGCTGGGAAAGGCCCTGGAAGATCGCGGGGATCATGCGGCGTCCTTCGAGCACTACGCCCGCGGTGCGGCGTTGCGACGTGCGGAATGGCCCTACGACGCCAACGAGATGAGCGTTCAGAAGCAACGATCCATCGCCCTGTTTACCGATAGCTTCTTCACGAGGCGCGCTGGGGTCGGCTCATCGTCGACGGCGCCGATCTTTATCATCGGCCTACCGAGATCCGGTTCGACCTTGGTTGAGCAGATCCTAGCGAGCCATTCAGCGGTGGAAGGCACGATGGAATTGCCGGACATCGGCCAGATCGCGCGCGGCTTCGGCCGGGACTATCCGGAGGCCCTGGCCGATCTGGAGGGGCCCGCATTGGCCGCATTCGGAAACGC
>JAYUBY010000071.1:0-7010 GCA_043740635.1 Alphaproteobacteria bacterium
GGCCTGAACATCTTCCTCTATATGGCCATCCCCAAGGGCTTCTTTCCGACCCAGGATTCGGGCCGACTTAATGGTGGCCTTCGCGCGGACCAGTCCATCTCCTCTGAACAGATGGGTCGCAAGATGCAGCAGATCGTCGGCATCCTGATGAAGGACCCGGCGGTCCAGACGGTGGTCGGCTTCACCGGCGGCGGCCGCACCGGCGGCGGATTCCTGTCGGTGGACCTAAAGCCGCGCGGCCAGCGCAAGGAAGGCGGCGCGGCGGTAATTTCCCGCCTTCGCCCGCAGCTCGCCAAAGTAACCGGCCTTTCGGTGTTCCTGATCCCGCAACAGGACGTCCGCCAAGGCGGGCGGCAGTCCAACGCCACCTATCAATACACTCTGAAGGCCGACAACGGCGCCGACCTAAAGACCTGGGCCCAGAAACTCAACGACGCCATGTCCGAGCACACCGACGTCATGACCGACGTCAATACCGACCAGCAGGACAACGGCGTTGAGGCCTATGTAGACGTGGACCGCGACTCCGCCGCGCGCTTGGGCGTCAACCTGCGCGACGTGGACAACGCGCTCTACGACAGCTTTGGCCAACGCCCGGTGGCCAACATCTACGAGGACCTCAACCAGTACACGGTGGTCATGGAGACTGCGCCGACCTACAGCCTGGGTCCGGACTCGCTAAACAACATCTATGTGCCGGCCAGTTCGTCGGTGGTCGTCCCCACATCGGCGCAGAAGAGGGCTCAGGCCCAGAACGCATCGGCGGTCGCAGCCGCCAACGCCGCCGCAACCCAGGCCAGCGCCAGCACGACGGGCTTTAGCTCCTCATCTGGCGGGGCCAGCGGCGCCAATGGCGCGCCGGCAAGTCAAGCCGCCAACCCCGGCGCCCGCGACCCCGGCACCGGCAGCGCGCTTAACACCGCGGTCCGTAAGATGGTGCCCTTGTCCGCGATCGCGAAGTTCTACAACCGCGCCACCCCCTCGGCGATCAATCACCAGGACGCCGAACTCGCCACCACCGTCTCCTTCAATCTAGCGGATGGGAAATCCCTCAGCGACGCGACCGTCGCAATCCAGCAGGCGGAAGCCGACATCCATATGCCCACCAACGTGCGCGGCTCCTTCCAGGGCACAGCCAAGGGTTTCGCCGACACCCTGAAACAGGAACCGGTCCTGATCCTGGCAGCGCTTACGGCGATCTACATCGTGCTGGGGATCCTCTACGAGAGCTTGGTCCACCCGATCACCGTGCTCTCCACCCTGCCCTCCGCGGGTTTCGGGGCGCTCCTGATGCTGATGATCTTCAAGATGGAATTCTCGATCATCGCCCTGATCGGCATCTTCCTGCTGATCGGCCTGGTGAAAAAGAACGCCATCTTGATCATCGACTTTGCGCTGGACGCCCAGCGCAGCCGCGGCCTTTCGGCCGTGGAGGCCGTGCGCGAAGCCTGCCTGTTGCGCTTCCGCCCGATCTTGATGACCACGCTTGCGGCCGGTCTCGGCGCCCTGCCGCTGGCGATTGGCTTCGGTGAGGGCTCGGAGCTGCGTCAGCCTTTGGGAATCGCAATCATCGGCGGCCTTATCGCCAGCCAGCTGCTCACCCTTCTGACCACGCCCGTGGTCTATGTCTACATCGACCGGTTGCGGCGTTCAGCCCGCGACGAACGCTACCTCAGCCGCCATAGCGGCGAAGGCCAGGTCCAGCCCTCATGAAGGACGCCCCGTTCCGTTTTTCCTCCGCCGCCCTCGTCACCGCTGTAGCCCTAGCCGGCTGCGCGGTGGGGCCAAACTATGTGCGGCCCTCGGCCCCACTGTCGCCGACCTTCAAGGAAGCGGCCGGCTGGTCGCCGGCAGCGCCGGCTGATACGCTCGACCGCGGAGATTGGTGGAGATTGTTCGGCGACGCGACTCTGACCGGGCTGGAAGGCAAGGTTCAGGTCTCCAACCAGAACATCATCGCCGCCGAAGCGGCCTATCGCCAGGCGCGGTCCACAGTCAGCGAGCAGCAGGCGACGCTCTTTCCAACCGTGAACCTCACGGGTAGTGGGACGGAATCCGGCAGCGGCGGTAACACATCCGCAAGCGGACGCGCGACGCAATATCGTGCCAGCCTCGGCGCCACCTGGGAGCCGGACGTATGGGGTCGCATCCGCCGCACCATCGAGGCCGCCAAGTCGAATGCCGAGGCCAGCGCAGCGGATGTAGCCGCAGCTCGGCTCTCTGCTCAGGGCGAACTCGCCGACGACTACTTCGGCCTGCGAGAGGCCGATGCGGAGATCGCACTCGATCGTGCAACGGTCGAGGCCTATCAGCGCTCCCTGACCATCGCCCAGAACCGCTACAACGCCGGCGTCACGGTGAAGAGCGACGTCTTCCAAGCCCAGACCCAGCTCGCCAACGCCCAGGCCGATCTGGCCGGCCTCGACCAGCAACGCGCGAGCTTCGAACACGCGATAGCCATCCTGGTGGGCGAGGCGCCGGGTTCCTTCACGCTTCCAGCCGCGCCGTGGGTTGGGACCGTGCCGGCGATCCCACCGACGGTGCCGTCAAACATTCTACAACGCCGGCCAGACGTTGCCGGGGCAGAGCGGCGGGTGCAGGCGGCCAACGCCCAGATCGGCGTGCAGACCGCAGCCTACTTCCCAGACCTCACGTTGACTGGAGCCTACGGCTTTGCTGCCAACGAGCTTGGCTCGCTGGTCAAGAGTTCAAGTTCTCTGTGGAGCTACGGCGCATCGGTGGCGGAGACGCTCTTCGACGCCGGAGCGCGCCGCGCCCGAGTGAACGAAGCTAAGGCAGCGCACGATCAGACCGTGGCCAAGTACCGCGAGACGGTGCTGGAGGCTCTCGGACAGGTCGAGAACCAGCTCATCGCCACTCGCGTTCTGGCGCGACAGAGTGATCTGCGCCGCCAAGCCTCCGTCGCCGCGGACGCCGCCGAGACGATTGTTGCCAACCAGTACAAGTCCGGCCATGTGCCCTACACCGACGTCGTGACCGCCCAGGCCGCGGCCTACAACGCGCGCCGGGCGTTGGCGCAATCGGCTGCGCAGCGCCAGACGACCGCGGTGGCGCTCATCCAGTCGCTCGGCGGGGGCTGGAAGTCCGGCGCGGACCCTAAAGTTTCTCGCTGATCTTGATCGCTGCGCGACAACCCCCGCCAATTACCGCGGAGAGGAACGCATAGCCAGGTGCGGCGTGTGCGCCCTCTTCCACGGCCAAGTCGCGGTGGGCGAGTTCCTCGTCTCGGAACGTTGAAAGCTCCGCGGCGAGTTCCGGATCGCGGGTTTTGAGTTCGGCGATCTGATGGGCGTAGTGCTCTTCGATAACGTTCTCAACCGCCTCGGTGCAGGCGTGGGCAGCTTTGTCCCCCATCAATGCCGTGCCCGCGCCCAAGGCGAAGGCAGCGATCCGCCAGACCGGTGCAAGCGCCGTCGGCCGCACCTTACGTTCGGTAAGCAGGTGGTCGAAGCGTGCAAGATGCACAGCTTCTTGGGCCTCCATCTCGGCCAGCTGCCCAGCGATGCGCTCGTGACCGGCGGCTGAGCCCAGGACTGTACGCTGGCCGCGATAGATGGCGACGGCCGCCATTTCGCCGGCGTGGTCGACGCGCAGGATCTCGGCCATCCGGGCGGCCTGGGCGCCCCGACCGGGTCGCGGTGGAATAGGTTTGTTGCTCATACCCTGCCTCGTTCACGTACTGCTGCGGCAACGCTCAGGCTTACAAGGATCAACGAGGCGACCGTGTTCCAGCCCGCCATAGAGACCCCTGCGAACTTCCAGGCCGGCTGGTCGCAGGCCGGCATCTTCACCCCGCCGCCATTGAGCAAATCCCTCAACGCCGCCGCGGTCACCGTACCGCTGCCCGAGCAGCTCTGCGGTCCCGGCCAGTACTTTAACTCGACGCCCGCATGGTAGCCAGCCACACCAACGCCCGTGAGGAACACCAGAGCCAGAAGCCAACAGCTTGCCTCGCGATAACGTGGACCGCCTGGTAGGCGCACCAAGATCATCGCCAATCCGCCGACGGCTCCTGCCACCCAATAGACGGTCCGCTGCTTCAGGCAGAGTTCGCATGGGGCCAGTCCTGCGAAAGTCTGGAAGGCATGGGCGATGGCCAGCATGGCGGCCGAGGCCAGCAACCCGAAGAACCGCCAGCGATCGAGGATGGGTCGCAGCATTGTCAGCATGCCGGCTTCTATAGCCCGGCTGTGGGGGGGTGGCCTAGTGAGCGAACTTCAACGCCATCACGAGCCCGACGATCAGCACGGCCGCAGCGCTCGCAACCAGCGCAAGCCGCCGTTCGACAAAGGTCCGGATCGGCTCGCCGTAGATCTTGAGCAACAGGGCTTCCATCGAGAATCGCAGGCCACGGACCAGCACGGAAACGCCGATGAAGAGGCCAAAGTTCAGCTTGGCGAGACCGGAGGCGATGGCGGTGATCTTGTAGGGGATCGGCACGGCGATCAGCAGGGCGCCCCACTGGGCGTACCAAGCGTGGAAAGACTCGTAGCTTGCCCCAGTCAACGAGAGGAGCCACTGGCCGAAGGGCTGCAGGAAGAATCCGATCGCATACCCGCAGGAGCCGCCGGCGATCGAGCAGACGATGGTCAGCAGAGCGTATCTCATGGCGCGCTGTCGATCGGCGAGCACCACTGGCATCAGCAGCACATCGGGCGGAATCGGGAAGAAAAGGCCTTCGCAGAACGCCACCACGCCCAGCGCGATCGGCGCGTGCGGCGAGGCGGCAAGGCCCATCACCCAGTCGTAGGTCTTGCGAAGCATCGGCGATCCCGCGGGAATGTTGGATTTCTGAGCTAGCAGGCCAACATGAGTCTGTCTTCCGGCTACCGCAAACTCGTTTCAAATGATACTATCACCTCATAGCAGGAGATTGCCGCATGACCGTCGAGCTGAAGCCGCAAGGTCGCGACCTTTTCGAGAACCCGCTTGGGACCGACGGGTTCGAGTTCGTGGAGTTTACCTCGCCCGAACCGGAACGGCTTAAGGGCTTGTTCGAACTAATGGGCTTCACGGCCGTGGCGAAGCACCGCTCGAAGAACGTGCTGCGCTTCCGCCAGGGCGACATTAATTTCATCCTCAACATGGAAGCTTCGGGCCAGCCGGCGGATTTCCGTCAAATCCACGGCCCCTCGGCCAACGCCATGGCGTTCCGAGTGACGGACGCCGCCAGAGCGCTGCAGATGGCTGTCGAGCGCGGTGCGACGGCGGTTGTGGGCCCAGTCGGCCCCATGGAGCTGAACATCCCAGCGATCGAGGGAATCGGCGGATCGAACCTCTATCTGGTCGACCGCTATGGCGCACAAGAGATCTACGACGTCGATTTTGTGCCCATCCCCGGCGCGGCCAAGGCGATGGTCCAAAACGGCAAGGGCCTGACCTATCTCGACCACCTGACCCACAACGTCTTCCGCGGCAACATGGCCAAGTGGGCGGACTTCTACGAGCGCATCTTCAACTTTCGTGAGATCCACTATTTCGACATCGAAGGCGCTCAGACGGCCCTAATCTCCAAGGCCATGACCAGCCCGTGCGGCAAAATCCGCATCCCGCTGAACGAGAGCCGCGACGACCACTCGCAGATTGAGGAATTCCTGCGCGACTATCACGGCGAGGGTATCCAGCATGTGGCGCTGGGCACGAGCGATATCTTCCACGCGGTGGAGTCGATGCGAGACCTGGGTGTGAAATTCCAGGAGAGCCCGGACACTTACTACGAGCAGCTCGACGCTCGGGTGCCCGGCCATGGTGAGAACGTCCAGCGCCTGAAGGCCGACAAGATCCTCCTGGACGGCGCGCCGACCGAAGGCCAGGGCCTCCTGCTGCAAATCTTCACCGAGAACATGATCGGACCCATCTTCTTCGAACTGATCCAGCGCAAGGGCAACGAGGGGTTCGGGGAGGGTAACTTCAAGGCTCTTTTCGAATCCATTGAACTGGACCAGATGCGTCGCGGCGTGTTGCCACCAAAGGAGTAGGCTCAATGGCCAAATGGGCGCTCGTGGCGCACGGCGGAGCAGGCGTAATCGAACGCAAGCATCTACGGCCGGAGCAGGAAGCCGCCTATCGCGGGGCCATGGGCCGGGTCACCGAAGCGGGCGCAGCGGTGCTTAAGGCGGGCGGTAAGGCACTCGACGCGATCGAAGCCGCGATCCAGATGCTGGAGGAAGACCCTCTATTCAACGCCGGTCGCGGCGCAGTCTTCACGGCCAAGGGTGACATCGAGCTCGACGCTTCTGTCATGGAAGGTGCGACGCTTGGGGCCGGCGCTGTTGCGGGCCTTACCCGGACCCGGCATCCAATCTCTGCCGCCAGAGCCGTCATGGAGCATTCACCTCATGTCTTCCTGGGTGGCGAGGGCGCAGAAGCCTTCGCCCGAAGCCGCAGCCTGGAAGCGGTCGACCCGTCGTTCTTCTTCACCGAACGGCGCTGGACGTCGCTGGTGCGAGAACTGGAGCGGCAGGGCCTGCCGATCCCAACCCGCCCGGCCGGCGCGCCGTCGGGGCCGGACGCGCGTGCGGCCCTCGCCCACGACGAGGGCAAACGTGGGACGGTCGGTGTCGTCGCCCTGGATTGCGATGGCAATGTCGCCGCGGGGACATCGACCGGGGGAATTACCGCCAAACGTTGGGGACGTGTCGGGGATTCACCGATCGTTGGCGCAGGGACTTATGCGACGAATGCAGCTGCGGCAGTTTCCTGCACCGGCGCCGGCGAGTTCTTTATCCGACTTTCGGTAGCTCGCAGCATCTGCGCGCTGGTTGAGCTGAAGGGTCTCACCCTCCAGGCGGCCGTCGACAAGGTTGTCCAGGAAGACCTCACCGCCCTCGGTGGTGATGGCGGCGTCATCGCCGTGGCGCCAGACGGCCAGATGGCCTGGAGTTTCAACACATCGGGCATGTATCGTGCCCGCATCGCCCACGACCAACCGCTCATTGTGGGCGTCTACAAGGACGATCCGTAGATGGCATCTCGCAACTGGATCCCCG
>JAYUBY010000072.1:0-15230 GCA_043740635.1 Alphaproteobacteria bacterium
TACTTCCGGCTTGCCCTTGATCAGCACCAGGGGACCAGAATTGCCCTGAGTCCAGACGCCGACCCAGGTGCTTTGAGATGGATCCCAATGTCCCTCGAAACGGCCGTGGATTCGTTCGCTCGAGAAGATCAGTCGATCATTTGCCATTGTTACGGAATCCAGCGGTAGCGCGCCTGGCATCTGGTCCGGACTGGAAAGAGCCCCTTGGTAGCCGCCCCCGGGCTTCGGCGTAATTGTGATGCCGACGCGAAGCTCGCTCAGCGAATTCGCCAGCACACCGTGCCATTCGCCGACCGCCTCCTGCGCGTGCGCTGCGCCGGCCAACACCACGGCCATCGCCAGCAGCGCCACAGTCAGGGACGCGATCCACACTGTGAGTTTGCGCACCATCGTCAGCTCCCCTGTCTTGAGCGCGTGCTAGCGTTGCTTGCGTTCGCCGCGAGCCACTGAGCGACGCGCGGGCTGGGCGACCGGCGGCTCAGGATCGGTAGGCGGTTTGTTCTGGGCGCTCATCGCCGCCTGGGTCAGGCCCAGCAGCCCGCCTGGGTTCATGGCGTCGACCATGGCGGTGGGCATTAGGATCGTCGCGCCGCGTTCCTTGGTGGTCTCATAGATGATGTTCATGGCCCGAAGTTGCAGGGCCGCGGGACTGCGAGCGTAGATGTCCGCGGCTTCCACAAACTTCTGCGCCACGGCCAGTTCGGCCTGACCTAGGTGGATCCGGGCGGCGGCTTCACGCTGGGCCTGAGCCTCGCGGCTCATGGCGTCTTGTAAGGCGGCGGGAACCCCAATGTCGCGGATCTCCACCGAGATGGCCGTGACCCCCCACTCAGCAGTTTTCCGGCCGATCTCCTCGCGCAACATCTCGTCGCCGTGCTTGCGGTCTGAGAGCAGAGTGGAGAGTAGCGATGAACCGACCATTTCGCGCAGCGAGGTTTGGGCCACCCGGCTGATCGCTGAGCGGTAGTCCGTAATCTCCAGCGCGGCACGCTCGGGGTCATGAATCTGCCAGAACACCACCGCGTCCACATCGACGGGCACGGTGTCCTTGGAGAGCGCCTGCTCGGCGTTGAACTCGGTGGTCTGGATCCGTTGGTCGAGCCAATAGACCACCTGATCGATGACCGGGACAATGACGAAGAGACCAGGCCCAGAAACGCTCTGTAGCCGTCCAAGCCGAAGCACTACGGCGCGCTCCCAGTGGTTGGCCATCTTCAGCGATGCGGGAACCAGCACGCCGATCAGCGCCAGCACACCGGCTACCCAGAAATAAACGAAGCTGGACTGGCGGGCCCCTTCCTCGATGGCGAGGAAGGCCAGCAAGAGCAGAACGGCAGCAATCAACACAGCCGTCGGATTTCCACCACGGGCGCGCTGCCCGGGCAGGTTCATCGTGAAGCCAGGCATACTCATGGAGTCTTCTCCTTCTCGGCGGCGAGCGCCGCGATTCGTTTCGTCAACGCCAGCGGATCGACCCCCAGCGCAGCGGCGGCGGCCAATGTCTGGCGCGCCAACTTGTCCGTCTCGAACTCGTGGGCCGCGCCTTCCATGGCCGGCGGTGGTTCGGCGACAAAGCTGCCACGGCCCCGAACCAGCGTCAGCGCACCCCGCCGCTCCAGCTCGTCATAAGCGTGGCGCACCGTGTTCAGGTCGACCCTCAACGCCACAGCTACCTGCCGCATGGTCGGCATTTGGTCGCCCGGCGTTAGCCGGCCCGCGCCCATTGCGTGCAGGAACTGCTCGCGCAGCTGTACATAGATCGGCACGCCCGTGGGCTCGATCCGCAGAGTGGCAAGGATTTGAGCCTGTGTATGCATACACTCATACAATACGCCTACGGGCGAGGCAGTCAAATGGGCCGTGCGGATATGTCCACTAATTAACGTGACGAGCGCGCGGGCGGCTCGCTTCCCATCGCGGCCTAGAATTCGCGTGTCGCGCAAGCGCCGGCCGGGAGGATTCGCGAGATGCTGAACACTGTATCTCTCCCAGCAGCCAGCGCGCTGGTCCTCGCCGTACCTGCAGCCGTTCCCGCCGCGTCCGCGGTCCAAGCGATTCCGGCGGTTCCAGCGGTCCATTCGACCTCATCGTCCTGGGGCGAAGACACCCGGGAAATCCCGGAGGCGCTCGACTGGCAGATTAGGCCCGCCGACACGGAGGCCGCACCCGGCGCCATCAATTTCGAACTTGGCTTCCGTGTTGAACATCACTCCCAGAGCTGGGGCCGCAACCTCACGCTCGGCGAGCTCCCGGGGCTGTCCTCGGCCCAGCTCCAGGGCGAAGGTCAGCCGGTCAATTTCACGCTGCGTCGCGACGCAGGCGACTTCCGATGCAGGGGCGTAGCGGGCCAGGGCAAGGGCGTTGGAACCTGCGTCTATGCTGCCAACGCCGCCTTCCCGCCGGCGCTAGCCAAGCGCGGGATCAACGGCTCGCTCAGCAGCTACCAGCAATTTGAACTCACCATGAGCGACACCGGCTTCGCTTACGTCGATGAGTTGAAGCGCCACGCCTTCGGCCGACCGGAAGAACTGATTCGTCTGCGAGATCACGGGATCAGCGCGGGCTTCATCCGAGTATCCAACCAGAGCGGAACTCGCCTCACGCCCGATCAACTGATCCGACTGCGCGATCGCGGCGGCCACTAAGGCCCGGCCGGGCGCTACCCGGCCGGGAAACTCAAGTTCGGCTGCGAGGTCCAGGGGTTAACGCGGCTCCGCGGCGCGGCGACGACCAAGTGACCGCCCAGGCTTGAGCGGCCGATGCCGTCGGCTTCGTAAAGAGCCTCGAAATTGTCGGCGCCGCCGTCGCTGGCCTCGAGCGCCTTCAAGGCGTCCGGATTGGCCATGGCTTCGGCTGCTTCTTGCAGACCTGTGTCGCGGGCGCCGGCGATCACCACAATTCGATTGCCGGCCGGTCCCCTAAAGGAAGCCACATAGCCGTAGTCGCGTCGGTTGGAGTCGCCCTGGCTCGGGCCCCCGCCCTGGCTGACGTAGTGGCGGTGCGAGACCCCATCGACCATCTCGTCATAGGTCTCACCGATGGAGAACCTCGAGCCGGCGAAAACGGGGTCGCGCAATATGCCCAGCCCGCTCAAGTAGCCCAGGTAGACGATGTTGTTGCGCTTTAGCATATCTGGCGTCAGGTCCGACGCCATCACCACGTGCAGACTCCCTTCGTGAGCCGCGCCGCGAGAGACCAGCGGCACGATGCTTCGCAGCGCGAACGCCGCGCCCACCGGCAGGTAGTAGAGGTCGAGGTCGCGGAAGCGACCCATCGCCTTGGGATTGTCCATCAACCAGTCGTCGAGGTCGGCGGAGGAGTTGATGGAATACTGGCGGATCAGCCGATCGATGCCGGCGGCCTCATCGATCTCCCCGAAGATGTAGTAGTCGCCGACCACTAGGAGCGTCGGGGTGTCACCCTTGAGGAGGCTCGCCCAGGGCGAGCTGGTCTGGGCTCTGGCCAGCACCCGTTCGGCCCCGTGCGTCGTCCAGAAGGCCGCCCAAGCGGCGATATTCAACAGCGCCAACAGCGCAAACGCGGCAAAGGCGTACGGCTGCCACCGCCGTAGCGGCGCGGCGGTCGGTGTCGCCTCGTCCTTGCGCGGCTCGGCGACCATCCGGTATTCGCCCTTCGGAATCGAAAGGCAGACGGCCTCGTCACGACCGGGTCCCGCGTAGAATTCGTCAAGCTTGCGGCGCAAGCGGTGGACCGCCACGCGCACCGAAGCATCCTGGGAGCCATCGAAGGTCGAGTCCCGGCCGAACACCGCGGCGGCCACTTCAAACTCCTTCGGCCGGGAACCCCCGCTGGAGCATTGCGCCAGATAGTCGAAGAGCCGGTTCAAGCCGTCCGATCGTCCCAGCGCCTGACGCGCGCGCAGTCGCTCCGCCAGCCTAGCGATCTCGTCTCCGCCGCCCTCGTGGAATTCATGCGACAAGCGCGGTGTAACCTTCTGTAACCCCCTGGAGACCGTATTTAACCGGACGGGGAGCCGATTGGCAAAGTATGGGTTCGATCATCCAAAATGCTGGGGATCGATTTTGAAGCGCCTAGTCACCTTTGCAGCCTGCGCTGCTCTTCCCATGAGCCTTGTGATCGCCTGCTCTCCGCAGAAGCCTGTGGAGACCGCCGCCGCGAACGCCAAGTTCAACACCGACGCCCTACCAATGACCGAGTTCATGGGCCACGTCGTCGACCCCGCCTCCTTCGCCTACTGGAAGGGCTCAGGTACGGAGGAAACGGCCAAGGGGAGCAGGGACTTGACGCCCACCACCGCCGAAGGCTGGGAAAGCATGGAGACTGCGGCCGCCGTTCTAATAGAGGCGGGAAACTCATTGCAGCTCAAAGGCCGCCCCCGTGCGCCAGAAGCCGACTGGGACAAGTTCGCCCAGCAACTCACCGCTGAGGCGATTCTGGCCAAGGCCGCCGCCGAAAAGCACGATAAAGACGGTGTCTATGCCGAGGGGGCCAAGGTCTACTTGATTTGCACGGCCTGCCACAAAGAGTACGTCATTGATCCGGGCATCAAGGCCAACGGCCCCGCCCAGGGTAAGCCGCTGCCGGACTGGCCGTCGGACGTGAAGGCCAAGCAGCAAGCCTACAAGCCGAGCTAGGCTCTAGGCCCATCCATGCATCGGAACCGATATTGCGCCGCTGAGCGCACTCTTTTGCTTGCCTGCAGCTCGACGCTAAGCCTTCTCGCTTGCGCGGCACACGCCGCGGATGGCGCGCCCGCTGCGCCGTCCGTAAGCGAGGTGGTGGTCACGGCGTCTAGAGTCGATCTGCTGGGTGTGGCGGCGACGGCCAGTCAGGGCTCTGTCACCCAGAAGGAGTTGGAGCTCCGTCCGATTTATCGCGTCGGCCAGCTGCTTGAGAGCACGCCTGGCCTGGTGGTCACCGCCCACTCTGGGGAAGGCAAAGCCAACCAGTACCTGGTGCGCGGCTTCAATCTCGACCACGGCACTGACATTGCCAATTTCGTCGACGATATGCCAATCAACCGGCCGACCAATACCCACGGCCAAGGCTATTCGGACCTCAACTTCGAGATCCCCGAGCTAGCCCAAGGACTCGACTACACCAAGGGCCCTTACTATGCGGCCGCGGGCGACTTCGGAGCGGTGGCCTCTACTCACCTGAAGCTCGCCAACCAGGTCGCGAACCAGCTTTCTATCGGTGGGGGCTCGTTCGGAATCTACAATGTCTTCGCCGGCGGGACGCACGACTTCAGCTATGACAACCGTCTCCTGGGCGGAGTGTATTTCGGACATGTGGACGGACCGTTCGACCATCCGGATAACTTCCGGAAGTCGGCCGCGGAGTTGCGCTACAGCCATGGCGACAGCGCCCAGGGCTATAGCGTCACAGCGATGTACTACAAAGGCGACGGCAATTTCACGACCGACCAGCCGCTTCGGGCCATCCAGCAGGGCCTGACCGACCGCTTTGGCACGCTCGACCCTACCGACGGGAACTCATCGGAACGGCTCAGCCTCTCAGCACATCTTGGCGTGGCCGGGGCTCGATGGAAGTTCGCAGCAAGCGCCTACGACATCCATTCCCGGATGACCCTGTGGAATGACTTCACCCACTTCCTGGACGATCCGGTGAATGGCGATCAGGAGGCGCAACACGAAACACGTGACACCTTTGGCGGCCAGGCCGCCCTGGTCCTCTACCAGGACTTCGGCGCCATCGATAACGAGGTGACCGTTGGCCTCCAGGCGCGACGGGATACCGCCTATGTCGACCGGCGCCACACAAAGGCGCGCCACGAACTGCCCAATTGCTCCGTCGAACAGGCCGACGGCTCAGCGCTCCAGGTCGCGGTCCACGGCGGGACCTGTAATGCAGACAATGTGGGCTTATTCGATCTGGGATCCTACGTGGAGGACACCGCCTATTGGTCGAAGTGGCTGCGGACCATCGTGGGTCTGCGCGAGGAATATTATCAAGCGTCCGATCACAGCCTGATTTCGGGCTTCACTGGCTCGGGCCATCAGAGCCTTGTCCAGCCTAAAGCGTCGGTGGTGCTGGGCCCCTTTTTCAAGACCGAGCTCTATGTCAGCGCCGGCCGCGGCTTCCACTCCGATGACGTGCGGGGGGTCTTTGGCACCGTGCCGCTCGTGGGTGTCCCGGGTCTAGCCGGCAAGACCGCGTTGCTGGCCCCTGCCACCGGCGAAGAGGTTGGCGTCCGGACCAACATCATCCCCAAGCTCAACGTCCAGATCGCGGTCTTCCAGGAGGACTTTCAGTCGGAGCTAACCTACAATGCAGACGCCGGCCAGGACACCGCCAGCGCCCCGAGCCGGCGCCAGGGCATCGAGATTTCCGGCGAATACCGGCCTTTCCCATGGATGGAACTAAACGCCGACTTGGCCTTCTCAAAGGCCCGCTATCGCACCGACGCCGCGACGCTAGCTACGTTCGGCCTCAATGGCCCGTTCATCGCCGATGCTCCAAGTTTCATCGGATCTTTTGGCATGTTGGTCGACAACCTAGGTCCTTGGTTTGGCGGCCTGCAATGGCGTGACCTCGGAAAGTACCCGACCAGCGACGGCGACCGGTTTCCGCAGGACAAGGGTTACAGCGAGATCAACGTCGGTTTTGGCTACAAGCTTAGCGACCATCTGAAGGCGCAAGTCACGATCTTCAACCTGACGAACACCAAGGCCAATTCGGCCGCCTACTTCTACGCCGCGCGTCTACAAGGCGAGCCGGCGAAGGGGATCAATGATTTTCAGGTCCACCCGATTGAGCCGATCTCGGCGGTGGCCAAAGTCACTTACGTCTTCTAGTCGCCACAAGTCATGGCCAAGATTGCACGCAAAGAGGAACCATCCATGCGCAACGCCATCGTTGTCACCTCTGCCATCGCCGCGCTCGCACTCGCTGGTCAAGCCGCCGCCCACGCCCACCTGATTCTGGGCTCGCCCAAAGCCGGCGAGACGGTTGCAGCGCCCAAGGAGCTCAAGCTGCGTTACAGTGAGAGCATAGTCCCCGCCGAATCCGGCGTCTCGGTTTCAGGTCCGGGCGGCGCAGCGGCCGCCACGGGTCCCTTGGCCCTCGAACCGAAGAGTAAGCGGATTGTACTTGTGCCGTTCAATTCGAAGGCCTCGCCTGGCGCCTACAAGGTCTAACGGCACATGAAAACCGAGGATGGCCACGAGACCGAAGGTATGTTCGTCTTCATCGTGAAATAGCGAGAGCGTTCCGACAAGCGGAGCCTTGCTGCGGCTTCGGGGTTACGTTCCGGCGACTCAACGGATCGGGCCTCCAAGAGCGACCCCTCAGACAACGCTGCGCCCAATCCCGAAGGCTTCGTCAAGCTGCCGGAGCGACCAAAGCTTCTGCAAGTGTCGGGCCGGCCTGATCACCGGCGCCTCGGAGGACGATCCCTACGGCGGGCCGCAATTGTTCTTGTCGCCGCGTTCGGTCTGGTGACGGTGCTACTGGAGGTCTTCTCCCGCTTTTCGCGCTACGTCTCCTGAAGTGGTTGACGCTGTCGCTATTCGCCTATGTGGGCCTAGCCTTCGTTCTGAAGATGCCGCGGGCCGTCGTGGCCAAGAGCGTTTTCATCCCGCAGATCAAGTTCACCGCATCCTATATGACCGGGGTCGTGGCAATGCTCGGCACGACCATCAGCCCCTACCTTTTCACCTGGCAAGCCGAAGAGGAGGTCGAGGAGGTCAAGGAACGCCCTGACGCCAAGCCACTGGAGCTTGCGCCGGAGCAGCCTAAGCCTGAGTTTCGCCGCATCCGCATCGACACTTACGTCGGCTTGGCCTTCTCGAACGCCGTGGCGCTCTTCATCATCCTGACCACCGCCGCGACCCTACACGCCCATGGCGTCACCGACATCCAGACCTCATCCCAGGCTGCCGAGCCCTCAGGCCCATCGCCGGACCGTTCGCCTTTGCGGTCTTTGCGCTCGGCATCATCGGCACCAGGCTTCTGGCCCTACCCGTACTGGCCGGGTCTTCCGCCTATGCCCTGGGTGAGACCTTCGGCTGGCATGTGGGCCTCGCCCGCAAACCAGGCCGGGCTAAGGCGTTCTACGCGACCATCGCCGCCGCGACGCTGGTTGGCGTGCTTCTCAACTACAGCCCCATCGACCCGATCAAGGCGCTGTTCTGGAGCGCGGTGATCAACGGCGTCGTCGCCGTCCCGGCTATGGCCCCTAATGATGCACCTCTCCAGTCATCGCCCGGTCATGGGAGACTTCAAGCTGGGGCGCGATCTGAAGATCGTGGGCTGGCTGTCAACCACCGTAATGGCCGCTGCGGCAGTTGGTCTTTTCGCGACGTGGGGGCGATAGCCCCCGCCTGTGATCAGACGGCGCTTGCCAACTTGAACGCCGAATTGGCGTGCCCCCACGACGCCACCTTCATGAAGGCATCCACATAGGCTGCGGCCTTGGCGCCATAGTCCATGTGGTAGGCGTGTTCATACATGTCGAGCGCCAGCAACGGAGCCCCGCCTGCTAGCGTTTGGGTGTGGTCGGAGGCCCAAGTGTTCACCAGGTGACCGTCATGGTGGCTATAGGTCAAGATCACCCAGCCGGAGCCGCCGCCCAGGGCCTTGCCCATTCCGGCGAACTCCGCCGCCCAGCGATCGTGGCTACCGAAGTCGCGCTCGACCGCCTGAGCGAGTGGGACGCTGGGCGCCACGGCTGCCGCCAAGCCCGCGAAATAGACCTCATGCAGGACCATCGAGTTCCAGGCGATCAGTTCCTCGCGCTTCAGCCCATTGATCTCGAAGACCGGCGCCGTCGCCAGATCGAGCTTGCCGAACTCTGCCCGTATCGCGCTAAGCCGCTTCACCGCGCCCACGTAGTTGTTGTCGTGGTGGCTGGTGAGCAGTTTTTCGGAAAGTCCGGCGACGGCCTTAGGGTCGAAGGGGAGGGGCTTGGGCGTGTAGCTTGACGCGGGCTGTGCCGGCTGCGCGGCAGCAGAGGACGCAGCGACCGCCCCTGCTAGCGCTATGCCGCCCAGCAATAAGCGTCGGTCGATGGTGGGTTCAGACATGGGGTTCCTCCAATGAGATCGCGTTCGGGAATGCTCAGAGCTTAAGGCCGAACCGGGGGCCGATCGCGGTCATCCCCAGATAGAGACCCATAGTCAGGAAGCAGCCGCCCGCCAGCGCCGCCCAGAATGGTACTCCGCGCCTCAAGAGCGTTGGGATCAACAGAAACATCGGCAGCGACGGTAGCACGTACCAAAAGGTCGCCCCGGCGTGGCTCGCCATCCGAACCGGGTCATGGGTGTCGCGCCACAGCCACATCATCCCCAGCACCGAGACCAATGGCAGAGACGCGATCAGCGCACCCGCGCCCGGCGAGCGCTTGGCCGTCTCCGAAACGATGGCGATGATCACCCCGGAGATCACGGCCTTGAGGATCAGGTAAAGCATAGTGCGAGCTTACGCTTTAGCCTCGGCAAGGCCAGTCCGGGCCCAGACGATTAGCCGTCGAGTTGGGGGCAAGCGTCGATGGTGTGTTCGACGGTCTCTCGTGTCTGCCGGCCGAAGAGCTTGGCCTGCCTGGTGACGTGAGCTTCAACGGCGCTCCGCACCGCCGACTTCTGTCCGCCCATCCTAGCGCGCTCCTTGACGGCCGCTGCGACGTAGTCGGACGCTACGTCCGAGATCTGGGTGGTCATGGAGGCGGGGCGGTCGGAATCGGTCAATCTGGCGTTCGCCTGATAGGCGGCAGCGCAATCGGCATAGGCGATCCAGTCGATCGGCTTTGCGCCCGCCCCTACGGCTGTCGACGCCATGGTGGCGACGCACGCCGCGATGATCCAGCCGAGACGTCTCATGCCCTTCTGACTTCCCGCTACTTCGGCACTTTGCCGGCCGTCTCAAGGTCCTTGTCGATGTCGTGCTTATAGAGGCTGTCCTTCGGCCTCGGGATGTATTTGCCGTGGCAGGCGTAGCAGGCGTCGTACATCGCGCTGCCAGCGTCGAAAGTCTTGTCGTGATCCTTGGCCTGGGCTGCCGCCATGCCTCTAACGCCAGCGGTGGTTAGCTGCACCGCGTACTTCATCCACGGCCCGTTCGGGTCGCGGGCGCGGCCCTCCATCTGCAGCAGGTTTCCGGCCTCGACCAGCTGAGCAGCAGAATCCATCGAGAGCTTCCAGTTGGCCTCGTCGGTGGGCGTGCGATCGTTGGCGCCCTTCTCGTCGTCCACCACGCCCGAGTGCGCCCAGAAAGTCTCCGCCGCCGGATTGACGATGTGGCGCATGACCTCCTTCGTCGACAGCAATGTGCGGCCGGGGGCGAGGATCGGCGGAATGGGTGAGCCGGGAACGACGGGGGGCTTTGCAGCCGGGGCGACCGCGGGCTTGGACGCCGGCGTTTGGGCCAAGGCGGGTAGGGCGCCGGCGAGTACCGCGGCAACAAGGATGGGTAGGTGACGCATGGCTTTCCCCCGAAACTTTGAGGGACACCTTAGCCATCCACCGGGCGGCGGGAACCCCTCTCCGAAACGGACCGAAACGGAGAGGGGTCCTGCAGCGAGCTAGTAGCCGTGGATGATCAGGTCGGCGATCAGTCCGGTGGTCGCGGCCATCAGAACGAAATTGCGGTCGGCGTAGATTCAGCGGTAGCCAGGGGGCCGCGGACGCTGGCCGTAGTATCCCCAGTTTTGGACGCAGAAGCCGCGATAGGCGACCGGAACGTAGGCGCCGCGCCGCCAGCCGAACTGGCTGATCGGACGAAACCCATAGCCAGGCGCGAACCAAAAGCCTGGGCGTGGCCCACGGAACTCGCGCCATTCGACCCGGTCATGCCAGCCCTCAGCTCGTGCGCGGTCGTAACGCAGGTCGCGCTGATCGCGATTGATCTCACGGTGGTCACGTTCGACGTCGCGGCGGTCTTGGCGAAGATCGCGTCGGGCGTCATTCAGCTCGCGTCCGTCGTCCTGCCGCTCCGTCGGCTGGGCGCTGGAGGCCATGGGAGCGACGACGGTCGCGATCGCCACTGCGGCGTAAGGCAGGTGTCTTATTTCTGTTCTCCGCGCTGTCACGTCAACGAGGGAGAAGCTGCAAGCCGAGCCCTGAACCCTGCATAACCGGACAGTTCAGGTTCCGTCAGGGACGTGGGTGGAGATGGGTACGCTGGGGTCGGGCGCCGACGGCGGTATGAAGCGCGGCGCAGGTGACTGAACCGCGACTGACGGGTCAGGCGCAACGGGTGTGGACGGCGGCGCTGGCGGCTGGACGGGGTTCACGTCCGGTTCGACGGCGACTGCAAGCGCCCGGCTCGGGGCCGTGGATCGGCCGCCCAGAACTGCCGTAGCGAGCCTGGGCGGTGGTGCGGGTGTTGTCGCCGGTTCGGCTGCCGCCGTGAGAGGCGACGGCGTCGATACAGAGGTCGGCCCACCCTGACCCACCAGCGCGCCCACCGCCAAGGCCGAGGGGGTCAGTTGGGCTGGCGGCGGCGCTGGCGCGTGCGACACCCCAAGCCCGAACAGCAGCACGAGGGCCAGCATACCGCCCGCGCCCACGGCAGCTGCGGCGATCAAGGGCGTCAGCCGCAAGCTTCGGCTGGCCGCGCGGACAGGCCGCACGGCAATCGGCGCGACACGCAAAGGCTCGGCCTGATGGGTGGGCTCCGGCGTGACCGGCTTTGTTGAGCTCGGTGCGGACGTGAGCTGCGCGGCCATCGGCACGCCGCCTAAGCGGAACGGCGCCTCAGGCATCTTCGGCCACGCGCTGGCGCGACCGTAAGGATTGTGATCGTCGTTCCGGAAGGACGTCATGCCGGATCTCCGTGGCGAAGGGAGCCTCCCGCCCGACTTCGGCGCTTCTGTGACGATCCTATCACCAGATAAAGGGGATCAGCCGCTTGGTCCGTTTCATGTAAGCGCGATAGGGCTCCCCGATCCCATCGGCCAGCGCGCGTTCCTCCACCGCGATGCGGACCAGGTAGCTCGCCACCATGCCGGCCCCAATGATCACCGGCCCCAGGCCATATCGCAGCGATAGGCCGATGCCGATGCCAGTCAGTGCTCCGCCCGTATAAGATAGCTGGCGCAGCAGACGGTAGGGTCCGGTATCGACGACCTTTTGGTCAGAGCTCACATGGACGACGTAGGTGAAGTACTTACCGAGAGTGCTGACAGACCAGACCCGCAGCGCCCCGCCGCAAACCGTCACCGCGCCGCCTGCCCAAAGCGCCCAGACGCCAAGTCTGGGCCCTAGTGCATGACCGGAGCCCCACAGTGAAAATGCCAAGAAGAACGCCCCGAGCTGGAGCAGATAGATGACATAGAGGCTGCCATTGTCGCGTCGCTCGGCGTCGGGACGCTGTCGGCGACCCGCATAGGCCTCCACGGCCATCATCAGGGTCACCAGCACCAACGGAACGAGGCGGTTCGCGGTCATGGACGCAGGCCTACTTCGGCGGCGGCGGCGGCGTATAGAGCTCTATCGCGTTGCCCTCGGGATCGGCGATGAAATAGGCGACGTTGGGGATCACCTGGCGGTTGTCGACACCTTGTGTCTTCAGCCAGTCGGCAAGCCCCTTGGCGTTGGGCACGCCCAAGATGATACGGCCCATCGCGTTTGGCCCCGGCTGTCGTTGCGGCGACTTCAATAGCGCCACGATCGCTGCATCCGGACCGCCGCCGTAACCCATGAGGTATTCGCGCGGGGAGCCGTCCGCCGCCTTGATGGTGTTGATCAGGGTCATTCCGAGCTTTGCCGAGTACCAAGCCTTTTGGGCCTCCAGGTCCATGACGTTCAGGCCCGCGCCGTCCACCTTATCAGGCTTCAGATTTGCCGGCGGCCCGTCAGCGAAAGCCGCGCCCGCGCTCAGCGCCGTGCACACAACAAGTGCGCCCGCCATCATCCAGCTTCTCATTATCCCTGCCCCTTCGTTTCCCGAGAGGTATCCTCGCTGGTTCTGGGGCCATGGCAAGCAAAGCCACCACAAACTGCAGTCATCCTGGCGCCTTTCCAAAGCTTCACTTTGGTCGGCGCTATGCCCGTGTCAGCTTTGCTGGGCTTCCTGGGGAAGCTCCCATGCTAAAATCCGTCTGCGCTTCCGTTGCACTTCTTGTTGACATCCCGGCGTTCGCTGCGCCCAAGGCCGGCCCCTCGGCGGAAGCTGCGAGTCCTGCCGTCCTGCTGACCGTCGACAGTCCGCTTCACGAGCTTATCGGCGACCGACGCACCCGCGCGGTTATCGTCAAGCATATGCCGTGTCTCGCAGAGCGCATGGAGAGCGAACCCGAGGTCGCTCAAATCTTCGGAGGTGTTAGCCTGACGGACATGTTGGCCGACCCACATGTGAAGGGTTTGACGCCCGAGGTGCTTGCGAAATTGAACGCCGAATTCGTCCAGGCTCAGAAGGCGGCCTCGACGCCTTAGCTGTCCAGCCGCTCGTCGCTATCGGCCATGATGTGCTTGTAGACGACGTTGGACATCCCACGCACAGTCTTGGCCGCGGTTAGCAGCGCGGCTTCACCCACCAGAGTCGCGCCCTGGGCAGCCATCTCGTCCAGCTCATCGGCGAACTCCGCGAGCTTCTGGTAGACGGTGATGTCGGACACCTTGACCATCCCATGTTCTTTACAGGTCGAAAAAGCCTTCGAAAACCCAGACTCTCCTATTGGGCGAGGGTGCTTCAATCCTCGGTAACCACGTAAATTCACCCTGAATTGACGGGCGGCGGGCTAAGAAATCATAGCTTTTCGCTTTTCAGGAAATCCTCGACGTGTTTCCGACGATCTCCTTCCCGCTGCTGCGTCTCGCCTCTGCACTGGTTGTTCTGACCTGCGCGGTGGTGTTGGTGTCGCCCCTTTCGGGGATGACACTATCCGACAGCATCCCGGTGCATGCCCTGACGTTCTACGGGGTCACCGCCGGAGCCTATGGGCTGCTGCCGTTCGTGCGGCGGGGCGATATCGTCATGGTGGCAATGTGGGTCGTGCTAGGGGTCGGCATCGCCCCTTGCTTCATCGGACGGGAGCTCTCGGCGTCGCAGATGTTTGCCGATCTCGCAGGTGTACTGATGGGCGCGGCCCCGATCTACATCGCCCGCTTTCGCCAGATCGCCCAGGGCGACATCCGCCCGTTTCATCGCCGGCCGACCGACGCCGAGGCGATAGGGTTGAGGCCTACTTTAGGCCCAGCAACCACTCTATAACCGCGGCCTCTAGCGCGATCCGCTTACCGCTCCAGCCGTGATCGGTGGCTTCGTGATGCAAGGTGACCTGCGTCCCGCCGTCGGCCTGGATCGCCTTCACCAGCTTCTCGGCGTTAGGCGCCAGGCCATCGTCGGAGGTCAGCACCAGCAGCGGCTTGGTTGAAAGCCCCTTGGCCACAGCGGCGTTGAACGAAAGCCTCGGCGAAAAAGCGATGATCTCGTCGGCCATCTTCTCTGGCGTCGTCGAGGACAGGGTTTCCATGTCCTCAGACATCGCCTTGGCGATCATCGGCTTGGCCGCCGCCGCCCCGCGTCCACCCATGTCTGCCGCTGAGATCATCACTGCACCGGCCAGGCCTGTGTCCTGCGCAGCGGTTAGCGCTGTCAGCCAGCCGCCCATGCTGTGGCCAGCCAGCACAAGATGGCCCGTGTCGATCCCCAGGAACTTGGCGTTGGCGGGCTCACGGACAAAGGCCAAAACCGCCTTGGCGTCCGCCAGATTGCCCTCGAAGCTGAAGGTTCCTGGGCTGCCCCACGAGCCGCGATAGTTGAAGGTCACGACGTTCCAGCCTGCGCGACGGATCGCCTGAGCCAAGTCGAGGTTCTTCTCATTTCCGGGTAAGCCGTGCATTAGCACGACGGTCGGGTGGGGCCCCGCGCCGCCGGCGAGGTAAGCGACGCCGTTGATCTTCACGTCGCCGCTCGGGATGTGCAGCACCTCCATCCGAGGCGGATGGGCGGCGTCCGCCGGCGGGTCGGTGAAGATCGCGGCGGGTATGGACGGGCGGTGGATGGCTTTGGCAAGCGCCATCTGGGGTGCCGCACCCAACGCCATGACCATCGCAGCCAGGACCACGTGCTTCATGCCAACCTCCAATTTACGTCGTACATAATAACCACGAAGGCGAGAGTCTCAACCAGATTGGATCGAGAAGCGCCGATCAGCGCCGGTCGCGGCGAGGTGGTTCAAGAGGGCTCTTATACCAGTCCCTTCTGAGCCTGACTCGCGGGGCTTCCCAAAGCAGCGCGGTTTCGATTCGATGTGCTGATTCGCGCAGCGGAGAGGTGGGATGGGC
>JAYUBY010000073.1:0-9100 GCA_043740635.1 Alphaproteobacteria bacterium
CGTGACCGGGCGTGAAAGGGGTATCGCCGGGATGCGGGGCGATTGAAGAAAAGAAAGGCCCCCGCCCGGAGGCGGGAGCCAAGGTTTCTAGACCGAGCCCGCCGGTTAGGCGAACTGGTTCATGGTGTTGTGCGCGCCGCCCGCCTTTAGGGCCGCTTCGCCGGCGAAGTATTCCTTGTGGTCGTCGCCCAGGTCGGAGCCCGACATGTTCTGGTGTCTCACGCAGGCGATGCCCTGACGGATTTCCTGGCGCTGGACCCCCAGCACGTAACCCAGCATGCCCTGGCTTCCGAAGTACTCCTTGGCCAGGTTGTCCGTGCTGAGTGCGGCCGTATGATAGGTGGGCAACGTAATCAGATGGTGGAAGATGCCCGACCGTTTGGCACTGTCGGCCTGGAAGGTCCGGATTTTCTCGTCTGCTTCTATGGCGAGCGCGGTGGCGTCATAGTCAACGCTCATTAGCTTCTCACGGTCGTAGGCCGAGACATTCTTCCCGGCCTTGGCCCAAGCGTCGAAGATCTGCTGACGGAAGTTCAGCGTCCAGTTAAACGAGGGGGAATTATTATAGGCGAGCTTGGCATTCGGAACGACGGCGCGGATGCGGTCCATCATGCCGGCGATCTGCTCGATGTGGGGTTTTTCAGTTTCGATCCAGAGCAGGTCAGCTCCGTTCTGCAGGGAGGTGATGCTGTCCAGGACGCAGCGGTCCTCGCCGGTGCCGGCGCGGAACTGGAAGAGGTTGGACGGCAGGCGCTTCGGGCGCAGCAGCTTGCCGCCGCGGTTCAGCACAACATCTCCGTTCTTCATGTCGCTCGGGGAGATTTCCTCGCAGTCGAGGAATGAATTGTATTGGTCGCCGAGGTCGCCCGGCTCATGGCTGACCGCGATCTGCTTGGTCAGGCCCGCGCCGAGGCTGTCGGTGCGGGTGACGACGATGCCGTTGTCGACGCCGAGCTCGAGGAAGGCGTAGCGGCAGGCGCGCACCTTCGCGAGGAAGTCCTCGTGCGGAACGGTGACCTTCCCATCCTGGTGGCCGCACTGCTTTTCGTCGGAGACCTGGTTCTCAATCTGCAAGGCGCAGGCGCCCGCCTCAATCATTTTCTTGGCCAGCAGATAGGTTGCTTCCGCATTGCCAAAGCCCGCGTCGATGTCTGCGATGATCGGGACCACGTGGGTTTCGAAGTTGTCGACGGCGTCGAGCAGCTTCTGTTCCTTCTTCTTGTCGCCAGCCGCGCGGGCGGCGTCGAGGTCGCGGAAGAGCAGGGAAAGCTCACGGGCGTCGGCTTGCTTCAGGAAGGTGTAGATTTCTTCGATCAGCGCCGGCACCGAGGTTTTTTCGTGCATCGACTGGTCGGGCAACGGACCAAAGTCAGAGCGCAGGGCAGCGACCATCCAGCCGGACAGATAGATGTATCGGCGGTTCGTCGAGCCGAAGTGCTTCTTAATTGAGATCAGTTTCTGCTGGGCGATGAAGCCATGCCAGCAACCCAGCGACTGGGTGTAGTTCGCCGGATCGGCGTCATAGGCCGCCATGTCCTTGCGCATAATGTCGGCGGTGTAACGGGCGATTTCCAAGCCGGTTTTGAAGCGGTTCTGAAGGCGCATACGGGCCACGCCCTCGGCGTTGATCCCGTCCCACGTGCCGCCCTTGCTCTTAATGAGCTGGCTCATCTCGATGATGTGGTCTTGGTATGCCATCTGCCTCTTCCGCGCTGCTGGCCAAGAGCATTCTTGTACGCCCCGGGTACTTGCACTCGCCCTAACGCTGCTGAGGCGGCCTTGGGGAGTCGCTACAAGGTCCAGCTGTCAAACTTTACAAAAATTATTTGTAATGTTGTAATGACCGCACTGCAGCGAGGTTGAGCGCCATGCCGAACGACCGTCGACTTTACATTGGACCCCGGCTCAGGCGGCTGCGCCGCGATCTGGGACTGACCCAAGCCGACATGGCGGCCGATCTCGACGTCTCCGCCTCCTATGTCGCCCTCCTCGAGCGCAACAATCGCCCGGTGACGGCCGACCTGCTGGTGCGACTTGCCCAAACATACAGCATCGATATGGCCGCCCTCGCTGGTGGCGGCGGGGCCGATGAGACGGCTCGGCTGCAAGCGGTGCTGAAGGATCCTATCTTCACGGGCATCGACCGGGCGGCTGCCGAGGTCGCCGACATCGTGACCAACTATCCGGGCGTCACTGAGGCGCTGCTGCGGCTCTATACGACCTACCAAGAAGAACAGCTCGCACTGGCGGACCGTGGCGCCGAGGGGAATGATCCGGAGTCCGACGCCCTCGACCCCGTCGCCGAGTCGCGGCGGTTCCTGGCGGCGCGGCGCAACTGCTTCCCAAGCCTCGACGATCACGCCGAGCGCTTGGCACAGGCCGTGAGTAGCCATGACAACATTGGCGGCTACCTGAGGGCCCGCCACGATCTGCGAGTCCGCCGCCTACCTTCGAGCGTGATGGTCGGCTCCGTACGCAGGCTGGACCGACACCGCCGCGAGGTCCTTCTGGATGATGGCCTGGACGCAGCAAGTCAGGCCTTTCAGCTGGCGCTGCAGCTCGCCTATCTGGAGATGGGCGACGAGGTTGACGCTGAGTTGCGCAACGGAACCTTCGCCTCCGAGGGCGGCGAACGGCTGACCCGCCGAGCACTGGCCAGCTATGCCGCCGCAGCAATCCTCATGCCCTATTCAGCCTTCGCCCGGGCGGTCGAGGCGCGCCGCTATGACGTAGAAGCGCTGGGCCGCCAGTTCGGCGCCAGCTTCGAGCAGACGGCTCACCGCCTCACGACGCTGCAAAAGCCTGGCCACGAGCGCGTGCCGTTCTTTTTCATCCGGGTCGATCCGGCCGGAAACGTCTCCAAGCGCCTGGACGGAGCCGGCTTCCCGTTCGCGCGCCACGGCGGCGGCTGTCCGCTGTGGTCGGTCCACCACGCGTTCGGCACAGCGCGGCAGATCGTAACGCAATGGCTGGAGCTCCCGGATGGCCAGCGGTTCTTTTCCATCGCCCGCACGGTGACCGCAGGCGGTGGCGCGTTTGGCGCACCAAGGGTGGAACGAGCCATTGCCCTGGGTTGCGCCGCCGAGCACGCTGGCCGACTTATCTATACGGCCGATCAGCCTGCCGGCGGCGTGGCCGCAACTCCCATCGGCGTCACTTGCCGCCTCTGCCAGCGGACGGAGTGCGCTGCCCGCTCCGAGCCGCCGATCGGCCGACAGATCCTGCCCGACGACATTCGTCGAACCAGCCAGCCTTTCGGCTTTTCGGACAGTTGAATTTGAAGGAACAGAGTCGGCGAACGCGGGCGTCAACATTCTTGAATTGCGTCAGCAAAGCTACGTTCTAAGTCACTGGCGCATCGGCGAAATCCATGCACAAATTCCTCAAAATATCGGGGATGAAACACGTTCCCGAATAAAGGCTGGGAACGAAACATGGCTCAGGTAGCGGTCCAGTGCACGGACCGGTTCGAGCGCAAGCGCGAGGCGATTCTCGACGCGGCGACGGACCTGCTCAACACCCGTGGCGTTAAGGGCCTAACCCTGAGCGTCGCGGCCGCCGCGGTGGACCTGTCGACCACCAGCGTGACCTACTACTTCAAGCGCAAAGACGATCTGGCGGCGGCCTGCATGCTGCGCGGCATTGGGGCGTTGGCGGATATCGTGCAGACCGCGCTGGCCAAACCGACGCCGGCGGAGCGGCTGCACAGCTTGCTGGCGCTCTACCTGGAACGTCTGCGACTTTCCGCGGTTGGCGCCGCACCGCCAATGGCTTCGCTCTCCGAGCTTCGCGCGCTCAACATGCCGCAACGCGCTGAGGTGGCGAGCGCATACATGAAGGTGTTCCGCCGGCTGCGGCAGCTGTTCGAGGTTCCGGAGTTGGCCTGGCTCTCGCGAGGCCGGCGCACAGCCAGGACCCAAATGTTGCTTGAGCAGCTGTTCTGGGCGGCGGCCTGGCTGCCGAGATACGATCCGGAAGACTACGGCCGGGTCTGCGAGCGCATGTACGACATCCTGGCGCGCGGCATGGCGGGCCCAGATTCGCAGTGGGGACCGCTCCCGATTCCAACAAGCGAACTCGCGCCACGCGATCGTCAGGAGATGAGCCGCGAGACATTCCTGCTGGCCGCCACCCGGCTCATTAACGCCCGGGGATACCGCGGCGCCTCGGTGGAAATGATCTCCGCCGAACTCAATGTCACCAAGGGCAGCTTCTATCACCACCATGACGCCAAGGATGACCTGGTCGTGGCCTGTTTCGACCGCACGTTCGACGTCATGACCCACGTGCAGCGGTTGGCGATGAACCTGCCGGGCGACCAGTGGACCCGGCTGACCAGCGCAGCTGCCGGGCTGGCGGAATATCAGCTTTCGGAGCACGGGCCTTTACTGCGCTCCTCGGCGCTCTCAGCCCTCCCGGAGCAGATCCGTCGCGAGATGGTCAAGCATTCGGACAAGATTTCCGATCGCTTCGCCTCGATGATCTCTGACGGCATCGCCGAGGGCTCTGTCCGCCCGGTCGACCCTTTCCTCGCAGCGCAAATGCTGAACGCCACGCTGAACGCGAGCGCGGAGCTGGGGGTCTGGGTGCCAGGAGTCAGCCAGAAAGCAGCGCCGGCGGTTTACACGCGGCCGCTTCTGATGGGGATCTTCGCGCGCTAGGTTTTCCTTACCAGCGGCTCAGACTTCTGGGCAGCTGCAGCGCTGCAGCGGCGACAACGCTTTTGATCTTTCATCGTGCAGGTCTGAAGGTTGGCGATGGTTTCGTGGAATAATTCCGCAAAACACAAAGGGCGCGCCTTTGCAGGCGCGCCCTCCGAACCGGAAAACCGGATCGTTTAGAAGCGGTACTGGAACTCGACGCCGAAGGTCCGCGGCGGGGTTAGTGCGTAACCCACGCCGATCCCGCCTGGCTGAAGACCAGCGCCTGACAGAACGCCGTTGGTTGCCGTGGCGCTTGCGGGCAGACCCGCGTTCACCTTGACTGGACCGGCTTGGGAAGCTGCGACCACCGTGTTCGGGTAGTTGCCTTGGAGGCGCGCCGCGGCGGAGCCGCCGTCATAGCCCAGAGTGTCCCCGATATTCTTGACGTAGGCGATGACCGAGTACTTGTTGTCCTTATCCTTCCACGTGATCCGGGCATCCCACTGATCCCAGGACGGCGAGGCGTAGTAGTTCCGCTGGAACACGCTTGAGTATTCCTTGTCGCGCCAGACATAGCTGACCGATGGCGTCAAAGCGCCCTTCTCGAAGTCCCAGGTGTAGAGGACGTTTAGGGCAACTTTGTTGCGAGGTTGCTGCGGCAGAGAGTTGCCGCTCAGATTCTGTGGTCGCGCGACGAAGCCGGTATAGACATCGCAGAGTGGATTGCCCCCCGCCACCGCAGGATTGGTGCTCGTGCAGGCGGTCAAGGATGTGAGCGGCTTGGCGCCCGACTGCAGCGCCAGCGGATCGTTCGGATCGACGATATTCGTGAGCTGCGTCACCTTCGTCGGGTTGAAGGAGTAGTTGAACAGCACGCGCAGATTATCGATAGGAGCCCACGTGCTCTCCAGCTCGATACCCTCAGAGACCGACTTCGGAATGTTCAGATATCGGCTCTGGCTTACGGCCACTGCGCCAGTCAGGTTGGCGACGGTGAGCGGGGCCTGATAGTTAGAGAAATCGTAGTAGAAGATGGCCACGTTGGTCTGAAGCTTGCGACCGAAGTCCTTCTTGAAGCCGAGCTCGTAGTCGTTGATGAACTCAGGCGCCGTATAGGGGAACTGGCCCTCGGCGCTCGTCACGCCCGAGTTGATGCCGCCCGACAGATATCCGCGGCTGTAGCGCGCGTACATCATAGTGTCTTTGTCGGGCTCCCATTGCAGGCCAAGCGTGCCGGTGGTGGCCGTGGAAGAGATGTCATAATAGCGATGCGCAAATCCGTCCGGCGTGAAGGACGTACCACCCGTCGCCGCAAAGGTTCGGGGGGCCACACCTTTAGGCACGATACCTGTGCCGCTGCCCGTGTAGGCCGCTATGGGGGTGGCATCGAGGATGAACGAGAAGCTTCCGAGCGATTCCGGCGATGAACCGCAGGCTGCGGTCGCAAAGCAAAGATAGCGGACATCTTCATGGCCGGACAGATGGTCATGGTTCCAGCGCAGGCCGGCCGTGAGTTTCCACTGTTCGGTGAACTTCCAGTCTACCTGGCCGAAGCCGGCGTAGGAGTCCTGTTCGAAGTCCGTCCTATTGTCATAGAGACGGCTCTGGAACGGCACGCCGACAGCGCCCGTAAGACCCGGCACGGGTGCAATAACTGCGGAGCCGTTGGAGAATTGGGGCTGGGTCCGCTCTGTCGTGTACACCGGCTGCTGGTAGTTTTCGCGATAGTAATAAATGCCGCCAAGCCACTGTAGCGGACCGTTGCCGGTCGACGACAGGTCGAGCTCGTGACTGATGTTGGAGTAGACCTCCTGATAGGTCGAGGTCTTCTGCGGGAAGACTGTGAGCGACGAGCACACGCCCAGGCTCACGAAGAGTGCCGAGCAGGCACCCGTGCCGCTGACCGGTATCGTGAAGGATTGGACGGCGCCGGCGTTGTCGTTCTCCTGAAACAACGTGTAGTGGTAGTGGTTGCCACCCACGATGTATTTCAGATCCATCCCGTCCATATGGTAGGTCAGGTTGGCCGACAAGATGTAGGTGTCATCCAGCGAGACCGACTGCTTGGTGCTCGAGGCAAACTTCCGCGGATCGCCGAGCGCCGGGTTTACGCAGCCGCTCGGTGACAGGTTGACCACGTTGGTCGCCGAACCGCCGGGGGCGCAGACGTATTGCGCATTGGGGTTCTGGCCGGCGAATTCATTGAAGTTGTACGGAGCGGGTGAGTAGCCAGCCCGTGCGCCAGGGCCGCCGGCACCGTTGTTCCAACCGGCGATCGCGACCTTCATCCAGCCTTCGAACTTCTCACCGAACTTCGCCTGAAGTTGGCCCTCGACGTAGAACTGGTCGATGACGTTGCCTTCGCTAGGCATGCCGTGGACGACGTTGGTGAAGTAGCCGTCGCGCTGCTTTTCCCAGTTGCCGGCCAAGCGGAAGCCAAGGTCGGGGGCGAGCGGTCCGGAGACGGCGCCTTCGATTAGGGTTCGGCCGTAGTTTGCGGCAGTGGCGCGGACTTCGGCGTAGAATTCCTCAGTCGGGTGCCGGGAGATGACATTGATTGCGCCACCCAGCGAGTTGCGGCCGTAAAGTGTGCCTTGGGGCCCGCGCAGCACTTCAACCCGGTCGGTGAAGATTGGCGTCTTGCCGGCGGTGACCGTGGAGGTGGTGTAGATGCCGTCGTCATAAACCGCGACGGGGACAGAAACCGGGTGGGCGTTGGTCAAGCGGCCGACGCCGCGAATGCTCGCCCGGTCGTTGGCGCTGGTATAGTTCAGGCCTGGAGTGAAATTCGTCATGTCCTGGATCGTGTTGATCCCGACCAGGTCGCGATTCGCCGAGGTGAACGCCGAGATGGCCACCGGCACATCTTGCAGGCTCTGGGCCCGCTTTTCGGCGGTGACCACCAGTTCCTCGATGGTGTTGCTGACCGCGGCCTGCGCGGCCGGCTTTGATTGGGCGAAGGCCGAGGGGCCAAACGCGGTGACAGCCACCAGCAGTGCGCTGGACGCCAACAGGCGAACCTTATTTTGCAAATTATCCTCCCCAGTGACCGATTAGGCCATCGATTGAATTCAACGCTTCTTGAGCTTCGAAACGACGAAGGTCGGATGCGCAGCCAAATTGGCCGCACCCTTCGCCGATTAACTGAGCGGAAGTTGTGGGGTTCAGGCGTGCATAGTTGGTTACGATGCCCCGCGAACTTGCGTTCCCGCGCCCGGTCACTGACCGCCCACTTGCCCCCATGACTTCCTCTCTGCCGCTCGTAGGCGGCTCGCGTCGGGCGTTGCAGAGGTCGAAAACCCCCGTCGTCCGATCACTTGGCTCGCTGAAACTGCGGTAGGGCCACGAAGGCGTCAACGTTTTTCGGACCTTGCAGACTGGCAACAATCGAAAAGTCGGCATGGCTGCAACAGGTCGGCGAGGCCAAAAAGAAAGGGCGCGCCCTTGCGGACGCGCCCTACCAACCGGAAAAGGGGTTGGTTTTCTTAGAAGCGATACTGGAGTTCCACGCCGTAAGTGCGCGGCGGGGTGAGGTAGTAGGTCGGCGAAACGCCGTGGTCGCCGAGGTTCGTCAGGACCGTCGGAACGCCGCCAGCAAGCAAGCCGGAGTAACGGCTGGCCGTGGCACCACTCTCGTAGCCCACCGAGTCGAACAGATTCTTCACGTACCCGATGACCGAGTACTTGTTGTCCTTGCCCTTCCAGGTCAGGCGCGCATCGACTTGGGTCCAAGCCGGCGCTTGGTAGTAGCTGCGGTCGAAAATCGAACCGTACTGCTTGTCGCGCCAGACATAGCTGAGCGACGGTGACAGCGAGCCGGCGTCCATTTCCCAGGTGTAGGTCGCGTTGAGGGCGACCTTGTTCTTCGCGGCGTTCGGCAGTGAGTTGCCGCTGAGGTCTTGGGTGCGGACGGCGTTGCCCGAGTAGATATCGCAGGGTTGCGTAGGCGTCGCCGCGCAGGTGGTCAGCGCGCCGAGGGGCTTAGCGCCCGCCGCTACGCCGGTGGGATCGTTCGGATCGACGACGCCCTTCAGCTGTTTGATTTGCGCGTCGTTGTAAGAATAGTTGAACGACACACGCAGGTGGTCGATGGGCGCCCAAATGCTTTCAAGCTCGAAGCCTTGGCTGACCGCCTTCGGCACGTTCAGGAAGACGCCCTGGCTTTGGCCGAGGCCGCCGAGGGTGTTCACGACGGTTACCGGGGCCTGCAGGTCTTCGTAGTTGTAGTAGAAGACCGCCATGTTGGTCTGCAGCGTGTGGTTGAAGAAGTCCTTCTTCAGACCGACTTCAAACGCGTCCGAATGTTCAGGCCCGGTGTAGGGCGATGAGCCTTCGGTCGTGGAGATGCCCACGTTGAAGCCACCGGCCTTGTAGCCGCGGCTGTAGCGGGCATAGGCCATGGTGTTGTGGTCCGGCTCCCACTGCAGGCCAGCGGTGCCGGTCCAAGCTTCGAAGGA
>JAYUBY010000074.1:0-3145 GCA_043740635.1 Alphaproteobacteria bacterium
CTCGATCAGCTCGGCCTTGCTCAGCAGCTCAAGATCGATCCGGCCCATACCATCTTGAATCAGCGATCACCCCGCGCCGCAAGGGGGTGGGTAATTACCTGGAAGGCGTTGGACGAGGGCGCTTTTAAGTGACCACCGATCAGCGAGGGCGTTATGCGCCTGTCATCTTCACAGATGGCCGCACTGCTCGAAGGGCTCGACTGGACCCGTGTGCACCCGCCAAGAACGTGACGTCCGACAGCGGTCCGACGCTGGCAGGTCGCTGGGCTCCACGCAAAACGCCCGCGATTTATCGCGGGCGCCTGCCGTTCGAGAGCTCCAAATGTAGACTAGGCGAAGACCACGCGGCGGCGGCGTATGACCGCACCGATACCGCCAAAGCCAACAAGCATCATCGCCCATGTCGAAGGCTCAGGCACGCCAGCGATGATCCCTCCGTTGCCATACCTGAGGACATTGTCGACAGAGAGGGTTCCGAAGCCTGAGACGTTGGCCAAGGTGAGTGTCGCGAGGTAGGTGGCGTTTGTGGTGACGTTGAAACCAGGCGCGAAGAACTTGTACTGCTCGCTGTTTTGGATCCCGCCTCCTGGGAGGACAGTGTTGTCGGGTAGAAAGGTGAATGGGTTAAAGCTGAAGCTCAATCCGTTGTTTTCGTTCAGCAGCCTCAGGGACGCCGTCGAGCCCGAAAGATCGACCGCAGTCGCACCGACCTTATTGTCCACCGAGAAGTCAAAGTTGGCCAGGTTGCCAAGAGCGATCGAATACAGGTCACCAGTCGGAACGGTGCTGTCGGTCGCGTCGCTCCGGATTTTCGTTTTCAGTCCGATTTCGATTGCGCCGTTAGCCGTGGTGACAGTGTCGGTAGCGAAGTGAGTGTTGAAGTTGCCGCTGCCATAGTGGACGCCATCGACGAGGCTGGTGTCAAAAACGATGCCTGCCTGCGCGGCCGTTGTGCTGCCGAAGATGGCGAGTGCGACGGCACTCGCAAAGAAAAGCGTTTTCAATTGAGTTCTCCACATTCTCAAATGACCAAAGTCGACCACAGCCCATCTACTGCTTAGTCTAGGTTATGGCAGCGATTTCTAACAATTTTGTCTTGCGCTAGTTAGCCACAGCGACCGTCCCCCGACGAGGCAGCACGAGCTCAAAGCGGGCCTGCTTTAGGCCAGCCTAGTGACCGTTACATGCCGAATACCGCGAGCAAATCGTTTTCGCCTCAGAGGGGATTTTAGGCAATTGCCGGTCGTTCGTGGGCCATTTCACCGTCGTTGCAGAGCTTTGAGCCCCATCTGAGTCCAGATCTATTGCGTACCTAGGCTGCGTGGTGGCACACGGGCTCTCCGAGACCACTTGACAGTCCCTTACGCTTTAGGCCGACGTGACCGCGCAGTTGAACCGGTCATACTCAAGGTCGGGACATAGAGGAGGGCGGACTCTACTTGTCCATCATCGCTGATGCGCCCCGCGACGCGAGGTCGATCTCCGCAAGTTCGCTCAAGGCGGTCGCTGAGTAGTACGAATGCATGATCTGCAGGATTCGCGGATCCAGGCTTTCGGCCGGGGGCCCCAAGCGCTGCTGGAGCGGCGCAACGGCATCCAGCTTTGCCGTTGCGACGGTGCGGTCCGCCGCCAGGAAGGAGCGGGCGCCGGCAAGGTAGGGGGCCTTTTCTTCGGGCGTCGCCGCAGACCAAGCAGAGTCGAGTTGGCGCTGGGGAATGTTGATCTGGCTTTCGAGCGACGTGGCCGCGACCATGCGCATGTAGAGGCTAAACACGCTGCCGACCAGTGCGGCGTCCGATGCTGAATAGGGTAGGCCGGTGCATCGCGGCCAGACAGAAGCCACCGGCTCTCGGAGCACGCGGCCGATGTCTCCGTGGGCCATCACCGCTTCGAGCGCCGCGCGGTTCACAGCTTCCGGGAGCTTGCGAAATACGCAACCGCCGACGCCTGCGGGTCTGACGAGGTGCAGCCCCTTACCCTGGCCGGAGCCGCTCGATTGATCCGAGGGCGACAGCGGCGCGGTGTCGCTCGAACAAAACCCATCAGCCGAGGCCTTGTAGACCGTCGAGGCGAGCGCGCGCGTCCCGCGGCGGGGCCGGTCGGTGGGTGTGGTGATCGTGACCGCGTAGCGAGCGACGCTCGACCCCCCACAATAGACTGAACGCTTGACCGTCCCGCCCTCGAGAGGCGTTGTAGACTCCAGCCTGAACTGTTCGGGGCGCGCCCGGATCACGAGGTCGGCCATAGCCCGCAGCTTGTCGGCTGGCCCCCTATCCACGAAGGTCGAACACGATCCGTCCGACCAGGCGACGGCATAGACAGGGTTTATCGACGCGAGCCGCCATACCCTGTCGGACGCCGCGGCGCCAGCGGATTTGGGAGGGCTTGCCACGAGCCACAGCGCATAGGCCAAGTCCGATACCGGGCGTTGCTCGACGATGGCCGGCAGACACAATTGGCGAAGGATGATCTCTGCCGCGCCTACGGTGTCGGTCAAAGCCCCCCAGGGCGGTTTGCTCCGAACGACAGGGGCGCTGGGGTCCTCGGCGAACGCCGGAGATGCGAGAGTGACGCCTAGCGCCACGGCCGCGACAAGGGCGGCTATCCGCATGTCGTCCATCCTCGGCTTCAATCTGGGATTGCGAAGTATTTGCGCCGCGGCGCAAACCTGCGCAATGCGTCGATTTATAAGTTTGGAATTCGGCCCAGAAGCGGCCCGTTCTCAATGCCTCCTTTGGTCGATCTCGCCCGTTGAAGCGCCGTTGCAAAGTCGTGTTTCGGGAGCGGAGCCAACTTTCAGCTGTTAGCGCGTTTCAGACGCCTCATATCAGCCCCCCCCGCAGCAGTCGCTCGGACGGCCGGGCCGGGAGGAACGGACACTTCGGCTGACATAAGCCAAGGGCCTCCCGGGGTTCGGTTCCGCGACCGAGTAGTCGTCTACTCACGAGAGGTCGACGAATCCGGCCTGCGCGGACGAAGAGGGTCAGCTCAAGCGTGATTCAATGGTGGATTGTCAGCCAAACTATCACCATGCCGGCGATCGCAAGGGCTGTTCCTATTCCTAACACCCAACGTATGTGGCCAGTCTTTTGGCCACCGCTCGCCGCTGTGACGCCGATCGTCTCGCCGTCCCCGCGGGGATTTA
>JAYUBY010000075.1:0-21686 GCA_043740635.1 Alphaproteobacteria bacterium
CTTCCTAAGCCCTGCAGTCCCCGCGAATTGCTTGCCCGGGTGCGCGCGGTGGTCCGCCGCCTTGATGAGGTGCGCAGCGGAGCGCCGCGGCGTGGCAAAACCTATCATTTCCAGGGCTTCGTGGTGGATACCCTGCGCCGCCAGCTGCGCGCACCCAACGGCACCACGATCCTGCTCACCGGCGGAGAGTTTTCTCTCCTGAGCGTGTTCCTGGAGAACCCGCAGCAGATCCTCTCTCGTGACCAGCTCCTGGAGCAGGCCCGCGGTTCGCAGACTGAGGTCTTCGATCGCGCCGTCGACGTGCAGATCAGCCGGCTGCGCCGCAAGCTGCACGCTTGCATCGAAGGCGAGATCATCAAGACCTACCGGGGCGCGGGATATCTGTTCGACGCCAAGGTGACGCGGGCGTGACCGACGCCGAGCCCGCGCGCGGGCGTCGCCCGTGGCCGCGGGCGCCGATCAGCCTACAGCTCGTCATTCTGCTGTTGGCTAGCCTGCTGGTCTCTCAGGCGATCAGTTTCGGCGTCATCCTGCTGATCCCGCCGCCGAGGCCGCCCGTCTACCGCGTCGCCGACGTGGCCGCCGCGATCCGTGGCGGGCCGTTGAAGACCCGCTTCGGCCGGCCCATGACGCGAACGACCGCCAAGACCCTACCCGCTGAATTGATCGCCCCGCACCGGGAGCATCAGCGGACGCTGGAAGCGCTCGCCCGGGCGCTCGGCGAGCCAGAAGCCCGAGTGCGGCTGGAGGAGCAGAACGCCTCGCCGCTCTGGCGTCTGCGACGCATCATAACCGGAGCTCCGGCGCCACGCGGCCCAGACCGCGGGGGTCCGATGGGGGCATCAGCCTTCGAGATGGATCGGGGCGCCCCGGAAGCGCCCATCGATCCGCCCTCTGCCAATGAGGTTCAAGGATCGGCCCCGAACCTGGCCCGACCCGACCCAGATAGTTCGCGTTCACCTTGGCGTCGGACGGGCTGGCGGCGCTTTGGGGGCGGCCCTGAGCTTCCGATCTTCGGCGACTTCTCTGCCGCCCTTGAGCAAGACAATGGGACCTGGACGGTAGTCCATTCAACACCGGAGCCATTTCCCTCGGCCTGGCAAATGCAGGCGTCCGGCTGGCTCCTCGGAGGGTTCCTGCTCGTGGGCTCTGCCGGCTACTTATTCTCGCGCCGCATCTCAGCGCCGCTGCGGCGATTTGCGGAGGCGGCCGAAACTCTAGGCCGCGATCCTCATGCTCCGCAAAAGACCTTGAAGGGCCCGGCTGAGGTCGGAGCCGCAGCCCACGCCTTCAACGAGATGCAGGCGCGCGTAAAGCGCTACATCAACGACCGCACCGCGATGGTGGGCGCAATCTCCCACGATCTGCGGACCCCGCTGGCGCGCATCCGCTTCAAGCTCGAAGCAGCTCCCGCGGGCTTAAAGGCCGCAGTGTTGTCCGATGTCGAGCAAATGGAGCAGATGATCGGGGGCGTGCTGGCCTTCATTCGCGATGAAACCGCACCGCGCCGCCGCGAAAGGCTCGATCTGCTCTCGCTGATCGAGTGCGTGGCGGATGACGCCGCCATGGTCGGCGGCCAGGTCGAGATCGTCGACGGCGCGCCCGTGACGGTGGATGGCGATCCTGTGGCGTTGCAAAGGCTCTTCTCCAACCTGGTGGACAACGCACTGAAATATGGCGGAGAGGCGCGGATCACTGTGGGCCTGGACAGCGGCTCGGCCGTGGTGCGGATTTCCGACGCTGGCCCCGGTCTTTCGGCAGATGAGCTGTCGCGGGTCTTTCAGCCGTTTTATCGCACTGATGCCTCACGCAATCTCGACAACGGCGGCGTCGGCTTGGGCCTGCCGATCGCCCGATCCACCGCTCGCGCTCACGGCGGGGATGTTGAGCTGATGTCTCAGCCTGGGGGCGCGACTGCAATCGTCACGTTGCCGGCCGCCGCATGACGCAAGGGCTCGGCGCGCGCTCAGCCAGCGCTGCGGCCTCTAACGGGCGTGTCCGGATAGGCCAGCTGCTCGCGTGCCATCCAGGCCTCTGTGACGTAGTTGAGGATCAACGACTTGCGCACCACCGGGATCGGCCGCGGCTCAAAGCCGTGCCACGTCTTGTCGGACGGCACGAACGCCAGCGCAGCGCCGAGGTCGAACGGCGCGCGGTGCGAGTGCGTCTCAGCGTTGGAATAGACGTCAGTGCCAAGATCGGGGTAGCCGCCGGGCGACAGATAATAGAGCAAGGTGAATTTCTTGACGCCGAGGTCGGTGTGCGGCTTCAGCCAGAAGCCATCCGTGTCCTGCGCGTATTCAATCCGCAGGCAACAGCCGTCCAGGCGCGCACCCGTGATTTCTTCGACCAGCGCCACGGTGTCGGGGTGCTGCAAGGCCTCCGCCAGGCTGCGGCAGGCGGGAAATTCGGCTATGGCGGCCGCGTCGACATAACGGCGCGTGTTATTGTGGATTTCGCGCGAGCCGGATACGCCATCCAGCGGCGGCGCGACGAACGGCAGACCATCCATCGCTGCGGCGATATCGGCCGGCAGGACGTCGCGCAGAATCCAATGCCGGTAAGGCGTATCCGCCACAGGTGCGGAACGAAGACTTTGCGCAAAGCTGGCGCGGCAGGCTTCGCGGCCACGCTCCACCGCGCTTATGGACGATGTGTCGCTGAGGGGATCGAGCAAGGCCAGTGGACTTCTACGCATTGATCTGGTCGACTCCCCTCAGGGGACTCGCGTCTAAATGACGCCGCTGATCGATACACACCTCAGTGTAGCGGGTGCAAGGCTTCGCGTTGCCGCAGCCTCCGTCAGCGCCCTGGCGCTGCTCGGAGTTGGTCCGGCATTCGGGGCCGCAACCGCTACTGAAACGCGCGTCTTTCATCTGCCCACGGAGCCCCTGGAGGGGGCCCTTGTTCGCTTCGCCGTGCAAGCGGGCGTTTCGGTGGGCGGCATGCCCACCCGCGGTTGCGGCGGTCAGTCGCGGTCGGTTTCAGGGGCTATGTCGCCGGCCCAGGCGCTGACGGCGCTCCTCCCGCCAGGCTGTGGCTTTGAGTCGATCGACGCTAAGAGCTTCCGGATCGTCGGCCGATCGACAGCGCCGGCCGCACCCGGCGCGGCGAAGATCGCAGAGACCGTCGGCGCCGTCGCGCCGCCGCGGCTGGATGAGCTGGTGGTGACCGCCGAGAAGCGCCCGGAGCTGCTGAGCCGAAGCGCCACGGCGGTCAGTGCTCTGTCGGCGGACGACCTGGCCGCTCTCGGAGGCAAAAGCTTCGACGAGGTGGCTGCCCAGATGGTCGGCGTCGCCGTCACCAATCTGGGATCGGGCCGAAACAAGATCTTCGTGCGAGGCCTCTCCGACGGCTCGTTCACGGGCAAGACCCAGTCGACGGTCGGCCTCTACCTCGACGACGTGCCGATCACCTACAATGCGCCCGACCCGGATCTAAGACTGGCCGACATCGGGCGGGTCGAGGTTCTGCGCGGGCCGCAGGGAACGCTCTACGGCTCCGGTTCGATGGGCGGAATCGTCAGGATCGTCACCGCTAAGCCCGACGCGACCGCCCCATCCGGAGCGATTTCGACGGAGGGGATGCTGACCCAGCATGGCGCGCCCTCGGCGGGCCTGGAAGCCATGGCGAACCTACCGCTTGCGGATGGTCACGCAGCGATCCGGGCTGTGCTCTACAGCGATGAGAGTGGTGGCTACATCAATAACCGAGTGCTTCACCTTCAGGACGTGAACCACAGCCGCCGTTCGGGTGGACGGATCGAGGGGCTGGCGGCGCTACCGGCGGGCTGGACGATCGAGGCTGGCTTCACCCACCAGGCGATTGAGACCGCCGACAGCCAGTACACGCAAGGTCTCAACGGCCCGCTCACCCGCGACGCCAGCGTTCGTGAGCCACACGACAATGACTTTTCGGAGCTCGGGGTCACGGCGTCTCACGCCGGCGATACCGCCGATCTGAAGGTTTCCACGGCCTTCATCGATCACTATCTCGACACCCGATACGACGCGACCGGGGCGTTCACCGCCGCGGGAGGCTCGCTGACGGCCGGCGCCTTCGACGAAAGCAAGCACATCCGCCTTTGGGTGATGGAAGGGCTCTTGTCGTCCAACGCGCCGGGGCCACTGCGCTGGTTGGCTGGCGCGTTCATTTCCTACACCGACGAGACGGATGGGGCCCAACTGGTGGGCGTGAGGCCGCCAAAGCCCGCGCGTTCGATCTATCGCCGCCAAGACCAGCTCACCGAAGGCGCGCTCTATGGAGAGCTGGCCTACGATTTGACCCCTGAGCTTACTGTGACGGGCGGGGCGCGGCTGTTCCAGACCCGCGTCACAACTCAGGCCGGAGACTTCAAACTCGCGGCGGTTCCAATCGCTCCGATCCATGAGCGGCTCACCGATACCGGTGTGGCGCCCAAGATTCGTCTGAGCTACGCCGCACCTCGGGAGATTTTGATCTACGGACAGGTACAGGAGGGCTATCGAGCCGGCGGCTTCAACATTCCTCCAGGGGCTGGCGGCGGCGCGTTAGAGAAGGTTGCCGCTCGATTCGCACCCGACCACCTTTGGAGTTACGAACTCGGCGCCGGCTTGCCGTTGTTCGATCATCAGCTGGTGCTCCGAGGAGCTGTGTTCCACGCCGATTGGCGGGGCCTGCAGACGGATCAGAGGCTGGCGTCGGGACTGCCGATGACGGTCAACATTGGCGACGGGTCCAATACGGGCGTGGAGGCCGAGGCGACGTGGCGTCCGAACGAGCGTTTGCAGGTTCGCGCCAATGCCCTGGTGGAGGATCCGAGTATCACCCGAGCGGCCAATGTCTTCCCGGCGCGTCGCGACATTGGCCTTCCTGGTGTTCCATACGACATGGAGTCCGCCGACGTGCGTTACCGCTGGCGGATCGGGAAGTTCGATGCGGAAGCCTCGGCGCAAGTGTCCTACGTCGGCCGGTCCTACCTGACGTTTGACGGTGGAACCGGCAATGCGATGGGCGGCTATGCCTCAGGGCGGATCGCCGGCGCCTTGGTCGAGGAGGCCTGGCGAGCCACGGTGTATATCGACAACATCGCGGACGAACGGGGCAACACGTTTGCCTACGGCAATCCATTCAGTCGGACGCGTGCCACCCAGGCCACGCCCCTTCGCCCCCGAACGATCGGCATAGGCTTGGCGCGTAGCTTTTAGCGCCAGACTCCCGGAGCGATCTCGTCCGGGCACCCGATGATCCAGACGTCGCGCCGCGGCCCGGAAACCAGGTAGGCAGAATAGTGCTGATTGTGGTTCAAACCGCCGCCCCGCAGGATCTCGCCCTTGTAGTCGACGCTCGTGAAGCACCGCAGGATATCGCGCCGCACGAGCCGGCGGGATAGGTCTACCACCAGGCCTGGCTGGGTGAAGTCCGGCCGTCCGGGATCCGTGGCCCAGTAGCGATCGCGCTCGGTGAGGTCCAAGAGGGGAGCTCTCGTGCGGTGCTCGTCATTGAGCTGGGCGAACATGCCGTAGCTATCGGTTCCGACCCATGCCGCGCCCGTTTTCACCCGCTCAGCCTCGACGTCACGGGCGAACTGGGGCCAGCCGCGCAGGGGCTGCGTCGGATCGAAAGGTCCGAGGAATGTGGGTGTCGGCAAGCCCATGACTGCAAAAGCGGTAGCTCCGACAAGGTATCCAGCAGCGGGCGCCAGCGCGCGTAGGACGCGGCCCCGTTGGGTTTTCCCGAACCGCTCCGCCGCCACCGCCGCGCTGATCGCCAAGGCCCCGAAAAGGGGCGCCGGCCAATGTCCCTGGACCCGGTCGTGCAGGCTGTGGATCAGCAGATAGACGGCGAACGGCGCTGACGTGGCCACGGGCAGGATCAGGCGGACTGCGCCAGTCTGCGCGCGTTCACGCCAGCCCTGCCAGATACCGTTCCCGGCGTAGATCGCCATCAGCGGCGTGAAGACCAAGAACTGGGTGCCCAGGAGCTCGGCGAGGTGACTTAGATAGATCCCGCGTGGGGCTACGCGTCCGAACTGTTTTGTGAAGGTGAGCCAGTCGTGCTGAGCGTTCCAGACGACATTGGCCGAAAAGATCAGGCCCGCCACCACGGCCGCGATCCAGGGGCCTGGCTTGCGCAGCTCTTCGCGTCCTCCGGGAACCAGCAGCAGCCAGAGCAGCACGCCGGGTGCGAGGAACAGGGCGGAGTATTTGGACATCACCGCTAGCCCCGCTGCGGCCCCGGCGGCTAGCCACCAGGAGGCCTTCTTGCTGTCCCAGAACTGGGCGAGCGACCAAAGCGTGATCGTCCAGAAAAGGCTCGCCGGCGCGTCCGGGATTGCCAGCATGCCGCCGAGACAGACCGTCAGGGTGGCGTTGTACCAAAGGGCGGCCCGAAAGGCGGTGTGAGGACTTGCACCCAGGCGGCGCGCCAGATCGGCGATCAGCCAAGTCGTAAGGCCTGCCGCAAGCGTTGGAACCAGCCGAACGCCTAGCGGCGTGTCGCCAAAAATCGTCTCACCGGCGCGGATCCACCAGGCGATCATTGGTGGGTGGTCGAGGTAGCCAAACTGCAGGTGCATCGCCCACAGCCGATAGTAGGACTCGTCCTCGGTCAGGTGGATGGTTCCGGCCGCCACCAGGCGCAGGGCGGTGAAGCCCAGGGCGAGAAAGAGGACACCCCGGCTCCATCCGGTCGCCTCGGTCTTCACCAGACGGCTCTTGACGTCGTGATGTAGTTCCAGACCGCGGCCACGACGGCGCCGGCGATGCCAGCCACCCACCAGGAGGGCCCTCGCTCGAAGACCATGGTGGCCACCGCCACATTGGCGGCCAAAGGCACGCTGCAGAGTATAACGAACTTCAAATAGCCCACCAGCAGACCGAGGCCGCGTTTTCGGCGATCGCGGTAAGTCACGTGGTTGTTGATCAGGTAGTTCGACGTCATTGCGCCCAGCGCAGCCGTCAGCTGGGCGACGGCGAAGCCAAAGGGCTGCAGCAGCGATTGAAGGATCAGCAGGTGGATGACCACTCCGCTCGCCCCCACCAAAGCAAACATGATGAAGCGCGGCGAGATGAAATCGCGGGAGAGCTTGGCAATCAGCAAGCCGAGGTACTGAACCACAACGCCCTCGTCGAGCTTGCTGTCGCCGGCGACGCGGGCGCGGAATTCGTAGGGCATTTCCAGATAACGCGGAGGGGTCTTCTGAGAGGCCAGGATGTCGAACAGCACCTTGAAACCCGAGGTCGCCAGTGTCGGCGCAACCGCCTCGACGAGCTCGCGGCGGATCATGAAGAAGCCGCTCATGGGATCGGTTACTTCGGCGCGCAGGACGTGTTTGCCCAGCCAGTTTGCGAGCCGACTGCCCGCCTCACGTGTGGCGCCCAGCGCCGTGGCGTTCGAGCCGTTCACCGCGAGGTAGCGACTTCCAACCACAATATCCGCGCGGTCCTCCTGCAGGGCGTGCAGCATCTGCGGCAGCAAGGTCTCGTCATGCTGCATGTCGCCGTCTATCACCGCGACGTAAGGGGCAGCACTCGCCATCGCCCCTTCGATCACCGCGCCGGCCAAGCCACGGCGACCTATGCGGTGCAGGCACATGACACGAGGGTCGGTGGCCGCGATGGCCTTTACCGCCGCAGCCGTGCCGTCAGGACTGTCGTCGTCGACGAAGATCGCCTGCCAGACCACGCCGGCAAGCGCCAGTTCCAACTTGGCCAACAGAGGCGCGACGTTGGGTGCCTCCTTGAAGGTCGGAATGACGACGCCGAGTTCCAGCGGCGCTGAGACCGGATGGGGTGCGGGCGTGGTGGGTTCGTGACGCAAAGGAGACCCAGACGGTGCGCGCATGCGCCCTCATACCTGCCATGCTCTGAGCTGGAAACCACCTGATCGCCCAGGATCGCGCGCAGCGCCGATCCCCATTGGCGCCAGCCGCGACCCGCACCATGGTGTCGCCGCCTGGCCGAACCCGCCAGGGCTGAGGAAAGCTCGGACTTGGCTGACGACAGCAGATCATCACTGATCAAACTCTATCTGGAGCGACGGGTGGACCTTGTCCGGTTCTTCACCGTGCGTCTGCGTTCGCCGGCGGCCGCGGAAGATCTGGTGCAGGACATCTACGTCCGCCTCTCGGGCCTGGAGCCATCGACCGACATCCAGAACCCGATGGCCTACCTCTATCGCCTGGGCTCAAACCTCATGCTGGACCGATTGCGTGGGGAGCGGCGATCGGCCAACCGCGACGGCGCGTGGTTGGACAGCCAGACCACGCGTGTGGGCAGCCATGAGATCTCTGCGGAACCCAGCGCCGAGACGGTCGTCGTCGCTCGCCAGCGGCTGACGCTGCTCACCGAGGCGATGAAAGAGCTCAGTCCCCAGACGCAGCGGGTCTTCCGGATGCACAAGTTCGAAGGCCTCAGCCACCCTGAGGTTGCGGCCGCTATTGGCATCTCAAGGAGCGCTGTCGAGAAACACATGATGGCCGCCCTGAAGCATCTGTTGGCGCGGCTGCCATGATCGGCCAACCATGTTATGTGGAGGAGCTCGCCGAACGGTGGCGTCATCTCATGGAAGGCAGGCTATTCTCCGCCCTCGGGCATGGGCTTGATGACTGAGACCAATCACAATCTGGACGATAGCCGGGTCGCCGAGGAGGCCGCTCGCTGGTTTGTAAGTCTCCAAGGGGAGACAGCGACCGGAGAGGACTGGCTGGCGTTCGAGCGTTGGCTGCAGGCCTCGCCGGCGCACGCCCACGCCTATGAACGACTTGAAAGCCTCTGGATCGATCTTGAGTATGCGCCTGTCGCCAAAGACTTAGGTGGTCGGCCTGTGACGGCCGCCCATCGATTGCCGGGAAACCGCCGCGCGCCGGAAGCCGTCCGTCGCCGGGCGTGGATGGGAGCGGGTGCTGCGATCGCGGCCAGTCTCGCGGTGGCGGTCGGCGTGGGCGTCTGGTCGCCGGGTGTCGCAACGCAGACCTACGTGACTCCTGCCGGAAAAACCCAAGACATCGCTCTTGCCGATGGCACCCACATCCGGCTGAACGCGGCTTCGAAGATCACCGTCAGCCTCGGTCTTGACGCCCGTCGGGTAGAGATGGCCGATGCCGAAGCGGTTTTCGACGTGGCCCATGACGCACGGCGTCCGTTCCTGATCAATGTTGGCGACCGCCAGGTGCGTGTCATAGGCACCGAGTTCAACCTTCGCCATCGCGCTGACCTGGTAGATCTCACGGTCCGTCGGGGCGTGGTTGAGGTGCGGCCGGCGAACGCCCTGGACGCCGCGCCCACGCGCGTCACGGTGGGCCAGGAGCTGACGCATTCCGCTGGTGAGCCGGGTTCGATCCTGAGGGTCTCCGACCCCGATCAGGTCTTCGCCTGGACCAACGGCCAACTGATCTACCGCGACCAACCGCTCTCAGACGTGGCGGCCGATCTTTCCCGCCGTTTCGCGACGCCCGTGCGTACAGCCGACGCCCGCACCGCGGCACTTCGGTTCTCAGGCGTGCTGGTGACGGACAATGAGCCCGATGTGCTGCGCCGGCTGGAGGCCTTCGCGCCGGTGCGCGTCGAGCGCACAAGCACAGAGATCATCCTCCACCACCGCTAAGCGCCCGCCAGGAAGCCTTCGACCAGGTTGTCATATAGGTCGAACCGCTTGTAGGCGCGCAGTTGCGGCGTGGCGTTGCGCCAGGCCGCCGCAAAGGCCGCCAACCGCTCCGGGTCTCCGGCCAGGTCTGACAGCGGCGCCAACCACACCCGGATCGTAAATAGCGCGCCACCTGTGCGCGGAAGACGCCGGAGGGTTTGCCGCTCGACGCGCAGGTGAAGGATATGGGCAGCGTCCCAAGGGGCGATCTCACCGATCCGCGCCCGGATCGCGGAAGACGATGGTGTGTGTAGCGCTGCCGAGTTCAGCAGCGTCCAATTACGCCGCTCCAGGACCAGACCGGGCCTCAGCCCCTCGAAAATCCTCTGAACGCGGATCAGGAATCGGTCGGCGAACCCGGTCACGGGGCCGTGCAGCTCCGCAAGGCTCCGCCCAATAACCTCTTCGGCCGTGAAGAAGCTGCCGGCCGAGAGCGATAGCGCGGTCAACCGCCACGCCCCGTCGCGTTTCTCCATCAGGCAGAGGTCGTCAGGAACAAGGCGCGCTGCAGCGTAGAGCGGAGGTAGATCGGACGAGGGCGCAGCTTGGCCCAGCGCCGCCTCCACTATCTCCAGCGCTTCGGCCTGCGCGGGCCGGGAGGCAGCCGTTTCGGCCCACACGAGGCCACGATGGTCTGCGATGAGCGGGTCCTTGCGGGCCGCCGGATCCGTCTCACCGCCCTCCAACCAATCGCCAAGCACAATCGGCTTGAGGCCGATCTGGAAGTCTGCGGCCTCTTCCCAGGTTCTGTGCCGTGGGCTCAACGCACCCAGCCGACGCGGCGCATCAGGGCCCAGACGATGTAGGCGACGACGACTCCCACGATGTCGGCCGCCAGATCCGGGAGATTGCCGTCTCGGCCCAGGCCCATGTTCGCCTGCAGGACCTCGACCATCGCGCCGAACCCGAGGGCAAATACCCCGATCGCCCAGCGGTGGCGTGTGGACAAGAGCAGGCCTGCTCCGGTCAACACCGCCCAGGAGATGGCGTGTTCGGCCTTATCCCAGACGAGTCCTGAGCCAGGCACGTCCTTATCGGGGGCGAGCGTCATATAGAGGAGTATGCAACACGCCAGGGCGTAGAGGCCGAGGCGAAGCGGGCGGGGCCATTGGTCGAAGCGGATCATACCCCTTACTTGCACGTCCGGGCCCGCCTCTCTAGCGTCCGCCGCCTAACGGTTGAGTGGAGTTTCGCAAGATGTTGGTTGAGGCGGTGATCTGGGACTTCGGCGGAGTATTCACCTCTTCGCCGTTTGAGGCCTTCAACCGCTTCGAGGCCGAGAAGGGTCTGCCCAAGGACCTGATCCGGCAGATCAACTCAGCCAATCACCACGAGAATGCCTGGGCTCTCTTCGAGCGGAACGAGATCGACGCAGCGCGCTTCGATCAGCTCTTCCTGGAGGAATCGACGGCGCGCGGCCATCCCGTGCCAGGGAGCGCGGTTTTGCCCTTGCTGTCAGGCGCGCTGAGGCCGCGGATGGTGGCCGCGCTTAAGGCCTGTAAACAGCGTTTCAAGGTGGGTTGCATCACCAACAACGTCGCCTCTATGCATTCACCCGGCCAGGATGAGGGCCAGCGGGCTGCCGGCGCCATGGCCCAGGTGATGCCGCTCTTCGACGCGATCATCGAAAGTTCCAAGGCGGGCGTGCGAAAGCCCGACCCGCGGATCTATTTGATGATGTGTGAGTTGCTGGCGGTACAACCTGCGAATTGCGTCTACCTCGACGACCTTGGCATCAATTGTAAGCCGGCGGCAGCGCTCGGCATGACGGCTATCAAGGTCGTGGATGTGGACCAGACTCTGGCGGATCTGGCCAAGGCGACGGGCCTGACCTTCGACGCGGAGGAACCCTCATGAACCGGCCCGAGAAGCTGCCACTCGCAGCTGTCCTCGACCAGCTGAGGGTTTGGAGTGCTGCGCCAGGTGAGCGGGAGGCGATCTTCCGCCAGGTTGTCTTCGGCGATTTCAGCCGCGCCTTCGGCTTTATGTGCCGGGTCGCCATGCAAGCCGAGAAGCTCGACCACCATCCGGAGTGGAGCAATATATACCGCAAGGTCGACATTCTCCTGACCACCCATGACGCCGGCGGCGTCACGGAGCTGGATCTCGAAATGGCGAAGTTCATCGACGCGGTCGCGCTGCAATGCGGAGCCGTCGACCCTACCCGCCCCAGGCGGCCCCCGCCCAAGGTTCCGCGCAGGAACTAGGCTAACCAACAACAGAAATATCGGGAGTTACGAGATGTCAGGACGGGTCGCGGGCAAGAAGGCTTTCATAACCGGCGGAGCCCAGGGGCTGGGCGCTGCCATGGCGCGTAAGCTGGCGGCCGAGGGCGCCAAGGTCTCTTTGGCGGACATCAATCTGGACGGCGCCAAGGTCGTGGCTTCAGAGATCAACGCCGAGCACGGCGAGGGAACCGCGTTTGCTTTCCCGCTCGACGTCACCAAGGAAGAGCAGTGGGTGTTCGCCCTTGAGGAGGCCGATCACGCCATGGGGGGCATCTCCGTCCTCGTGAACAACGCGGGCATCAGCCTCGGCGGCGATATCGAGAGCCTGAGCTTCGACGACTGGAAGAAGGTTATGAGCGTCAACGTCGACTCGGTCTTTCTGGGAACCAAGCACGCGCTCAAATACATGCGGCCGCACCAGCCGGGCTCGATCGTCAACATCTCTTCGATTGCAGGCTTGATCGCGGCCCACAATTCACCGAGCTACAATGCGTCCAAGGCCGCAGTTTGGCTGCTTTCCAAGGGAATTGCACTGCATTGCGCCAAGCAGGGGCTGGATATCCGGTCGAACTCCATACACCCGACCTTCATCGACACCCCGATCCTTGACCCCCTGCGTCAGCGTTTCGGCAAAGATGAAGCGGAGGCCAAGCTGGGCCGCCAGGTGCCGCTTGGCCACATTGGTGAGCCTGACGACATCGCCAATGCGTGCCTTTACCTGGCCTCGGACGAGAGCAAGTTCATGACCGGCGCCGAAATGAAGTTGGACGGCGGCATTTCGGCGATGTGACGGACTAATTTGCGACGACGGCGCCGATCAGCAGGCGCGCGCCGGGCCGCTTGAGGATGAGGTCGGTCTGGCGCTGTAGGGACTGGACGATGAGTTCGGTATTGGGCTCCGCTCCGGGCGACAAACCGGCCGCGTAGGTCTGGACGACCTGGACATATGCGGCTCGCAGCCGTGGCAACGACTTCTCCGCGAACTCTCGCAGCTTGGGATCCTCGACCTGCAGACCGCAGTCGACGCTCAGTACGCCCCGACGTCCGCCCCCCTTGTTGGTGGTGCCGGTGACGGGGTTGATCGGGATATAGGCCTCGCCGCCGGACTTCTTCTTTTTTTCCTCGGCGGCACGCGCGGCGAGGGGATGGGCTGCGAGAAAGCCCGCCCCTGCCAAGACGATCGTGGCCACAAGATCTCGGCGTTGCATGGGAGCAAACTATGGCAATTGTGGTTAGCGCTCTCTTTACACCAGGGTGCGACAAGAGCTTCCAACTCTGACGATTCGCCGTGTCCTGGAGCACGCCTTGGGCCGATTTGCGCCGACCTCTCTCGACCTTGACGGCAAGGTCATTCTCGTAACTGGAGGCACCGGATCGTTTGGTCGCCGCTTCATCGAGACCGTTCTGGCCCAGGCCAATCCGCGGAAGCTCATCGTCTTTTCGCGCGACGAGCTGAAGCAGAGCGAGATGCAAGCCGACCTCGCCGAGCGGTTCGATCCAAAGAAGATCTCGGCGCTCAGGTTCTTCCTCGGCGATGTGCGCGACCGCGAGCGGCTGATCCTGGCGACCCGCGGTGTCGACATCATCATCCATGCCGCGGCGATGAAGCAGGTGCCGGCCGCCGAGTACAATCCGTCGGAATGCATCCACACCAATGTGCTGGGCGCTGAGAACGTCGTCTGGGCCTGTTTAAGCAACCGGATTCAGAAGGTGGTGGCCCTGTCGACGGACAAGGCCTGCAACCCGATAAACCTCTACGGCGCGACAAAGCTCGCCTCGGACAAGACCTTCGTGGCGGCCAACAATCTTGCCGGCGATATCGGCTCGAGATTCTCCGTGGTCCGCTACGGCAATGTGGTGGGCTCGCGCGGTTCTGTGGCGCCGCTGTTCCAGCGACTGCTTGCCAAGGGCGCGACCGAGCTGCCGATCACAGACCCACGAATGACGCGTTTCTGGATCACGCTCAACGAGGGCGTCGAGTTCGTGCTTTCTTCGCTGGATATGATGCGCGGCGGCGAGATCTTCGTGCCGAAGATCCCTTCCATGAAGATGACCGATCTGGCCGAAGCCATGGCTCCCGGCTTGCCGATCAAGGTGGTGGGCATCCGTCCCGGCGAGAAGCTGCACGAGATCATGATCTCGGCCGACGATGCGCGCGCCACAGTCGACCTCGGCGACCGCTACGCGATCGAACCGGCGTTTGTTGAGTATCCGCGCACGCCGTTGGAGGGCAAACGGCTGCCCGAAGGCTTCTGGTACGCCAGCGACACCAACCACGAATGGCTGAGCGGTCCCGGCCTGCTGGCGCTCCTGGAAGACGGGTCATCGCGCCGGCGGCGCCGTGCGGACGACTAGGGTGTCCCGCCCGGTCCTTCCCTACGGCCGCCAAACCATCGAAGATGACGACGTCGCCGCGGTCATCGAGGCCCTCAAAGCCGATTTCCTGACCACGGGTCCCACCGTCGACGCGTTTGAGAGCGCCTTTGCCGAGACGGTGGGCGCGCATCACGCGGTGGCCTGTTCAAACGGCACCGCGGCCCTGCACTTGGCTATGCTGGCGCTGGAGGTTCAGGCCGGCGAAGTGGTGATTGCCCCTTCAATCACTTTCCTGGCCACAGCCAATTGCGCCCGCTTCGTCGGCGCAGAGGTGGTCTTCGCCGACGTTGATCCGGCGAGCGGGCTGATGACGCCCGAAACCCTGGCCGAGGCCCTGGGCCGGGTGGGCGACAGAAAATTGCGGGCCGTCTTGCCGGTTCATCTGCGCGGTGACGCGGTCGACCTGCCGGGCCTAGCGGCGATTGCCGGCGAAGCGGGTGCGGTGTTGGTCGAGGATGCGCCACATGCGCTCGGCACGACCATGACGTTCGGCAATGTCGCCGAGCGGGTTGGCGACGTGCGTCACTCGGCCATGGCCACCTTTTCCTTTCATCCGGTCAAGACGATCGCCACCGGTGAGGGCGGAATGGTCACGACCAACGACCCAGCTCTGGCCGAGCGTCTGCGGACCCTTCGCAGCCACGGCATGTTGCGGCCTGAGGGCGCGGAGCCCTGGTGGTATGAGATGCGCGAGCCTGGCTTCAACTACCGCTTGCCCGACATCCTTTGCGCGCTCGGCCTGTCGCAACTGGCGAAGTTGCCGCGGTTTGCTGCGCGGCGCCGGGCTCTTGCCAAGGCCTATGACGCGGCGCTCGCCCCGCTCGCGCCAGTGCTGCGGATAGCTCAACGCCCGGCCTGGAGTGATCCGGTGCTGCACTTGATGTGCGTGCTGATCGACTTCGAAGCCGCTGGCGTCACCCGCCGTCAGGTCGTGGACGCGCTCCGCGAGCGCGGCGTTGGGACCCAGGTCCATTACATCCCCGTGCACCGCCAGCCCTACTATCGTGAGCGATATGGCGATCTCGAGCTGCCGGGCGCAGAGGGCTGGTACGACCAGTGCCTTTCGCTGCCGCTCTATCCGGGCATGGCCGACGAAGACGTCGAGCGCGTGGCTGAAGCCTTGAAAGCGGTGCTGGGGCTCTAGAGTCCTTAGTCGCTCTTCAAGATCGGCTCTCAGCCGAGGGAATGCTTTCGTCGCCTCAGGCGGCGAGCGCGGCATGTTTTAGGAGATCTCTGATCGTATCGACCTGATCTGGGGCAACGGAGAGCTCGGCGCGGGTTTCGTCCAGCCGGGCGAACTTCAGGGCCTCGGCCCGGGCGCGGTCAGCCACGGGTCCCAGGGGCCCGGATTCCCCGCAGGCGAGCTTCAGGAGCGCTGTCAGTCGGCTCAGCGCCGGCACCGTCGCCCTGAGTGTCGTGACGATGAGTTTGGTGTCCGCCTCAATGAGCCCGCCGATCTCGCCGAGCTTGGCCTGGATCGGCTTGTAGGCTTCTTCGATGAGCCCGCAGCGGGCGACAGCGCGCTGCAGCTTGGCCAGGTCCGCGAGGCGCTGGGCCGCGTGGTGGGTTTCGCGGCTTTCCCTCTCGAAGCGCAGGCTGAAGATCAACGAGGTCAGCCAGCGACCTGCCTCGCGCTTGTTGCCTCCGCCGATGATGTTCTCGGTCAGCCAGATCAGCGCTTCGGCTTCTTCATGAACGCTGGCGTCTTCGCCGAGGTAGACCTCCACGAAATCGCGAGTCACGAGCATCTTCGAACGCGCGGAGAAAGCCGCCTGGACCTGGTCCAGCGGCAGGAGTTTGCCCGAGGCGGCGGTCAAGGCCATCGCGAGGCCCCTGATCACGTCGATCTCGCTGACCGGGTCCGAGGGGCGAAGGCGTCGTTGACCCGACAGGTCTCGCAGGATGCGCTGTCCGATGGCGGCGCGAACGCTCGTGAAGTCCTCGATGTTCAGCCATTTTGCCAGCCGCTGAGCGCGGGGCGACAGTTCCGGCATCACCTTGGCGACGCTCGGATTGGCCTTGACCAGCTGGTCGACCACGTCGGCGGCGGCGAGGCGGCTCATGGCCGCCAGGCGGCCGCCCAGGTCGAGGCTGCCCCCGACCACGTTGTCGAGGCCCTGCTGGCTGCGGACGATCTCCTCCAGCGGGTCGGCCAGCACCGATAGCGCGAGCTTCCGCGCCGATCCTGCTTCCGGGGCTTTGTCGGCCAGGTCGAGCAGCAGCCCGACTTTCTCGCTCCAGCTTTCGGCGGGCGCGAGGCTGGTCGCCACCGCGCAGCCCAGGCGATAGGCGCCATCGGGATCTTTGACCAGGTGGCTTGCGACCTTGGCGAAGGTCTCTGGGCTGACGTGCGGAAGGCCCTTGCGGGCGTCACCCATCAGCCGCTCGATGGCGCGGTCACCCAGGCTTTTGAAATTGGCGGTCATCGCCGCGACCGTTGCACCGCGAGAGTGAGCTTCCGGCACGGCGATCATCTGGATAGCGTGCTGGATCTCGACGCCGCTGGCTTCCAGCTGTTCGACGAGGTCCGGCCGATGCAGCAGTTCGAACGGCGTCGCCTGGTGGCGCTCCAGCCAAGTTTCGAACAGCCGCCCGATCCGTTCGCGGGCGTGACAGCTGTAAAGGTCCTGCGGCGAAATGCAGAGAGGCTCGGTGGGTTCTGGAACCTTGACCTTCTTCGAGCGCTCAGGGACTCCAATGTTCAGGATAGTGAGGGAAAGGTATTCGCCAGTTTCCGGGTCCAGGGTTTCGCGCATCACCCGCGCTGCAGCGACCTGGCCCTTTTTGACCAGCTCATTGGCCATATCGAGCGCTGTCAGCCGCACTTCGGTGGCCGCTTTCAGGACCCAGGCGGAGTCCGGTTGGCGGCGGACAAAAATCTCGAAATGGACGGCGCCACCGGACATAGAGTCCCTCCTCAGTGCCCGGAATACTAGTGGCGAAGCTTTAAGGTCCGATTGACTGTCGTCATGTCGCCCCATTGAGGCCACGGTGCAGGATGACTAGCTTCAGCGACGATTGCTGACGGAGACGATGAACCCTCAATGGCCAAAATCACCCTGGTGGACGACGACGAAAACATCGTCACATCGGTCAGCCTCGCGCTCGAAAGCCACGGCCATACCGTGAAGGCCTACTACGACGGCGCGTCCGGGTTGGCGGCGCTGGAGAACGAGCCGCCGGACCTGGCCATTCTCGACGTGAAGATGCCGCGCATGGACGGGATGGAGGTTCTGCGCAGGCTCCGCCGGACCTCCGACATGCCGGTGATCATTCTCACCTCGAAGGACGAAGAGATCGACGAGATCTTGGGCTTTAACCTCGGCGCCGACGACTACATGCACAAACCCTTCAGCCAGCGCCTGCTGATCGAACGGGTGAAAGCGGTGCTTCGTCGTGCGGGCGTCGAGGGCGAAGAGCCCCAAACGCTCGCAGCGGGCGCCGAGGGTACACGCGCCATAAAGCGCGGGAAGCTCACACTCGATCCGGCGCGTCACGATTGTCTGTGGGAAGGCAAGCCCGTGAAGCTAACCGTGACCGAATTCCTGCTTCTGCAGTCGCTGGCGCAACGACCGGGCTTCGTGAAGAGCCGCGACAACTTGATGGACGCGGCCTACGACGATCAGGTCTATGTCGATGACCGCACCATCGACAGCCACATCAAGCGCATGCGCAAGAAGTTCCGCGACGTTGACCCAGAGTTCGACGCAATCGAAACCCTCTATGGCGTCGGATACCGATACCGCGAAACTTGAACGAGGGCTCGGACCCTCCGAAAGGAGGGTCTCGCGCTTCCGCTGGCTGCCAGGCACGCGCCTTGGTCGGCTGATTATCTCGTTGAACGTCCTTGGCCTGGCGGTCCTGATCGTCGGGGCCCTAGTGCTGAACGAAATTCGCCAGGGGCTGGTCAACGCCCGAATCGATAGCCTGACCACCCAAGGCGAGTTGATGGCCTCGATCATCGATCAGGCCGCCACAATCGGCGACCCGACGCCTGCGTTGGATCCCAACGCGGGTCTCACGCTGGAAATGCTGGCAAATCCGAAGACCCAGCGCGCCCGACTGTTTGACGCCCAGGGCCAGCCGATGGCCGACAGCGAGTTGGTCGCCGATCGGGTGGAGCAGCGAACCCTACCGGCGGCGAGGCCACGGGGCGGCCCAGGCGTTTCGCTCGGCCTCGCTCGACCGCCACGGGGCTCGACGGCCGATGCGGCTCAGGCGGCACTTCATGCCGAGGTGATGAAGGCGTTGCGCGGACAGCACATGGCGGGTCTGCGGCGGGGCGAGGACGGCAAGCGGGTGGTGTCGGTGTCAATCCCGATCCAGCACGTGCAGGCGGTGCTCGGCGTACTGACGCTGGAGGCCAACGACGTCGATGCCATCATTGCCCGTGAGCGGATGGCGTTGATCCCGTTTATCCTGATCGCCGTCGCCGTGACGCTGTCGTCGTCGGTATTGCTGACCCAGCTCATCGCCCAGCCCGTGCGGCGGCTTGCGCGGGCTGCCGACCGGGTGCGGCTGGCTGGCGCACGCGCCATCTCCCTGCCCGATCTCGCCAAGCGTGACGATGAGCTCGGCGACCTTACCCGTAGCCTTGAGGATATGACCCAGGCGCTGTCTGAGCGGATGGATGCGATCGAAAGCTTTGCGGCCGACGTGGCCCATGAGATCAGAAACCCGCTGACCTCCCTGCGCTCGGCGGTAGAGACGCTGGACATCGTCACCGACCCTGCGGCCCGAGAGCGCCTGCTTGGCATCCTCAAGAACGACGTGCAGCGGCTCGACCGCCTGGTGACGGACATCTCCAACGCCTCGCGGCTGGACGCTGAGCTCTCCCGCGACGCGCCCAAGATCATCGACCTCGAGCGGCTGATCGCCGACATCGTTGCGACTTATCAGGCGACGGCCAAGCCGGGCGACGTCGGCGTGGTCTTCCTGCGGCCGACCGTTGTCGAACCGGCCATGGTGCTTGGCCGGGAGGGGTCACTTGGGCAGGTGTTCAGAAACCTGATCGATAACGCCCGCTCATTCAGCCCACCTGGAGCCGAGGTCGTGGTGGCGGTGCAGAAGGTTGCCGGACGGGTAATCGCTACGATTTCGGATTCCGGCCCCGGAATTCCGCCGGAGAATCTGGAGACCATCTTCGAGCGCTTCTACACTTCACGGCCCAAGGGCGCGGCGTTCGGCGGCAACTCCGGCCTGGGCCTCTCCATTGCTCGACAGATCGTCGAGACACACGGAGGCTCGCTTAGGGCTCAAAACCGAATTGTGGAGGGCAAGGTGGCTGGGGCGATCTTCATGCTCTTCCTGCCCGAGGCGAAAACGTGATCCGTCACGCTGGGCTGGTCGCCATTCGAGAAAGCGGCCCTGAAGGCGGTCGCTGGCGCGGTGTCCTGATCGAGGGCCCCCCGGGAACCGGCAAGAGTGATCTGGCGCTTCGCGCGCTGGATGAGGGCTTCCGCCTGGTCGCCGACGACCGAGTCATCCTCTGGGTCTCGGACCGGCGGTTGTTTGGCCGGGCGCCGGAGACTTTGGCGGGAAGGTTGGAAGTCCGAGGGCTCGATGTCATCGCCGTTCCTGCCCTGACGCTGGCGGAGGTCGTCCTGGTGGCCTGCAGCGGGGGCTCTGAACGTATCCCCGAACCGACCTACGAGCGACTACTAGGGGTTGAAATTCCACGCGTAGAAGTTGACTTAAGACTAGCTTCCGCGCCTGCGGGACTTCGTCGCGCGCTCAGCCACTTTGACGAGGCAGCCAAGAGGCGTATTTAGCTCGGCTTCGCGGGACGGGAATTTGACCGCGGCGGGTGGGGATACCCTTGGAAGAGTTTGCATTGAACGGGCTCGGGGCATGATCGGGCTCGTGATTGTTACGCACGGGCGACTGGCGGAGGAGTTCGTCTTCGCCATGGAGCATGTGGTCGGGCCGCAGGCCGCGGTGGAAGCCATCTGTATTGGCCCCGAAGACGACATGGAGCGCCGCCGCAAGGACATCCTGGCTGCCTGCGGCCGTGTAGACACGGGCGCTGGCGTGATCCTGCTCACCGACATGTTTGGCGGCACGCCGTCAAACCTCGCCATTTCCGTGATGGAGCAGACCAAGGCCGAAGTGATCGCCGGCCTTAACCTACCCATGCTGATCAAGCTTGCCAGCGTGCGCGCCCGTCAGAGCCTTGAGGATGCCGTGGCCTGCGCTCAGGAGGCCGGCCGCAAATACATATCTGTCGCCTCCTACGTGCTTGCTGGCGAAAAGTAGGGACCAGCGAGACGTGAGCGGCACCGCGGTTCGCACGGTCGAGATCGTCAACAAGCGCGGCCTGCACGCCCGCGCCTCCGCCAAATTCGTGAAGCTGGCCTCAGGCTTTGACGCCGAGGTTCGGGTCTCCAAGGATGGCCAGACGGTCGACGCCCGCTCGATCATGGGCCTGATGATGCTGGCCGCCGGGCCCGGCTGCTGCATCGATATCGAAGCCGAGGGTGCTGAGGCGGAGGCCGCCGTCGAGGCGCTTCGTGTGCTGGTCAGCGCGAAATTCGACGAGGACGAGTAGCGCGAGTTCGGGTGTTTAGGTCTTCAGCCGCCAGCCGGTACGGAAGATCCACCAGACGCCGGTGAGGCAGATCAGCATGAAGACCAGTGTCATGCCCAGGCTGATCCCGACGCCCACGTCAGAGACCCCATAGAAGCTCCAGCGAAACCCTGAGACCAAGTAGACCACCGGGTTGAACAAAGCGACCTTGCCCCAGAACACCGGCAGCATGTTGATCGAATAGAAGCTGCCGCCGAGGAACGTGAGCGGCGTCACCACCATCAGCGGGACGATCGACAACTTCTCGAAGCTGTCCGCCCAGATGCCGAGAATGAACCCGAACAGGGAAAAGGTGACGGACGTCAGCACCAGGAAGGCCGCCGCCCACAGCGGGTGGACGATCCCGAACGGCACGAACAGCCGCGCGGTCGCCAGGATGATCAACCCCAGCATGACGGCCTTGGAGGCCGCAGCACCGACGTAGCCTAAGAGGATTTCGCCCGCCGACACCGGGGCTGACAGCATCTCGTAGATCGTTCCCGACCATTTGGGCATGTAGATTCCGAAGGAGCCGTTGGAGATGCTTTCGGTGAGGATCGACAGCATGATCAGGCCAGGCACGATGAAGGCGCCGTAGGTAATTCCGTCGATCGCCTTCATGCGCGATCCGATGGCCGCGCCGAAGACGATGAAATAGAGCGAGGTCGTGATCACGGGTGCTGCGATCGACTGGACGATGGTGCGGAAGGTGCGCGCCATTTCGAACCGATAGATCGCGCGGATCGCAAAGGTGTTCATGCCTGGCCCCTTACGAGGCTCACGAAGATTTCCTCCAGCGAGCTTTGCTGGGTCTGCAGGTCCTTGAAGTCGACGCCACGCTCGCTCAAACCCCTAAGCAGGGCGGCGATCCCGGTGGTCTCGGCCTGGGCGTC
>JAYUBY010000076.1:0-2896 GCA_043740635.1 Alphaproteobacteria bacterium
CGGCCGGAGCTTGGGTTTGCGCCTGCGCGGGGGCGGAAAACAGAGCCAGCAAGGCCACGCCAAGCACCAGCGTCGCCGCACCACGTGCATTTGTCCACACCATGATCACCCTTAATTGCCGACCCACGCGACTCAATACGATCGCGAATCCGAAGTTTCAGCTAAGGTCCTACAACCATTCTCAGAGCCACCAGCCGGTTAGGGCAAGCTAACGCGTGCCTGGCGCCAACGACAGGGAGCACACCCATGCGCTGCGGAGCAAGTTCCCGGCGACACCTGCTGCGCGGCGTTGGGTCGCTCGCGGTGCTGGCCGGCGCAGTGACGGCCGTAGGAGGCAAAGCGATGAGTGCAGCGGCCACCCCAAAGTCCGGCGACCCCTGGACGCCGCTGCTCGCCGACCCGGATGCGGTGATTGTGGCCGGGACGCTGCTTGGCGAGCCCATTCGAGTCCTGATCGATACCGGATCGGCGGCGACCGTCGTTGATACCGCGGTCGCCCAGCGCCTCGGCCTGAAACCCGCAGGGAACCGCAGCGTCCGCGGTGACATTGGCTCGGCCACACTCGCCGCGGGTGGCGACCTGGCCTTTCAGGTGGGCGGCGTCAGTCTGGCGACTTACCGCTACCTCGTGACTGACTTTATGTCGATCTTCGGTGCCGACGCCGGCGCGCCGCATCTCATCCTGGGCGTCGACGCGCTGAGGGATGAGGTCCTGGAAATCGATTTCCCCGCCCGGCGCCTCGCGCTCTGGCCGAGAGAGGGTTTCCGGCCGGGGACGGACGCCGAGCGGTTCGCGGTCGCGAGAAGCGCGCGCGGGCAGCTTTCCATTCCTGTCGCGTTTGAAGGCAAGGACCCGGTCGCGGCCGCCCTGGACCTGGGCAGTTCCAATCCCCTGACCGTCTCGCCGGCCCTGGCCGATGCGCAGGGATTGCTGACCGGTCGCCAGGTTTCCTCAGCGGCCACGGGGGGCGTGGATGGCATCTCGATCAGCCGCACCGTCTCCGTCGCGACGCTACAGGTTGGACGGGGCCAATTGAAGGATGTTCCCTGCGAAGTCCTGGCGAAGACCGACAGCAGCCTCGTTCCGGCCAAGCTGGGGCTGCCGGTCCTTGAGCGCTACGGGTTCGCGCTGGACGTCACGGGAGGAATGCTTTGGCTGCAGCCCGCGGCTCGCCTGACGATCGCCCCTTTCCAACGCGACCTCTCCGGGCTGGGGCTCGCCATCGAGCCGGATCGGCTGCGGGTGGTTCACGTGGCGCTGGGCGGCCCGGCCGCCAGGGCCGGTTGGCGCGAAGGCGAGAGCATCACCGCCGTGAACGGCGCGCCGATCGGGCCGGACTATGTGGTCGGGGGGCTGTCGCGCTGGCGCTACGGACCGGTGGGGGCGAAGGTCCTGTTGTCCCTGGCCGACGGCTCCAAACGCGCCCTGGTCCTGCAGCGCTACTATTGATGCATGTGCTCGACGGTCGCTGCGCCTCGACTGCGCCGACGCGGGGGACATGAGGTCGTCGCGCCGTCCTTTCGGCTGATCTCGCTCGTTCGGGATTTTCGCTCTGTCATTCCTCGCGCTCTTTTGGCCACGGAGACGGTGGTGCATGAGGTGACTGAAGGGTCCCGCCCCCCCTTCCCAGACGAGCGGCTCGCCGACTTCATCAATGGCCAGCCGTCGCATCACTATGCCCAACGGCAAGGCGCTTGATCCTCTAGTGGGTAGAGGATTTATATAGCAGTTAAGAGTTATTCGCAGTCGCAAATTGGATTCCCATGCCGTCCCTTGGCCGTCTCCTGGTCGCTGCTTTGGCGTTCGCTACCCTGACCACGCCCGGATTGGCAAAGGCGGAGACCGCGCCATCCGCGCAGGTCGCCTGGCGGCTCCTCGACTATCTGGCCGTGGATTATGCTGGGGCCGTCAAGGATGGCCACGTCGTGAGCGCCTCCGAATATGCGGAGATGAGCGAGTTCTCCGCCTCGGTGCGGGACCGCCTGGCGGACCTGCCAGGGACCGCGGTCAAGCCACAATTGGTCCAGGAGGCGGATGACCTGAAGGCGGCGATCGCGCGCAAGGCGCCGCCGGCCGAAGTAGCGGATCGCGCTCACAGACTGGGTGGGGAACTGCTGAAGGCCTATCCCACGCCACTCGCACCGACGACCGCGCCGGACCTCGCGCGCGGCGCGGCGCTCTACGTGGAGAACTGCGCGGCCTGTCACGGGACGAGCGGGAACGCCGACGGTCCGAACGCCAAAGGGTTGGACCCTAAGCCGGTCGCGTTCAGCGACGTTACGCGGGCGCGCCAACGCAGCGTGTTCGGCCTCTATCAAGTCATTGGACAAGGGCTGGACGGGACGGCGATGCCCAGCTTCGCCCAACTCCCGGCCCAGGATCGGTGGGCCCTGGCCTTCTACGTCGGCCGCTTCGCATTCGACGACGCGCAGGCCCAGTCCGGCGAACGGATCTGGAAGCAGGACCCGGGGTTGCGGGCGCGGTTCGCCAATCTCCAAACCCTGAGCCAGACCTCGCCGTCGGCCCTGGCGGGCGACATCGGCGAAGACCGAGCGCGGCAAGTCACCGCCTATTTGCGCCGACACCCAGAGGCGGTCGGGACCCAAGGCGTTGGCAGTCTTAGCATCGCGCGCACGAAACTCGCCCAAAGCCTCGTCGCCTACAAGGCGGGCGACAGGAAAGCCGCTCAGGAGTTGGCGCTCGCGGCTTATCTGGATGGTTTCGAGCCCGTCGAGCCGGCGCTGACAGCGCGCGATAGCGCGCTCATGGCGCGGGTGGAAGGCGCCATGGGAGATCTCCGGGCAAGCCTGTCTGAAGGGGCGCCCGCATCCTCCGTCAGCACCAAGGTCGAACGGGTTGGCGCGCTCCTCGATGCCGCGGAGCGTGCGCTGTCGCC
>JAYUBY010000077.1:0-8008 GCA_043740635.1 Alphaproteobacteria bacterium
GGGCTTCCAGCAGAGCCTGTTTCTCGGCTGGCTCGAAGGGCAGGCCCATGGCGAGGCTGTTGACCAGCGCTTCCAGCGGGGCCGTGTGGGCGGTCTCCCAGTCGATATCGAGCTCGCGGCGGTTGAGATAGCGCTTCAGGGCCTTGGCGAAGCGCTCGCGGGCCGCCTTGGGGGCCTGGGCCTGTTCGTCCTCGGCGAGGTCGCCCTGGAAGCGGTCGTAGCGGGCACGCAGCTGGCGGTAGGGCGTCGGGATCATCAGCTCAGCGCCCGCGTCGAAGCGGCAGACGCCGGTGATCGTGATCAAGTAGCGGCCGTCAGAGGTCTCAGCGTAGCTGGTAATGCTCCCTGCGCAGCCAACATCGGACAACTTCGGGCGTTCCCGGTCGCCGCCCTGCCGCGTCTGGATCATGCCGATGATCCGGTCGACGGCCATCACGTCGTCGATCATGTTGAGGTAGCGGGGCTCGAATATTTGCAGCGGCAGGTCGCCGCCAGGCAACAGCAGAGCTCCGTCCAATGGGAAGACCGGGATCATCTGTGGCAGGTCGGCGGTGAGACGATAGGGCGGCATGGAAAGCGTCTCCCGGCGGCTCAACTGAACAAGATCGCTGACAGGCGGCGGCGACCGTTGCGGGCGATTTCGGACATCTGGCCGGCGGCCTCGAAGACAATGAGAAGCTGCTTGCGGGCGGCCTCGTCGTTCCAGGCGCGGTCCTTTTCGATGATGGTCAGCAGCTGGTCGGCGGCTTCCGCCAGCTTGTGCTGACCCGCGAGCGCCGCGGCCAGGTCAAATCTGGCTTGATGGTCGTCCGGATCCTTGGCGAGCCGGGTCTCGAACTCCGTGGTGTCGGCAGGTGCTTCAGCGGCCAGCGCCAAGGCTGCGCGCACGCTATCGATGTCGGGATCCTTGGCTTCGGCCGGAGCCAAGGCGACGACTTCGCCCGCGCGCTCGTCATCGCCGGAGGCCAGGTAGACTTTAGCGAGACCGCCAATGGCTTTCACGTTGGCGGGGTCGGCTTGCAGGACCTGGGCATAGGCCTGGGCTGCGCCGCCCATGTCCCCGACCTCGAGCGACTCCTTCGCCATCTCGAGAAGTTCGTCGAGCGGCGAGACGCCGCTTTTGGCGGATTTGGCCAATTTGTCGACGAAGTCGCGGACTTGGCTGTCGGGCAGGGCGCCCATGAAACCGTCCACCGGTTTGCCGTCGACGAAGGCGAAGACCGCAGGGATAGACTGCACGCGCAATTGGCCGGCGTAGGTTGGGTTCTTGTCGATATCGACCTTGACCAGCTTCACCTTGCCCTTGGCGGCTGTGACAGCCTTTTCCAAGGTCGGGCCGAGCTGCCGGCAGGGGCCGCACCAGGGCGCCCAGAAATCGACAATCACCGGCTGCGTCTTTGATGCCTCCACGACATCGTCGATGAAGCTCGCGTCGGTCGTATCCTTGATAAGGTCGGCCGGTGCGGGTCCCGCGGTTTCTCCGATCAGGCTCATAACCCTGGTCCTCAACTCAAATTCACAACGTTACGGCCGCCAAGATGGTCCCGACGGGCGACGGCTTCAACGCATGTCATCTATTTCGACCACTGACATGGCCGAGAAATCGACTACCAACGGCACGACGCCGACGGCGGCGAGGAACGCCCGGAAGCCCGACTGGTCGATCCCCGTGGTGGCAGTGTTTGTCAGCGGGTGGAAATTCAAGCGCGGCGCCTCGGCAAGGGCGCGGTCGAGAACGAAACGCAATCGGTGGCCGTCGTCATTGATCAGGCCGAAGGCGGTGACCGAGCCTGGGGTCACACCCAAGGTTTCCTCCATCAGCGCCGCCGAGCCGAACGATATCCGAGCTGAGCCGATCACGTGGTGCAGGCGCTTTAAATCGATCTCCGTCCGGTCGGCTGCGGAAATCAGCCACAGCTGACCCTTGGCGTCCTTCAAGAACAAATTCTTGGTATGAGCGCCGGCGATCTGAGCCTTGATCTCCTCGCCCTCACCGACCCGGAAAACCGCGGGGTGCTCGTGGGTGCGGGTCTCGATGCCCAGCATGTCCAGCAGGGCCATCAGGTCGGCGCGTGTCTTCATGGCCCCTCGATTGCACGACAGAGGCTTGGCCGCAAATCTGTGTGCCGTTTCAGGTCACCTCGAGCCCAGAACCCTGGCGCTTCGGGGAAAAATGAGAGCTCGCTCCATGAACCTTCGTTTCCTGGCCCTGGCTGCGGCCGCCGCGACCGCCCTCGTTGCGGGTTCCGCCAGCGCCGCCATGACAATCACTTTCAGCCCGCTCGATTGGACGATGAACGCGGGCGAGACAGAGATCACCCAGTTCCAGGGAGGCCCGACGCTTGGCGCCATAACCTTCAACGGCCCCGGCTTCGGCCTTAGCGGCACCGCTGAGCTCTTCACCGGTTCGGTTGACGGCGTCAGCGCCGCCCCGGCCGTGCCCTCTAGCGCCAGCGTCTATGACGGCTCCACGGGCCGCGACGGCACACAATATCTATCGATCCAGGGAGGCCAGACGGCCACCCTGACGATCGGCGGCGCGGGTCTGAGCGAGCTCAGCTTCTATGTCGGCTCGCTCGACACCTACAACACGCTCTCGTTCCACTATGCGGACGGCACGGCGGGCCCTGCGATCAATGGCCAGACGGTGGCCGATATGACCGTTGTGAACCAGGCTAACGGCAATCAGCAGAGCAGCAACACCAACGGTCGACTGACGCTTACCTTCAACAAGCCGATCGACAGCGTCACCCTTGGATCGAACCAGAACGCCTTCGAGATCAGTGAAGTAGCCGGCATCTCCGGGGCCGTCCCGGAGCCGGCGAGCTGGGCCCTGTTGATCGTCGGGTTCGGCGCAACCGGCGCCGTGTTGCGCGCCCAACGCCGCCAGCGGCTGGTTCCGCTCCGCGTCCGAGCCTGACCCTAAGGAGGCTCGTAAGCCTTCAACGATGAAGACGAGCCCCGACCGCGCCAGCGGCTGGGGTTTTTCTTTGCGCCTGCCCCCGGCTGCATTAGGTCTTCGCCAAGCCAGCCGTCGCGAGGTCGTCCAAGCCCATGCCCGCCCCTGAACTGGAGTGCTATCCCACGGTCGAGCCGGGGGTGACGCCGCCTGAGATCGTGGCCGGACGCCAGCCGCGCGACTGGATGGACGCTTTCCACGCGCGCCACGCCTATCGGTGCCTGCCGATGAATATGGCCAACACCTCAGGCTGGGAAATCCTCTGTCCAATGGCATTCACCGCCGAATGGAATGGCGGGATCCACCAGGACGATATCAAGTTGGAGCCGATCAATCCTCATCCGCACTTCAACCGCTTCGCCAAAAGCCATTTCAGCCACGGCGTGGTCACCATGCACACCGGTTACATGTTCAAGACGCCGCCGGGCTGGTCGATGATGGCGATGGGCGCGCCCAACCACATCAAGGATGGAATCCAGCCGCTGGCCGGCGTCGTGGAGACCGACTGGCTGCCGTTCCCTTTCACGATGAATTGGCTCTTCACGCGGCCGGGCAAGGTTCGCTTCGAAAAGGGAGAGCCTTTCTGCTTCATCACGCTGATCCAGGATAAATTCCTGCACGACATCCAACCGGTAATCAAAAGGCTCGATTCCAACCCCGAGCTCGCCCACCAGTACGGCGTCTGGGAAAAGCATCGCACGGAATTCAATCAGCGGATTTTCCGCCAGGACCCCGAGGCCACCAAGGAGGCCTGGCAGCGCTACTACTTTAAGGGCGAATACCCGGAAGAAATTGCTCCGGCCCGCGAGGACCACGTGAACAAGCGGCGCCTCAAGGATCCGAAATTCGGCCGTTAAGCCTGTGCGCAAACGGGCCATTGCAAAGCGTGGGGGCGTCTGCCATAAGCCGCCTCTCGAATTTTCGGGGCGGACCGGTCCCCGAGGAGCGCGGGCGTAGCTCAGTGGTAGAGCACAACCTTGCCAAGGTTGGGGTCGAGAGTTCGAATCTCTTCGCCCGCTCCAAATTCCCCGCACAAATGCAAGCGCTTAGCCATCATCTGGCGGCGCTTGCGGCTGCGCCAGTCATTCACCGCTACCACGAGCTGAAATCTCGGCCCGATCATTTATGCGAACTCAGGCCCCCGAGCGGGAAGTAGATTCGGTTCTAGAACGAGATCGGTGGCTGATCCTTCCGAGGATGCGTCAGCAACCTTCCGCGGGCGTTAGAAGAAGGTCCAGTCACCATGCTCATGGACGCGCAGGTTATTCTGCACGTGACGCACGCCGGTGATGTCAGCGACATCCTCGATGCGGCGTTTGTCGGCTTTGTGCCTAACCCGGCCGTTGAGGGTGACCTCGGCGTTGCCGACAATCACCTCGACGCCGCGCAGGTCGAGCTCGAGTTCGTCCTCAAGTCGTTGGGCGATGACCGCCCTGAGGACCTGGTCCGAAGAGTCGGTGCGGGGGAGTTCGGCCTGGGGGCCCTGCTGATCCTCACGAGCCATACGATGGTCTCCCTGTTGGCGCAGTCTCTAAGAAAGGAACCGGTGCCTTGGCCTTCGGTTCCCTACGTGGCCGGCGACCGCGCCTAGTAGCCCACTCCTTACCGGCCGCCTCCCCACTCCGAGGAAGGAACAAAAGCTTGGTTGGGGTCGAGAGTTCGAATCTCTTGGCCCGCTCCAAATTTCCGCAGATATAGAAGACGCTGACGTCGACGGCCCTGGAGGGTTCGTCGACGCATGTCCGCCAGGGAGCCCAAATGACCCATGATCCCGCGCTCGAAGCCCACGAGCACGCCGAACACGCAGAGCATGCCGCCCACGAACACGACCCCTTCATCAACCGGGTGTCGATCACCATCGCGGTCCTAGCGGTCCTGGCGGCGGCCGTGGGCAGCCTGGAGACCATCGAGGCGGGCGGCGCGATCACTTCATCCAGTGAGGCCGTCCTCAGCCAGGACAAGGCCACTGACACCTGGGGCGAGTACCAGGCCGACAGCCTCAAGAAGCACATCTACGGCATTGCCGCGGACGCCGGCGGGGCCAAGGCGACGAAGTACGCCGATACGGCCAAGGAGCAGGTCTCCAAACAGGCCGAGGTCAAGAAGCAGGCTCTGGAAAACGAGGCGGAGCGCGACAAGCTTCTGGCTGCCAGCCGCAACCACGAGCATCACCACCACTGGCTGACAGCCGGAGCGACCCTGCTGGAAATCGGGATCGCGATCTGCACAGTGGCCATCATCACCCGGCGCAGGGCGTTCTGGTTGGGGTCGATCGGCCTTGGCCTCACGGGTCTGGGTGTGGCTGCAGCGGGCTTCCTGCTCTAGCCCCTCACTTCGTTGTGGGGCGCTGGACCTTCGGTTTCAGGTTCTCAACAACCGCATGGGCGTCGAAGGCGCGAGGATCGTCCGTGGGCTTGACGCCCTTGTGGGTGAGAATCTCTGCAGAGGCCTCGAAGTTCTGGACGGTCTGTACGTCCACCCCGTCTCCCCAGAAGGGGTCGCCAAACAATGGATCCCACGCACGCCAGGCCGCAGCGCGCCCCCCCCGATAGCGCCAGGACGGCCGCCAGTAGCCGAAGCCTGGGCCATACCAGGGGCGGTAGAGCGGATCGGGCAGGACGTAGGTCCGCGACTTGTCGTCGGTATGGCGCTCGTCAATCGAGAACCAGTCGTCGCCATTCTGCAGGGTGAGCTCCGCCGCTCGGAACAGCAGATAGCCCTCCACGGTGTCGCGGGTGGTCATGGCGTTGCCGGCGAAGGTGACCCGCCAGCGGTTCGGCTCGATCCTGGTCTCTGAGTAGCCCCCAGCCGAAAAGCCACTCTTGACGATAGGCTGGTAAGGCGTGGGCGAGACGCAGGCGTTCAGCCCTGCCGCCAGGACCAGGGCGGCAGCGATCGAAGTGAATGTCTTGGTCATGGCGAATCTCTAAGCGAGGCAAACCTCAGCAGTCCGACCTCAGTCCACACAACACTTGGCCGAAATTGTGGTTGCGGTGTTTCAGGCGCCGCAAGGACGGTTACGCAGCGCCGGTCGCAAGGCTGTAGGTGATCTTGCCCAGAGCGCCAAACAACAGGATTGCTGTGGCCACGGCCTGTACCAGGAAGCCTGGCCCGCGCTTGGACGCATCGGAGATGTACCCTAGGCCGTACATGATCCGACCGACGATCCAGACAACGCCTAGGCCAGCAGCGACCTGTTCGTTCCAGTAGATCGCGAAGAGCCAAAGGCCCGCCAGGAACATCGGAAGCCATTCAAGGGTGTTGTAGTGGGCCCGAATGGTTCTCTCGAGCAGCGGGTCGCCGGTCATTGCTGGCGCCTGAATGCCGGATTTGGCTCGGGCCGCCGGGACCCGCGTGCTCATCCAGAAATAGGTCAGCAGGGCCAGAATGGTAACTAAGGCCACCAACCGATGCGCCATCATGTGCAGTCTCCCCCGAAACCTGGCGAACGAAGCTTCGCCCTTTGGCGTGAGCTTGGCATGTAATGGGGTTCAGCGGAAACCGGCTTTCGCCACCGGCCCCGGGTCGGCTTGTGGGCTTAGGACTTGATCCGCTTGTCCCGCTGCGCCTGGACCCGTAGGCGGAGCGCGTTGAGCTTGATGAAGCCCGCCGCGTCGCGGTGGTCATAGGCGACCGCGCCCTCTTCGAATGTGACCAGGTCCTGATCGTAGAGTGAATAGGGGCTGGTGCGGCCGATGATCGAGACGTTACCCTTGTAGAGCTTCACTCGCACTTGGCCGGTGACCATCTGCTGCGACAGGTCGATGGCAGCCTGCAGCATCTCGCGTTCGGGTGCAAACCAGAAGCCATTGTAGATGAGCGACGCGTACCTCGGCATCAGTTCGTCCTTCAGATGCATAGACCCGCGATCCAGCGTGATGGACTCGATGCCCCGGTGGGCGGCCAGCAGGATCGTGCCGCCGGGGGTCTCATAGACGCCGCGCGACTTCATCCCGACGAAGCGGTTCTCCACCAGGTCGAGGCGGCCGACGCCATTGTCGTGGCCAAGCAGGTTGAGCTTGGTGAGGAGCGCGGCGGGCGAATACCCCACTCCATTGATCGCGACCGGGTCGCCCTTCTCAAAGTCCATGGTGAAGACGGTCGGTTGGTCCGGCGCGTTCTCCGGCGAGATCGTGCGCATGTGCACGAACTCCGGCGCTTCGACGGCGGGGTCCTCCAGGACCTTACCTTCGGACGAGGAGTGCAACAGGTTGGCGTCGACGCTGAATGGCGCCTCGCCGCGCTTGTCTTTGGTGATCTGGATCTGGTGCTTCTCGGCGAAGTCGAGCAGGGACTCGCGGCTCTTGAAGCTCCATTCACGCCAGGGCGCGATCACGTGGATGTCGGGTTCCAAGGCATAGTAGGCGAGCTCGAAGCGGACCTGGTCGTTCCCCTTGCCCGTCGCGCCATGGCTTACGGCGTCGGCGCCGGTCAGCCGCGCGATCTCGATCTGGCGTTTGGCGATCAACGGCCGGGCGATAGATGTGCCGAGCAGGTACTGGCCTTCGTAGACCGTGTTGGCGCGGAACATCGGGAAGACGAAGTCGCGGACGAACTCCTCACGCACGTCCTCGATAAAGATGTTCTCGGGCTTCACGCCGGCGGCCAAAGCCTTGGCGCGCGCGGGCTCGATCTCTTCGCCTTGGCCGAGGTCAGCGGTGAAGGTCACCACCTCGGCGCCGTATTCCGTCTGAAGCCACTTCAGGATGATCGAGGTGTCGAGGCCGCCGGAATAGGCGAGGACGACTTTCTTGACGGGCTTGTCGGCCATGGGTCGGGCAGTCCTGGGAGAGGAAGTTGCAACGGTCGCGCGCCTTAAACGGCCTACGCGGTCCGCATTCAAGGCTTTAGCGCGTCGCCGACCCATCGCAGGTGGATGACCGCCAGCAGCGGGGCGGAGACCGCGCGGATCCCGAAGAGGATGATCGCGGCCTCGTTGTCGACCCCGCGGGCCTTCAGCGCCAGCCAGATGCTGAGCGCGAAGCTCGCCACCGGCAGCAGCCAGAAGGCCAGTTCGCGGCGCGCCGGGCCGCCCAGGAACCGCACGCG